>JAKSCG010000029.1 GCA_022360715.1 Halanaerobiales bacterium
ATTAATTTCATGCTTTCAACATGACAAGGTTGAGTACTTCTCGTCCCACCACCTATCCAGCAGCCAGTATGAAACGACGGTTCGGGCAGACAGCCTGTTCCGATAGTATTCAGGGTTTCATCAATAGTTACTGGCACTCCATTATCGCAGCAGACCAGACCTGCAATATGCCGGCGAATTTTTCGAATATTCTCATTAAGAAATCCAAGCTTCACCTGCATTGAGTTTATATACCTTATTTCATCGTTCCAGTCTTCTTCTCTTAAATGGGCGAATCCCCACAGCGAATATCTTCCCATCACAAAACCTTCATTGTCAACGCTATATGTCAAATATGCGTTAGATTCAACCAAAGATAAATCATTTAAACCAGTATACTCAGCTTCCCATCCAGGTGATACCATATCATAAGGAACTAATTCACCTTCTTTTCTATTTTCCATAACCCATCCTCTTTTCATCACGGATTTGTGTATCTCATCTATCTCGAAGACTTCCTTTATTGCTATATTTACTTAATATTTTATATTATTTTACTTGATAATTCAAAAAAAGAAAAAACAAATAGAGAGATTTATCTCTATTTGTTTTCTTCTACATCCCTTTAAACCTGCATAATAATTGGAAGTATCATTGGATTACGCTTTATTTTCTTATAGATATAATCATTAAGTGAATCACGAACCTGGTTTTTCAAAACAGACCATTCGGTTGTATTGTTTTTTTCACATTCTTTTAAAGCCTCTTCAACACGCGAGGTGGCCTCGGCAATTAATTCCTCCGATTCTCGGATATAGACAAAACCACGGGTAACTATATCGGGCCCGGCCAGGATTGTACCATTTTGATCAATGGTGACAACTACGATTATTATTCCATCTTCCGAGAGTAGTTTGCGGTCCCGGAGAACAATATTACCGACATCACCAACTCCCAATCCGTCAACCAATACCTGCCCGGACTGAACACTCCCGTCCTTAAAAACCTTATCTGCGGTAAAACGGATCCGATCGCCGATCTCAGCCAGATAAATATTCTCGGACGGAATCCCGATATTCTCGGCCAGTTTAGCATGGCGATAGAGGTGGCGGTACTCACCATGGGTCGGAACAAAAAACTTTGGTTTAACCAAATTTAGCATCAATTTCAACTCTTCACGACTGGCATGCCCGGAGACATGAACACCGGATATGTCTTCATAGATTACATCGGCTCCTCGCTTAAAGAGTTGGTTGATCGTATCACCGACCAATTTTTCATTACCGGGTATGGCCGAGGCTGAGATCACAACCGTATCACCTTGACGGATATTAATATGATAATGATCCCCTCTGGCCATTCTGGTTAAAGCAGCCATCGGTTCCCCCTGACTACCGGTAGTTAATAATACAATCCGTTTATCGGGTAAGTCAGAACAGTTGCGGATATCAATAAGCATATCATCAGGTATAGTTAAATAACCAAGATTTCTGGCGATCTCAACATTGTTAAGCATACTTCTGCCGGTAACCGCAACCTTGCGATTAAACTTAAAGGCAGAATCAATAACATGTTGAATACGGTGGATGTTTGAGGCAAAGGTTGCTACCACGATCCTCTCTCTGGCCGCTCGAAAGATGTCGTCAATTGTTTTACCTACTACCCGTTCCGATAAGGTATAACCTTCCCTCTCTACATTGGTACTATCGGAAAAAAGTGCCAGGACACCCGGTGAACTGTCACCCAGTTCAGCCAGTTTGTGAAAATCAACAACTTCCCCGTCGATCGGTGTTTGATCAAATTTAAAATCACTTGCATAAACGATCGGTCCAAGTGATGTGTGAATTGCCAGGGCACAGGTATCGGCTATACTATGATTTACCCGAATAAAATCGACCTTAAAATTGGATATATTAATAGAACGGCCGGGATTTACTACTTTTAGTCGACAATGCTTTTTGAGGTTATGCTCTTCCAACTTTCCTTCCAGCAGACCTAGGGTTAATTTGGTCCCATAGACAGGAAGATTAACCTCTTTTAGTAAATAGGGTAAAGCCCCGATATGGTCTTCATGACCATGAGTTAAGACAATTCCTTTTATTCGATCGGCATTTTGCTTAACATAAGAAAAATCAGGAATAACCAGGTCAATTCCCAGTAGTTCGTTTTCCGGAAACATCACCCCGGCATCAATGATTAGAATCTCATTGTTTATTTCCAATAACATCATGTTTTTGCCGATTTGACCAACCCCACCTAGGGGGATCATTACTACATCCTCTATTTGATTTTTTTTCGACATTAATAAAAAAAAGCACCTCCAAATCATAATTTAATTACTTTTTGTTTGCATAATCCAATTATTTTCCAAACTCGTTCATATACCCGTTATTTACATTATAACCCCTCGCCGAGAAAAAAACAAGAATTTTCCTTAGCAGAGGCAATAATGGAGGTCTTTTTACCTATAGGCATTTTTTTAAAATTAAGTTATCGCCAAAAAAGGGTTGGTTTAAACCAACCCATAATCGGTAACTATCCCCTTCAATACTTCTTCTTCATCTGGCATAAGGTTTAGTAAGGGCGGCCGAAGGCTTCCTACATTGAGCCCGACCATATTCAGTGCTGCTTTTACCGGGATCGGATTAGTCGTTATAAAAACAGCTTCAAAAATGGGTCCCAGTTGCTTATTTAAGGCGATCGCCTCTTCAACCTTGCCCGCCTTAAATGCCTGGATCATTCTTTTTATTTCTACTCCAACCAGATGCGCTGCAACACTGACCACTCCCTGACCACCTACTGCCAGAATCGGGAGAGTAAAAGTATCTTCCCCGCTATAGACATAAAAATCTTCCGGTAATACCCTGGTCAGGGTCGATATTTGGGCCATATCAAGACTGGCTTCCTTAACCGCAATAATGTTATCAATTTCGGCCAATTTTATTAAAGTATTTACTTCCAGATTGCAGGCGGTTCGGCCGGGAACATTATAGAGCAGGATTGGTAAGTCGATCCCGGTTGCGATTTTTTTAAAATGTTGATAAAGGCCACCCTGTGGGGGTTTATTGTAATAGGGAACCACCAACATGACCCCGTCCACACCGATTGCGGCTGCCTTTTTACTCAACTCCAGGCTGGCATCAGTAGAATAAGAACCGGTGCCGGCAATGACGGTAGTTTGATCACCGACTTCATCAACAATTGTTTCCAGTAGGCTTAACTTTTCCGTTGTACTGAGTGTAGGGACCTCCCCAGTTGTCCCCAGTACGACCAAACCGTCGGAACCATTTGCGATCAGGTAACGGGCCAACTCTCTTGCTTTACTTAAATCCACCTTTAATTCCTGATCAAACGGTGTTACCATTGCTGTTAAAACCTCTCCAAAATGCTTCATCAAAATCCCTCCAGTTAAAGATCTAATTTAAAGGCTTTATGCAGTGCATTTAAACTCTCTTTTTCCTGCTCAATGCGGATTAAACAGGAAATAGTGGTATGGGAGTCAGTTGTTTGATATATCTCGATCTCTTCTTGATTTAAAGCCTCAACCAGTCTGGCCATAACACCGGGTCGACCGGTCATCCCCCCTCCAACTACCGATACTTTGACATAACCATCATTAAACTCAAAAACAAAATCATATTTTTCCAGTAGTTGCTTAACTTTTTCACTATTTCGGGCTTCAACTACAAATGAAATGACTTCGGGATGAATGTTGATAAAATCGACACTAATACCATGACTGGCTAAAATTTTAAAGACAATTAGTCCGGTCGCATATTCAGCCGGTTTTTGCGGAGAAATTTTAATGAAGGCAATATTCCTCCGACTGGTAACTCCGGTTACCGGGCGGTTACCCTTGATACCCCGTAATCCCTGGTTATGGATTAAAGTACCGGAATTTTTATTAAAGTTCGATTTAATCTTGATCGGGATATTTTCCTTCATGGCGATCTCTGCCGCCCGGGGATGGATTACCCTGGCTCCCTGATAAGCCAACTCACAGACCTCATTATAACTGACCTTATCGAGGATGCGGGCATTTTCCACCAGATTTGGATCAGCAGTCATTACCCCCTCCACATCAGTGTAGATTTCAATATAGAGGGCATCGATCGCGGCAGCTACTACACTGGCAGTCGTATCGCTCCCCCCTCTACCCAAAGTAGTAATTTCACCATCTGCCGTTATTCCCTGGAAGCCGGCCAGAACGGGTATTATACCTTCTTTTAGGTATCTTACGATCCTCATCGGATCTACTTTAGTTATCTCCGCTTCACCAAAATTATCATTTGTTATAATTCCGGCTTGCGCACCGGTCAAGGCAGTAGCAGCAAGCCCGGTTTTCTGAAGTGACTGGACCATAACTACCGCTGATATTATTTCACCACAGGACATCAACAGATCCTTTTCCCGTGGGTTAATATTAAAACAGGCCTCTTCCGCTATTTCGATCAAAGTGTCGGTCGCATAAGGCTTCCCGGCCCGACCCATTGCTGAAACTACTACTACCGGGAGATAACCCAATTCTTTGGCCGATTTAATGTGCTCTACCGCCAGCCCTCTTTTTTCGGCAGTATCTAAGGAAGTACCGCCAAATTTTTGCACAATAATTTTCATACTAACCTCCTGCCTCTACACCAGTTGATTGGTAATTACTTCTTCAGCAATCTGGACAGCATTCAAAGCTGCTCCTTTCCGCAGATTATTGCCCACAATCCATAGATTAATGCCTAGCCGGTGTGTAAGATCCTTTCGTAAACGACCAACCAGCACATCATCATCTTTTTCTGCTAGAAGGGCCAGCGGATAGATCAAATTAACCGGGTCATCGACCACTTTTACCCCAGCTGCCTGGTGCAATAACTCCCTGACCCGTTCCAGGCTGATCTCCCTGGCTGTTTCAAGAGTAACCGCTTCCGAATGACCGTAAAAAACAGGTACTCGGGCACAGGTAGCATTAACAAGTAGCTCTGGATCATGCATAATCTTCCTGGTTTCGTTAAACATCTTTATTTCTTCCCGGGTATAACCATTTTCGGTAAAAACATCAATATGGGGTAAGACATTGAAGGCGATTTGATGGGGATAGATTACTGCTTCCATCTCCTGGCCGGTATTATAGTGCTCAACTTGTTGCTGGAGCTCTTTGATTGCTTTTTTCCCCGTACCGGAGACAGCTTGATAAGTGCTGACAATTATCCGTTTAATTCCTACCTCATCATAAATAGGTTTAATTGCTACCACCATTTGAATAGTAGAGCAATTGGGGTTAGCAATGATCCCCTGGTGTTCGGCGATGTCTTCCCGGTTTACTTCGGGAACAACCAGCGGGACATGGTCATCCATCCGGAAAGCATTGCTGTTATCGATCACAATTGCCCCCTCCTTGACTGCACGCGGAGCAATTTCTTTACTGGGAGTGCTGCCAATACTGAAAAGAGCAATATCTATATCCGCAAAAATCCTGGGTTTAATAACTTCTATCTTAACTTTTTCATCCTTAAAACTAATCTCCTGACCGGCCGATCTTGCTGTTGCCAGCAGACGCAATTTTTTCAACGGGAAATTTCGTTCGGCTAAAATTTTCACCATTTCCCACCCGACAGCACCGGTAGCACCTACCACAGCTACACTATAACTACGCACAATACTCACTCCTTCATCCTATCTTCGATATAGTAATTTATATTTTACCATAAGTAATAATCGAATTACAATTTAAATGCCACGGTATTCGATTAAAATTGGTTGGATTTGTTTAGATTCCAGGGCATATTCCGCTGATTCACACAACAGATCAAATCTGGCTACCAGTGAATTCCTTTTTTCCGAAGGGTTATCTTGACCGAAGGGAACGAAATAAATGTTTTTGGTGTTAAGCAGAATCCCCAGATTTTTGGCATTTAAACCAAGACCATCGTTGGTAGCAATAGCGATTAAAACCGGTTTATCATTGCGTAAGTGGGCTTTAGTTGCCATAATAACCGTTTCATCAATAATCCCGTTGGCTAATTTAGCGATAGTATTACCGGTACAGGGAGCAATAATTAATAAATCCAGTAATTTACCCGGACCAATCGGCTCGGCCTGAACGATTGAACTGATAATCGGTCTGGCAGTTAGTTCCTGAAAGGCCTTAATCCATTTTTTGGCTGGACCATACTTGCTGTCTCTGGTTAAGACCATTTCAGATAGGATCGGTTGAATCTCGGCTCCAGCCTCGACCAGTCTCTTCATTTCAACTGTAGCTTGATCTAATGTACAATAAGAACCGGTTACGGCAAAACCGATCCGTTTTCCTGTTAACTTCAAAATTAATTGCACCTCCTTAATCCATCGCCAACTTCTCTTTAATTAAATCCGGAATAAGATCAGCCAGTATTTTACCGGCAGTTTGCGGGGCAACTTTTCCCGGGAGCCCAAGGGCTAAAATAGCCTTAATCCCTAACTGTTCTGCGGCTGCAAAATCAGTCCCGCCCGGGGCCGAAGCCAGGTCGATAATTAATGAATCTTTGGCTAGCAATTCTAATTCTTTTCGTTTGATCATCATGGCCGGTACTGTATTATATAATATATTCATTTCGGGTAGACAAGCAGTTAACTCTTGATAAGTGAGCATTTTAATGCCCAGATCGATCCCACGGGCGATTGACGCCCGCTCTCTGGTGACAGCATAGGAGTCGGCCCCGAGCATTTTTAATCGCCAGGCCAGGGTTAAACCAACCTTTCCCAGTCCCAGTACCAGGGTCTTACTGCCGAAAATGGTATAATCGGTTTCCTCAATCGCGATCTTAATTGCCCCTTCAGCAGTTGGAATAGCATTTAAAATAGCCAGATCATCCAGGAGAGCTAACTGGACGTATTTAATATTATATTTAGTGAGGGCTTTTTGGACCGTTGGTCTGGCTATCCCGATCAAAAAGAGGGTCCCCGGCTTCAGTAAGGCAAAAAAATCTTCATCCAGTTTAACCCTCTCCGTTGTATAAGTTGCTTTTAAAAAACCCTGTTCATTAGTGCTGGACATAGGAGCAATAACTACTTCGGCATCGGCAACTACCTGGCTTAGCTGATTAGAAAAATAAATTCCCCTGTCGGCTAGTTCGTTAATACTTCCTAATACCCGGAGCGAATATCCCAGACTGGCCAGCTTTTTAATCAAGACCAATTCACGTTTATCTCCACCAATAATTGCTATTTTAATTTGACCTCCTCCTTTCTGGGGGAGTAATTATTTGACATACAATATACTATATGTATTAAGGGTTACGGGAGTGCATAAATTTTACTTAATTAAGCAAGAATTCTTTCCAGACCATAGACCAGTCCCTTGATTTTAGTTATTTTTTGCAGGGCCAGCTTGACCCCGGGCATAAACGATCGCCGGTTATAAGAATCATGTCTGATCGTCAGGCTCTGACCATCCGCGCCAAAAATAACTTCCTGATGGGCAACCAGTCCGGGCAGCCTAATACTATGGACTCTTATCCCATCGGCATCACCACCACGGGAGCCGCTTAATTTTTCGATTTCCACAAAGTCTTCTTTACTCTTTAGTTCTGAGCGATATCTATTAATCAATTCGGCAGTTTTTAAAGCAGTTCCTGAGGGGGAGTCCATCTTCTGATTATGGTGTAATTCAACTATCTCTACCTGGGGGAAATAGCGGGCCGCTTCAGCTGCAAATCGCATCATTAAAACTGCTCCAAGGGCAAAATTAGGGACAATTAGGGCATTCACTCCGTATTGGTCGGTTAAATTTTCAATAGTAGTCAAGTCAACCGATGTAATCCCGGTTGTCCCGACGATCATATGGACACGATTAGTCAGGCCGGTTTTAATATTATTCATCACTGAAACCGGGTTGGTAAAATCTATGATCACTTCAGGCTTGGCCATTTTTATGCTTTGCTCTAAATCCGACCGGATGGTTACTGCTGGTCCGGATAAAGCCAATAACTTTACAATATCCTTACCAATATTGATCTGATCGCAGGCAGCAACCAATTGATTACCGGTCTCGTTAATAACCGTTTTAACGACCTCAGTTCCCATCTTTCCACAGGCACCGTTAACTAATATTCGCATTACCTTCTACCTCCACTATAGAATATTATTCAATAATAATTATTATAACATTAAAAACCGGTAATTAGTAGTATCAGCGAATATTAATACTCTTTACCAAAAAAAGAAGTATAAAATACCGGTTGCTTTATCAAAATAAATAAGGAAATACAGCAGTCCGGAAGGAGGATAACATGGAGAAACTAAAAGAAAAGATAGCTTATTTTTGTATGGAATATGGACTTAATGACCATCTCCCCCTTTATGCCGGGGGATTGGGAATTCTCGCCGGTGATTATCTGAAAGCAGCCCGGGAGCTCCAGGCCCCGGTTGTCGGAATCGGTATTCTTTGGTGGAAGGATTATACCCGCCAGTTGATCAATGAAGAAGGGTATCCCTATGATACCTTCCCAACTATCCGGGAGGACGGTTTTAAGGATACGGGAAAAAGGGTTAAGGTCCGGATCGAAGGTCGGGATGTCGAACTAAAGATCCATCTGGTCGATAGCTTTAATCATGCCCCACTTTATCTGCTTGATGCCGGCAGACCGGAGACTGAAAATGGCTGGATAACGGAAAAACTATATTCAGAAGATAAATATATCAGAATTGCCCAAGAAATAGTCCTCGGTATTGGAGGGGTCAGGGCTTTAAAAGAATTAGGAATTACTGTCGACCGCTACCATTTTAATGAAGGACATGCCGCTTTTGCCGGGATTGAGCTGATCCGGGAAAAGATCGATAAAAAAGATCTCAGCTTCGCGGAAGCAGTAAAAGCAACCAGACAGCAAATAATCTTTACCACCCATACCCCGATCCCGGCCGGTAATGAATCGCATGACCTCCATCTCCTGGAACAAGTAGGGGCCTTTAATGGATTAAACTGGGAACAGATGAAACAACTCGGTGGTGAACCCTTTAATATGACAGCGGCCTGTTTACATATGTCGTCTATTGCCAATGGTGTTTCGCAAGTGCACGGAGAAACAGCCCGCAGGATGTGGGAACACCTGGAGAAATCAGCACAGATTATTGCAGTGACCAATGGGGTAGATCGAAAGACCTGGCAGAGAGAGCAAATGGAAAAAGCTTTTTTGGAAAACGGTGATCTCTGGCAAGAACATTACCAGGCGAAAAAAGCACTGGTTGATTTTGTCCGACGGGAAACAGCAGCTCGGATGAACCCCGATAATTTAATAATTGGTTTTGCCCGGCGGGCTGCTCCATATAAGCGCAGTGAACTAATTTTTCGTGATACCAAACGGATTGATGATCTTTTAAAAACAGGTAAAATTCAACTGGTATTTTCCGGTAAGGCCCATCCCAACGATCACTACGGGAAAGATATTGTTGCCGCCCTGGTCCAAATGGACCGAAGATATAAGGATAGCGTTGTTTTCCTGGAGAATTACGATATGGAGATCTGTCGATATCTCGTTCAGGGTTGTGATGTCTGGTTGAACAATCCCAAACGTCCGATGGAAGCAAGTGGTACCTCAGGGATGAAGGCAGCAATGAATGGTGTCTTAAACTTAAGTGTACTGGACGGCTGGGTAGCAGAAGGACCCGAACATGGTATTAACGGCTGGGTAATTGATCAACTATTTGAACAGTTAGAAGGAGAATTAAATGAGGATGAAAAAGACTTGCAAGCCCTCTATCTGATTCTGCGGAATGAAGTAATCCCGCTTTATTATGATCAGCGGGAGCGCTGGGTAGAAATGATGCGGGCCAGTATCGCCATGTCCCATCGGAAATTCTCGGCAGTCAGGATGCTCAAGGATTATTATCAACTAATGTATCGACGAAAAGAAACGGAAGCAGTTTTAGTGTAAATCGTCTTGGACTGATTTCTTGCTGTTCAGGCTATAATAATTGGTACCCCAGACCCCGCTAATAATCATTAAACCACCAATTAACTGAAACCAATAAAAGCTCTCCCCACGGAAGAATACTCCGGCCAGGATAGCGATAATAGTGGTCAGATTGGCAAAGACTGAAGATTGAGCTGCCTTTATCTTGGCGAGGGTATAGTTGACCAGGAAAAAGGCAATTACTGAGGAAAATACGCCCAGATAGAGCACGGCCATGAGGATTTTATTATTATTAAAAGGTGCCAGGTACTGGTTCAGGTTAAAGCCGGAGGTGAAAAAGAATAACAGATTAAAAAGGATTGCCCCGGTCCACATCATAATAAAGGTTATTTCCAGTGGCTTAAAACTAAGCGATAACTTACGGGACAAAATATTATAAAGACTAGCCATTAATACTGCAGCAAATAGGTAGGCCAATCCGAGATAATTTGTGGTCAGACCACCCTGCCCTTTCAATAAAACGATCAAAAATACCCCTGCTACCGACAAAACAATAAAAAAAGTCTGAATCCGACCGGGCTTTTCTCCCAGCATAAAAGCAGCCAGGATTGTTACTACGATAGGAATTAAAGCAATCATTAGACCTGCTTCTGATGAATTAGTAAGACTGATCCCGATTGTTTCACTAACAAAATATAACCCCGGTTGGATTACAGCCAGCAAGAACAGCAAACCGATCTTTTTCCCGCTAAAATTCAACTTAATTATCTTAAAAATATAAAGCAGGGTCAGGGTCAGGGCAGCCAGGCTAAAACGATAAGCCAGTAACTGAAAGGGGTCAACTCTTTCTAAACACTCTTTGGTAAACAGAAAGGAAAAACCAAAGATACTGGAATAAGTAATTCCGGCTAAATAGGGAAG
Source organism: Halanaerobiales bacterium (assembly GCA_022360715.1). Taxonomy (GTDB): domain Bacteria; phylum Bacillota; class Halanaerobiia; order Halanaerobiales; family DTU029; genus JAKSCG01. The sequence goes on from JAKSCG010000029.1 coordinate 10,779, forward strand.
ATATTTTTTCATATTACACCTACTATTGATTAATTTTATTTTTACGGGGAGGCCAGGGGCCGAAATATTGATAATACTGACATTCAATACCTCCATTATAAAGCTTGCGACGTTTGCTGGCTTTTTTGCCAAAGAGGCTTTCAAACTGCCGGTGTGAGGTCAAAATATAAAGAGACCAGGTATCAAGTTGGCGTAGCTTTTCACCCATTAAGCGGTAAAGTGCTGCGATATCCCCTCCTTCCTTTAACCGTTCACCATAAGGGGGATTGCTGATAATATAGCCGTATTTCCGGCTGTTAGAAAAGTCCTTAAATGATTGCTCCTGCCAGTGGATAAGATCGTCAACCCCCGCTTGACGGGAGTGATAACGGGCAATTCCGATTGTTTTTAGATCCAGGTCAGTCCCCATAATTAAACGGGGCTTCAGCTTAGTTTGCACCAGTTCGCGTGCCTCTTCCCGGGCTTTTTTCCATAATGAAAGCGGTAAATTCGGCCACTTTTCAGCCGCAAAGCTCCGTTGTAATCCTGGGGCAATATTTTTGGCCAGTAAAGCTGCTTCAATCGGTATCGTTCCCGACCCACAGAAAGGATCAATTAAAATCCTGTCTTGCTCCCAACGGCTGAGCTGGATCATTGCTGCCGCCAAGGTTTCCTGTAAGGGCGCTTCAGTAGCCAACTGACGGTAACCCCTTTTATGTAAACCCTGACCGCTGGTATCAATGGTCAAGGTGGCCCGGTCTTGTAATAAGGCAATCTGAAGCTGATAGCGCGGACCGTCTTCCGGAAACCGTTGCCGCCGGTACTTTTCTTTCATCTTATCGACGATCGCTTTTTTAACAATTGATTGACAGGCCGGGACACTGGACAGAATCGACTTAACCGACTTACCGGCTACCGGGAACTCGGCATTTTCCGGTAACCATTCCTCCCAGGGCAATTCTTTGGTTTTTTCATAAAGTTGGTCAAAATCTGTGGCAATAAATTCACCCACCAGAATTAAGACCCTCTCTGCCGAACGGAGCCAAAGGTTAGTGCGGGGAATTGCCGCCAGATCTCCCTGAAAAACGACCTGTCCATTTTCCACCCTTTCGATTTCATAACCGAGTTTTGTTACCTGCGTATTAACAATTGATTCTAATCCAAAGGTAGTAGTAGCAATCAGTTTTAGTTCCAACATTTCAATCAACTCCTGTTAATCAGTCGGCAGATCACTGAATGATTTCCTTTTAATCAAAATCAAGGCAGTGAACAAAGCCAGCAGGCCGTAACCGACTGAATGAATAAAAAGTCCTACTGAGCCTTGCTTATTGACTAAAGCCAGTATATTTAAACTCAAGGGAGGAAAGAGCCAGGAAATCCCTTTTAGTAACCAAGTTAGCGGAGATATGATGTACCATTCCGGAATAGAACCCAACACCAGAAAAATCAGACTTAAAATGATTAATTCACGTTTAACCGTAAAATAGGAAAAAAGGTAGGTGGTGATAACTGATAAGAAAATAATAATTAAGTTTGCCGTAAGATAAAAAGGGTTAAGCAACATTTCCGATTCAATTTGGGCCAACAATAAAAGGTAAAGATCAAGGATTATGCTAAAAAAAACTACAATTATAAAAGCGACCAGGATTAAAGATAGAGAGAGCTCCTTACGGCTAACCCGGCTGAGTAGGATATATAAACGGCGGTTATAATTAGACTTACTTAATTGGTAAGTGGTCAGCAGACTGATCATCATCAAAAAAATACTCTTTCCCAGAGCGATGTAGTGATAACTATAAGGGGCATAATGATAGTTGAAAAAGAGTCCGATAACGATGACCAGAATTGAAAATTGTATGATCAGACGAAATCTCCGATTGTAGTCGCGAAAAATAAAGACCGACAAGTAAAAAAGTCCGTGCATTTAGCCATCTCCCTCCTCAGCAAGATATTTTAAGACAATTTCCTCCAATGTAGCGTAATTAGCTTGCATATTAATAATTTTTATTTTAGCTTTCAGGAGACAGCTTAAAATGTCAAAGTACTCTTGATCGTTACTAAATTCAAAGGTCAGCCTGTTTTTATTTAATACCAGTTTATCGTGCGTACTCAAATGTTGCAATTTTTCCTTTAATTCTTCCTCTTTTCCTTCTAAAATCAATTGGTATCTGTTTTTAATCTTAAAATATTCCTGGGTCAGAGTCCTGGTCTTGCCATTATGTAAAAGACAGATCTGATCACAAATTTGTTCGATCTGAGCAAGATGATGAGAGCTGATTAATACGGTTGTACCGCTTTGCTTTATCCGTAAAATTATTTCTTTGAGCTGATTTTGACCGATCGGATCCAGTCCTGATGTAATCTCATCCATAATAATCAATTCCGGTTGGTGTAAAAGGGTCTGCGCCAGGCCCACCCTTTGCAGCATTCCCTTGGAAAAACTCCTAATATATTGATTACAATAACCAGCCAGATCGACGGTAGCGATGATTTGTTCAAGCTCTTCTTCCTTGACCTGTCGGGAAGAAATCTTGCCCAGGTAGTAGAGGTATTCCTTTAAGGTAAAGTTACCATGATAATAGGGGCGTTCCGGTAAAAATCCGACCAACTCTTTCGGGAGTTTTGCTAAGGGATAACCGGCGATCTCAATTAAACCTTGCTCTGCCCTTAGGATACCCAATAAAATCTGAAATAATGTCGTCTTACCGGACCCGTTGATACCAATCAGACCGGTAATTGAACCCTTTTTTATCTTAAGTTCTATCCCGCGTAAGAGATCATGCCTTTTTCCGGGATAACGGAAAAATAAATCCTTTACACAGATCATTAATTCCAATCCGATCTCACCCTTCAATTTCTGTTTACTAATCTTATCATTATACTTTTATTCGCGATTATTGCGCTAAATCCTCCTCACAAGATTTAAATTCCCGGTCATGTTTTAAGATAGAAATTTACTTTAATATCTTGTATAATCAAAATGATAAGGAGTTGATTGTGATGGAAAAATATCTTTATTATCAAGACCAGTATCTGTGGGAGTTTAAAGCCGATATTGTCAAGGTAGTTGAAAAAGAAGGGGAATATCATCTGGTATTAAACCAGACCGCCTTTTATCCAGAAGGGGGTGGCCAGCCTGCTGACCGGGGTTTTATTCAGGAGATCCCGGTAAAAGACGTCTATAAACTTGAGGAAAGGGTCTATCATATTCTGTCCGAACTCCCCAGCAGACAAAAAGACCTAAATTGTCGGATCGATTGGGTGCGACGTTTTGATCACATGCAGCAACACCTGGGTCAACATATCCTTTCCGCTGTTTTTTATGATCAATATAAGGCCGGAACAATCGGGTTTCATCTGGGCAGTGACCGGGTTACGATCGATCTCGACCGGCCGCTCAAGCCGGCGGAGATAATCAAGGCCGAAAACCGGGCCAATGAAATCGTCTTTGCCAATCACGGGGTTGAATTTTTTTATGTTGAGCATGCTCAGTTAAAAAGACTTGCTCCCCGTAAAATGCCAGAGATAACAGGTCCAATCAGGATTGTCCAAATTAGTGAAATTGATACGATCCCCTGTAGTGGAACCCATCCTTCCCGGACCGGTGAAGTGGGTTTAATTAAAGTAATTAGCTGGAGTAAATATAAGCAGGGCCTGCGAGTTGAGTTTCTTTGCGGAAAAAGGGTTTTAGATGATTTTCGTGGGAAGAACAATTGCCTGAACAGCCTATCAGCACTCCTGTCGGTCGAAGTAAGCGAAGTAGCTGGCGAAGTCCAAAAGGTAATCGAACGGAATAAAAGCCTGGCTCAGCAAATAAAATTTTGTAATGGACAACTACTGACTTTGCAAGCAGAGGATTTATTAAATAAACCTTATTCCCGCCATAACGGAATTAAAGTAATTAAAAAGATATTAACCGGGCAAGATTATCAGCAGCTAAGATTATTAACCTTAAAATTAACGGCTAACCCGGGAGTAGTGACCCTTTTGGGGGTGTTGGATGACGCTACTGCCCGTTTTATCATCAGCCGTTCGTCCGAACTAACCAGCCTAAAGATGAATGAGATCGCCCAAGAACTATTACCGGTAATTGCCGGGCGTGGTGGTGGTACTCAGCAGCTTGCCCAAGGCGGTGGTCCGGGCGTAGAACAACTGGGGAAATTAATCGAGCTTGCTTATCAACGGGTTTTAGCAATTCTGCTCAGTATTTGATTCGAAAATCATTATACTCTCCCTGGAACTCCTCATTTTGCTCGACAACTTGTTCGACCCGGGCCCAGCCGGGTCCTTTCCGGGCATATTCCACCATCATTTTTAGCTGATCTTTATCACCGTCAATTACTGCTTCGACCCGGCCGTCAACCTTATTTTTAACCCATCCTTTCAGACCGAGTTTCCGGGCATGTTTCATAAAATAAGCGCGATAACCAACCCCCTGAACCCGACCGGAAATATAGAGGTGTTTACGGAAAATTTCTCTCATGGGGGATTACTCCTCGCTAACAACAAAATTTGGTACAGTATATGATTCAGCAACTGCTCCGATAATATTTTGCCGGCCGGCCCTGGTATACAGCCCCTGTAGTTGCTGATTATACAAAAACATTCCGATTAAATACCCATAATCCTCAAAATAGATCCGGGCCTTTTTTTGATCAACTGTCGCCATCCCCATTTGAGGTATTTCCACAAATTCCTGAAGCAGATAGTCTTTTCCTTGGCTAGCCAGTATTAAAGACCGCCATTGCTCGCTTGTATAATCCCGCCCAACATATACCCCCTTGGAAGCAGCCTGATCAAAGGGTTTTAATACCAGGCTATCCTTTTGTTCAAGCAGATGGTTAAGCATTTCACTGCTATTATCCTTTAAAACCTGGGTAAAGGGGATATGTCTTTGAATAAATTCTCTCTCTTCCCGCTCCAGAAAAGGGGTAGCGCCCTGGTCATGCAGGATAGCGAAAATTACTTTATTATGGATAATCTGTGATCTAAGACCACCCACGACACAGACCGCCCCGTCCCGATAGGCCTGGATAAAATCAGCTATATCGGTCGCTTCTTCCAGTAGTCTGACCGTAGTCGCCCGCCGATAGATCAGCTGAATATGGCTGTCTTGATAATATAGTTTCCCACGGTTATATTTTAATTCACGCGGGTCACAGATTACGGTCTGATAACCTGAAGCAATCAATCTCTGTTGAAATTCCTTAAACTCATTGATCGTCCCTTCATCCTTAAAATCAACTATTGCTATATTTGGTCGCTCTTGCTCACCTTGCTTATACTGTTGATAATTGGCGAGTAGGACTGTTATCCAGGAATAGAAAAGTTCAAAGCCGGCAAAGTGGTGTGTCTTGTCCAGGATTTTAAAGGGACGGGTCGCCCGCATTACCGCTTCAATAACCCGGACTTCATTCATGGCTGAAGAACCGTCCGCATTAAGTTCGCAAAATTTGGCATGTTGATTGTACGGATAAAAAATATCAAATCTAGCGATGGGGAAATCATACAAATAGCCCGGATCAATTAAGATTAATTCTTCCATCAGGGAAGAAAAAGGGAAATTACGACGAAAAATTGGGTTATTTCGATATTCGGCGATAACTTTTTTTAGTATTTTAACCAGAGTTGAGCTCAAGTATTGCAGTTGAAGCAGGTGTTCCTTGCTAAAGAAAAGGGCTTGGTAGAGAAAATCTACTGGTTTGCCTTTATAATAAGCTGAAGAATCTTCTACCGCTTTCAATGCCCGCAAGTAATCCTGATAAGAATCAGCGGGGTGGTCGGAAATAATTTTACGATAACCCCGGTTCAGCTTTTTAATATCCAAAAAAATCAACCTCCTTCGGTCAATTGACACCAGCGCAAGGCCTTATTTTTACCTTCTGATAACCGAGCAAGGCTTTTGGAGCGGGGTGTCTGCCTGGCTGCGACCAATTCAATCAGTGCTGCCAGATATTTCTTTTCGCTGGGATTAAGGGCTCTTTTGGCCATAATTAGTAATTCTTCCATCAGTTCAAAAATACTTTGCCGACCATAGCTGGCTTGTGGACCGTGTTCAATCATTTCCTGTCTTAATCTCAACAGATCTGATGCTAAAAACTCCTTGGCCCGGTCATCAATTTTTTGTAGATTAGTTTGATCATAGAGCAATCCCTTCCAGAAAGCCAGATAAGCCAGATTATAGGGATATGGCAGTGAATCACCCATCCTTATTTCAATATATTTTTTAGTGCGGATATCCGGGAAAACCATCGTAAAAAACTGCCAGATTTCTTGCTCGGTATAGTTGGCCGGGTCAAATACTTCCGCCAGTTTTTTGGCAGCAGTAAAAAGCAGTTCTTGCCCCCTTTTGATAATAATTGGGGGTATTGCCAGCAGATATTCGGCATAGTCGGCATAGCCGTAGTCATTTTGAAAAAAGATAGCCGGTAGCCCGCAGCGCTCTCGGTCACAGTTATACCAGATCAGTGAACGGAGGGAAGTTTTAGCATATACCTCTCCCTTAAAAAACGGACTGTTATCAAAGATGGTGTAAACAAGGGGGGAAAGAAAGGCCGCTACCCTGACCTTTTTTCGATAGTCCTCTTGATCGGAATAGTCCAGGTTGATCTGGGTGGAAGCAGTGCCTTTCATCATGTTATGGGCATAAAGTCCTTTATCGAAAAAGTACTTAAACATATAGTAATACCTTTTCTTGGGTAAGAGCTCAATTTCTTCGATCCGGCTCTCCGGTTGATACCCGGTGGCCATTAAAACCATTTTACGTCGATCCAAAATGGGAATTAACTGCTGTAAAAACTTACGATAGATCTGATCGATTTTTTCGAGTGATTGATAGGGGAAAATACTTATTTCCAGTTGTCCGCCCGGTTCCAGAGAAAGATTAGCTTCCTTGCCCACTGCCCCCAGTAAATGCTGCCCTTCATAAAGCGGGGACCAATCACCTTTGCTCAATTCTTGTAGAATTCCACTGATCCCCTGGTCGCCAGTATAAGGAACCGCCCCCAGTGTATCTTTCCACAGAATAAAATGCTCCATCTCCAGGCCAAGTTTAAAATCACTTTTTTCTTTCTCTCCGTTCTTAATGAAGCTTAGCAGTAGTTCCTTTTGTTTTTCAAAATTATAAGTCATGATCTAAAGTCCTTTCCCCAAACTAATAAAACTTTTTATACTTTTATTATATTATACTATTCTCGCTCTTTTTCCTGCAAAAGTTAAGAAAAAAAGTTATTTATACTAATCTTGTTAAGCAAATGAATACTTTTAGGTCAAGAAGAAAATCAAGTCCAGGTTATTTTTGCTATCATCGTAATAATTGAATTTTTAGGTTGAATTAGGTATAATTAATTATAGTTTAACAGTTTTTATATATATTTTATAAAGGAAGGGAAGAAAATGTTAAAAAGACGATATTTTTTATTAATTGTCGTTATGTTGCTGTTGTTGGTTAGTAGTATGACTGTCTGTGCTGATTTTAGGATTATTCTAAATTTTGACGATGGTTACCGTGGTGTTTATCAAAATGGCTTTCCGATGATGCGACAACGGGATCTACCCGGGGTTTTGTTTGTCTCGACCGGCTTTGTTAATCGCGAAAAAAATTTAACCCGGAAGCAGTTAGTGGAACTAAAGGAAGCGGGTTGGGAAATAGGTTCACATACCGTTCATCACTATAACCTGGAGGAATTAACCCCGGAATATCTTCAAAGAGAAATAGTTGAGTCAAAACAGTTTTTGCTGAAAGCAGGTTTAATTGGTCCGGGTTATGCCAGTTTTGCCAGTCCTTTAACAGCCTGGAATGAAGAGGTGGAAAAAGTAGTTGAAAAGCATTATCATGTGGCCCGTAACAGCCATTTATTGTTTTTTCCGGAAAAGCGAGAGGTTAAATCAATGGCCAGGGTTATCTTAAAGAGTACTGAACTGGCCCAGGTTAAAATATGGATTGGCGAAGCAAAGCAACTTAATCTACCGTTAATCCTTATTTTCCATGAAATTGCCGACGGGGGTAATGTCTATTTCTTTCCGCCAGTCAAATTTGAGCAACTGCTTGATTTAATCAAAGACTATCCGGTCATTACCTTTTATGATCTCTATCAGACCAATCACTAAAGCTATTTCTCAAAAGTGCCTTTTACTAAAACCCGTTTATTTTCAATCAACACTCTTCCCCGGGCGATGACTGTATCAATCGTTAAGTCTTTATTTAACAAAACCAGGTCAGCACTGTAATTTTCGGCAATTCTTCCCTTTGCCGTTAATTTTAGTCGGTCGGCGACATTTGCCGTAACAAATTTGAGGGCTTCGGCCAGCGGAATTCCCTCCTGCTGAATAGCCTTGAGCACTTCCAGCCAAAGAGAGCTGACCGCACCGATCCCCAGACCACAAAAATTTCCGCGATGATCAAAGAGGGGCAAGCTCCCCATTCCGTCTGAACTAAAAGTTATTGCCTCTGCCGCTACTCCTTTTTCCAACAGTAATCTGGCCGCCCGGCTCGCTGGAATTGACCGGTCAGCGGGGCTTTCCGTACTGGAAGTGGTCAGATCAAGCAGACCGCCTTTTTTTACATAATCAACAACTGATTCCAATAACTCTTTATTCCGATTAAGATGGGTTGGGAGAAACTGGTCAAGCGGGATCTCCGTTTCCTGGGCAATTCTCAGCAAATAATCCAGTCCTTTCTCTCCATCACCCAGATGGACATTAAGCAAGCCGGCTTTATTTGCCAGCAATCCCCCGGTTCGGGCCAGGGCGGCAACCTGTTTAAACTCGGTCAAGGTAGGTTGAGATGAACGGTGATCAGCCAGCGCAAGCTCCCCTACCCCGATTACCTTATCAATTAAAATAAGATCATCCCGACAATTTCCGGTAATTGTTTGTAAGGGGAGCTGATAGGAACCGGTATAAATATATGAAGTAATCCCCTCTTCTTCCAGCGCCCTTGCTTTAGCCAGTAAGCTGCTCAGATGGCGGGTGGTTCCGTCTGCCCCCAGGCAACCAACAACTGTTGTTATCCCGGCTGAGCTCAATTCAGTTAATTGAATCTCCGGTGTTCGGGTCTTAAACCCCCCTTCTCCGCCACCACCGATAATATGCACATGTGAATCGATCAAACCCGGTACAATTATTTTATCCGTTGCTGTAATCAGCTGAACTGGATAAAAATCAACACTGGGAATTTCTATCTCCCCGGCAACCCTGATAATTTTTTCTCCGGCAATCAATATATCTTTATTTCCCAGGTGCTCGGGACTATATAGCTGCCCATTTTTAATTATCGTAAGCATGGTATCACCACCAGTTATAAATTAAATACTTAAAATTTACTGAAAATTATCAGTCCAGACAACCCATGATGCCGCAACTTAAAAATATGTATTGTCGATTATAAGTTCAGGTTCATCGAGCAGGTTAATTTCTGGTGGATTGACAATTTTTTGACCAGTTTCATACTCAACCACCCTGATTACTGGCCGTTCGGGAAGGCCATAATTTTGACTTCTAACAATTGCTTTCCAACCGTTGTTGAGTAATACTAATGTCCCATTGGGGTATAATGCCACCTTTTTTACAAAATTATTAACAATATCGTATTCAAATTGATCAGTATTGGACAACAAGTAAGTTACAGTCTCGCGAATTGACCAGCGTTGTCGGTAAATACGGTCACTGGTCAGGGCATCAAAAACATCGGCAATAGCCGTAATTTTGGCATATCTATGGATTGCATCGGCTGTGAGACCTTGGGGGTAACCAGAACCATCATTTCTTTCATGATGGGAAAGCACGATCAGGCGAGAGATCGGGTTTATTTTGCCGCGATCGGTTAAATAATCATAGCCCAGGTGGACATGTTCCTTCACAATATTAAACTCTTCCTCAGTCAGTTGACAGGATTTCTGGATCAAGTCCTGGGGCACCAAGATTTTTCCAATATCATGCAAAATAGCGCCAATTCCAACCTGTAATAACTGATTATAATTATAGTCCATTGATTTAGCGATTAGAATTGATAAAACAGCCACATTTACCGAGTGCTCAAATGTATATGAATCATAACTCTTAATATCGACCAGATTGGACATAATAATCTCAGCATTTAAGATATCATCGATCAATTCGGTAATAATATTCTTTATTACCTTCAAATTAGTTTCTTTATTTAAAACAATATCGCTAAAAGTTTCTTTAATAATCCCTCGACTCTTTTGACGGGTTTCATCCCGAATAATATCATTAACGATAATTCCTTCCGATTTTTCATCATTAATATATACATAGTTTATTCCCAGATCAGCTAGCCTTTTTTTAAAGCTATATAAGTTATTTATTCCGGTATTGAGGATAATATTTTCATTATAGTAAACTGGTTTAGCCAGAGTCATCTCAGGAGTGATCATCTTGGTAGGGACTAAACGCATCTCGTTCTCCTTTCCTTAGCTGTTTTGATGATTGATCAACTTACAGTAATATTTTCATTATAATAGAAAATACTCTTGTAATACTTTAATAAGATTTAGATGATCATCAACTCCAGCCAGTTCCCGGATTGAGTGCATTGCCAGCATCGGGTTGCCGATATCGATCGACTGAATGCCCAGTTGGGTATTGGAAATAGGACCGATTGTACTGCCGCCTCTTTGATCAGAATGGTTATAAAACATCTGTACCGGTACATTTAAGCGGCTACAAATTTCTTTAAAAACCGCTATACTTTTACTGTCAGAGGTGTAATTACCGTTGGCATTTACCTTAATAACCGGCCCTTGATTGATGATCGGCTTATTAGTCGGGTCATGTTTTTCCGGTCGATTGGGGTGGACAGCATGGGCCATATCAGCAGAGATCATAAAGGAATTAGCCAGGGCTCGGAAAAAATCTTCCCGATCTTTTCCCAGGTTTAGAGTTATTCGCTCCATTATATTGGTTAATGTTGGTGAGTCAGCTCCCTCTCCAGTGCGACTGCCAATCTCTTCGTGATCAAATAATACGATCATTTTAGTCGCCGCTGCTCCATTAGTATTGACCAGGGATAAGAGCGCAGCTTGAACCATTGCCAGGTCGTCCAACTTGCCTGAAGATATAAATTCATTATTCAACCCGGTAATACTCCCCCGGGTATGCTCATAAAGAAATAGATCAAAATCAATTACTTCTTCCCGTTTCACTGCCAATTGTTCAGCTAGTACCCCCAGGAGAAATTGTTTTTTCTCAAATTGCTGCTCCACCATGGACAGGAGTGGTAATAAGTCTTTTTGTTTACTTATTTCTGGATTTTGATTAATCTCTCTGTTTAAATGAATCGCCAAATTAGGGATAACTAGCAGGGGCTTGTCGATATTGACCAATTTAATCTCGCCTTGAAATGGATTGTCAGTTTTGACAGCCACCCGTCCGGCCAGACTTAATGGCCGATCAAACCAGGTATTTAGAATCGGTCCTCCGTAAACTTCCGTATTTAGCTTTAAATATTGATCTTCTTCTATTACCTCCGGATTACCTTTAATACGAAAGCCCGGACTATCAGTATGTGCAGCGACCAAACGAAACCCGTCTTTTTCCGGTTGACCGCTTCCGAGTTCAAATGCAACCAGAGCTGAATCATTCTTTTTAATAAAATACTTACCCCCCTGGCTAAGCTTCCAGCAGGAAGTAAGATTAAGTTCTTTAAAACCATTTTTCAATAGGGTCTTTACTACATTTTCAATCACATGAAAAACAGAAGGGCTTTCAAAAATAAAGTCAATTAAATTCTGGGCATGATGATCTTTCTTCATTACTTTTCACTCTCCTTATATAATTATTATTTGATTTATTTATCAAATATCCTGCCTTTAATTCTAATTTTGCATAATTTTTTGCCAGAAAATAAATAATAAGTACTAAATCTAAAATAAACGGGGTGCTTGAAGATGGGCCAAGCAGTTAAAGATCTGATCATTGAACAACTTGTTAATTTCAAGGTGGAACATATCTACGGCTATGCTGGCGACACTATTTTAAGCTTTTTTTCCTCTCTGGCTAATTCGGCAATTAAACTATATACGACAAAACATGAATCAACAGCCGGATTGATGGCTTCGGCGGAAGCTAAGCTCAGTAATAGGATTGGGGTTTGTGTTGTCCATAGCGGACCCGGTACCGCCAATATAATTAACGGGATAGCCGATGCTTATAGTGACCGGGTCCCATTGTTATTAATCAGCGGCCAGGTCGAGACATATAATATTGGTACCGACTATCGGCAATATGTTAATCAACTGGAGCTGACCAATCCTTTGACTGTCTATTCTGCCCTGATTATTAACCCGGAATCAGTTATTGATCTTTTTTATAAAGCAATGACCACTTCGCTTCAACTGGGCGGGGTCAGTCACCTGGTTATCCCCAAAGATATCTGGGAGCAGGAAAGCTCAGCCCTTGCCCGGCAATACCCTGCATATCTGGACAGTAAGGTCCTCCCCCACCCGGAGTTAATAGCACAGGTGGTAACAGCAATTGAGCAGACAGATAAAATTGCCATCCTGTATGGCCGAGGTGCTCGGGAATGTACCGAAGAATTACTCGAGCTGGCCGAAAAAATAAAGGCCCCCTTAATCAATACGCTACCGGCAGCGGGTTTAATTAAGCGGGAGCATTATCTGGCATTGGGCGGACTGGGTCTGGCCGGCAGTGAAGATGCAACAAAAATTTTACAGGAAGCCGAATTAATCCTGATCTTTGCCGCTACCTGGTGGCCGAATAACTATACACCGGTTCAGCCCCGGGTGATCCAGTTTGATGCCTGTCGGGAAAATATCGGTGCTAACCATCCGGTTGAGTTGGGAGTTTACGGAGAACTGAAATATTCATTGAAAAAAATGTTGGAAACAATGCCGGACAAGAAGAATAAGGATTGGCTGGACCGGATAAAACAGGTCGAGCACTCCTCCCCGTCAAATCCAGATTCGGGAAAAGAAAAATCTTCTCCCCTGCTGTCGCCGGACCAGGTCATTCCGGTGATTAGTGAACAGATCCGAAAGCAAGAAATCATCACCCTGGATTCCGGTGATAATGTGCTCTGGTTCAGCAAATACTTTACTAATAAGTGCCAGGATGTGCTGATCTCCGGTTCCTGGAGAACGATGGGTTTCGGCTTGCCGGCTGCCTTGGCTGCCAAAATAAATTTTCCGGATAATCCGGTAACAACAATTACTGGTGATGGCGGATTAACCATGGTACTGGCCGAGCTCCTTACCGCCCGTCGTTATAATTTGGCTGTTCGAGTGATCGTTTTAAATAACAACAGCCTGGCGATGGAAAAAAACCGGATGCTCTGCGCCGAACTTAACCCCGAAGAAGTAAGTTCAACCAATCCTGATTTTGTAAAACTGGCCAATGCCTGCGGGGTTAAGGCATTCCGGGCAAATAATCTTAATCAGCTTAAAGAGGTCATCAAAAAAACGGAATTAATTGAGCAAACAGTTTTGATCGATATACCGGTCAGTAGTCCAATCCTACCCGGTACTAAGCTTTAGTCCTATATCTAACCCCTTTTCTAATTTTGCCTAACGACTTTGTTTACTAAACAAGGATTTTATAAATTTAAAGATCGTCTTTCGCCGGGTCAGCCATTTGATCTGGGTTCCATTTTTCCGGTTAGCTATTATTTTAGCAACCAAAAAACTGGCAACAGGATCAACCGGATCACCTAAAATACGATAAATCCGTTGAGTTTTGCTGGCTTCTTCCTGGTTTTCCGGTATTGAATTTTCCAATAAATCGGTTAAGACCATGCCCGGGCTCAACAGACCGACTTTAAGCGGTGTATCTGCTACTTCCAGGGCCAGTGACTGGGAAAAATAAGTTATCGCTCTTTTGGTCATTCCATAGATCGTCATCTGTTTCATCATCATACCATTACTACCATAGCCCTCCATGTTAAAGACCTGACCATGTCCCTGTTTGAGCATATTCCTGACCGCAATTAAACTACCATTGACCACTCCCGTAAGATTAATCTCAATAACTTTTTGGAGAGCCGGATAATCTATTTCCCATACATTTTCCCGGTCCTGACCAACTCCCGCGTTATTAATCCAGATATTTATTGCCCCAAATCCTTGCACAGCATTTTCCCATAACTTTTCAACCGCTTCAATCTTTACTACATCTCCGGCAAATCCCTGCACTGATGAAGCCGGGTAGTCCTTGGCCAGTTTTTGCAGGGCATTATCAACACTCACTTCACTCCTTCCGTTAATGCTTACTTTCCATCCTGCTTCCAAAAAATATTTGGCCAGACCAAAGCCAATCCCTCTTGTACTACCGGTAATTAGAACATGCATCAGCTACCCCTCCTGTTTAAATTTCACTTACCCCGGAATATATTAGTTTAATTGATTAAAACACTTAAATTCCTCCGGAAAATTTGATAGAATTCAGCCATTTCCAAAGCCCTAATCTTTTCTTTCGTTTCAAGCGGAATCTGCTCAAAGTGGGCATTGTTCAAAATGTTGGTAGTCTCTTCTTTGCTAAAATTAAGTCCTGGATCAACCTTACTTAAATAACTTTTATTTTCCGGACAGATTAACTGACACTGCATACACCCGATTAAAGCATTATGCCAACTACTATCCACCCATTCCGGAAATGGATCGCTGCTTTCATTAACAAAAGTAAGACATTGCTCGGCCTTGATCATAAATTGGTCTTTTTGAATACAACCGGTCGGACAGTTTTTTAAACATGCCAGACATGATTCGCATTTCTCCAGCATTTGGGCTTGCTGCCAATAATCTTCTGCCACCGGCAGATCGGAGAAAAAAGCTACTAAGCGATGAAAACTACCCATACCCGGTATATAACAAATATTGTTCCGTCCATACTTGCCCATTCCGCTTTTAACCGCCAGAAGTTTAAGCGGTAGTTTGTTATTAGCAATTATCGTGCTATATCCGGCTGAATTGAGCATAGTGGTCAGGGTTGTTGTTAGTTTGCTTTCATCGCGTCTACTCAGATATGTGGGGGGAACAACGGTAGCATGTAAATTTTCTTTATAATAAAATCTAACTACCGTCATTGGATGTGGAATTGCGATGATGATTAAAGATTTAGCTTCACTTAATCTTTCTGCAAAACTAAAAAACTGCTTTAGCTCTTGATGATAGAGGAGCTCATTGATCCTTCCCTCTTTTTTCCGACTGAGAATCTCTGTTTCCAGATCAACCAGATGATCAATACTGGTTATGCGCACTTGATAATTCTGATTATGTAACGTTTCGATTAACTTCCGGTTAAAACCCGGCACCTTTTCCAGCCTCCTTTTTTTAATTATTTAGCCATCCTGTAACGATCAATTTGACTTTAGATAGTTACAGGATTATAATTAAAGTATAACAGATTAACCGGTAATAGTCAAAAGTTTTTTAGGGGGTTACAGGATGGATTTTTTATGTCTGGATTTTATCAATAGCCAATGGTATAATAATCATCAATTATATCAAGAATTATTACGTAATCCCGGGTGGATTAATGATTTTTTAACAAAATGGAAGCTTGGTAACGAATTTAACCTTTCCGAGGGTAATATTAATCAACTTTGCAAGCTACGGGCACAATTGACTGAGCTTATTGAAAAAATATCTTCGGCCCAGGTCTTATCACCGGCTGAGCTTGACCAAATCAATACTTACCTGGCTTTAACTAAAGTCATTCCGGAATTAAAGTATGATAATATAGTTTATACCCTTGAACTTACCCCTCTAGTTAAGGATTTTAACTGGCTTCTCGCCCAGATCGTCGTCTCTTTTACCGAGTTATTGACTAAATATGACCTTGCGAGAATCAAAATCTGTCAAAACCCTGC
Organism: Halanaerobiales bacterium; assembly: GCA_022360715.1. Taxonomy (GTDB): domain Bacteria; phylum Bacillota; class Halanaerobiia; order Halanaerobiales; family DTU029; genus JAKSCG01. The sequence continues at coordinate 26,602 of JAKSCG010000029.1, forward strand.
CTGTAAATGGGTTTTTTATGATGAGAGCAGAAACAGAACCAGGCGTTGGTGTGATTCAAGTTGTGGGAATTTGATCAAAGTGCGGCGCTTTAGGGCCAGGCAGCGGAATAAATAAAGAAGAAAATGAAATACCTTTAAAATCTTCGATTTAGTGGGAGAGGTTCATCTTCGATTCTAAGTCTGTTCAAACACCCCACTTAACTGTTCTCTAGATACACGTCCAGCTAAATATCCAGTTAATGCAATTAATAATATACCTATAATTACTAATCCAATTACTAAAAAAATATTTTTTAAAATAATTTTGTTCCAATAAGGAAGCAAAAAGAAAGGGATTGTCATAAATAAAAGAGAAACAGGCCAAAATTTCAATGATATCATGTACAGTAATCCTGACAATCCCATAAAAAATAGTGGGAACAAAGGAATAAAAACAATATTTAAAATAATTAAACGGACATGAGAAACAATTGCTCCATAATCTAAAAATAACACTATAAATACTATAATAAATATGCTAATCATTGCGGAGACAAAAGAGATAGTAAAAACAGAGATCAGTTTTGATAACCAAAAAGTCCTAGGTTTAATACCTAAACAAAGCAGCGGCAGGATAGTCTTCTTTGTTTTTTCGCGAGCAATTAAATTTTGTATTAGACTATTTCCTAAAAACATCATAGAGAAAATAACAATAAATGGCATATAGTTGATTAGAGATAAAACAATTGTTGTTATATGGTTTTTGCCAACACCGGTTGCTAGTAATGGCAAATATACAGAAAAAATACCGATTAAAAAAAATGAGTAGAAGAAACTAATAATGATCTGAATTTTCCCAATCCTTATCCCTTCTTTAACATCTTTTTGATATAGCCCAAGTAATTCTTTTGTTTGCATCATCCCACCTCATTCTGAATAATTTCCAAATAAACATCTTCTAATGTATTATTAACCTCTTTAATTTCATTAATATGTATTTGTTTATTAAGAAGCTCTTGAATAAAAGAATTTAAGTAAACTTTATCTTTCAGCTCAATTATAAAATTATTATTATCCTTCCAATACATTTTTTTTAAATACTCATTTTTTCTAATTTTTTGTTCAGTTTTAACTTGACTATTTTTCTCTAAAAGATTAATTAAGAAGATTTTTTTGGAATGTGCTTTTTTAAGATTACTTACATAGTCATGTTTTATGATATAACCGTTTTTAATAATAGCAACTTTTGAGCAAAGCCTTTCCACATCATGTAGATTATGAGAGGTAAGGAAAATAGTCATTTGTCTTTCTTTATTTACTTCAATAAGAAGATCAGTAATCATTTTGTGAGACTCAGGGTCTAAACCATTTAAAGGCTCATCCATTATTAGTATTGATGGATTACAAATAATTGCTCCAGCAATCGCCACTCTCTGCTTCATTCCTTTAGAAAACTCCCTGATTCTATCATCTTTTCTTTCCCATAGGTCAACAAAACTAAGCAGTTCCTTTATTTTATTTGTGTTTTTAAATCCATAAGTTATCTGACTGTATAATTCTAAATTCTCTAATGGGCTTAACTCATCGTACAAAGCATGATAGTCAAGAATTACCCCTATTTTTTTGCTTATTTTACTAAATTCACTAATTGGGTTAACCCCATTTACTTTAATTACTCCTTTAGATGGTTTTATAATACCTAACACTAACATAATTAATGTAGTTTTGCCAGCTCCGTTGGGGCCAATCAAGCCAAAAAATTCTCCCTTTTCAATTCCTAATGTTATATCATTTAAAGCAGTAAGCTTTCCGTATTTTTTACTTAGATTATCTATGTAGATAGAGTATTTCATTTTTTTATTTTCTCCTTTCATAACCGTGTTCCTTCAAAACATTATATATAAATGTAGATGTTTTGCTTGCCATTATTTGATGGAGCTTTCATCCACCTTATTGTTTAAGATCTTAATCTGTAATTCCGCACTTTGTTTTATATATTCTTAATTTAGAGTGTTTTTCCTTCTTAATCTTATAGTACTTATTTTATAATAAGTTACTATTTTTAATTACACAATGTTTTTATTTCCTTCTCTCTTCAGCCTGTTTTACTGCTTCAGTGTAAAGCTTTAATTCCGCATCATATATTGGAGATTAACCCTATTAATAATGCGCGGTAGTCTTGCTTTATTCTCAATCTTGTGATACTATTTACTAAAAATTAAATTAGTAATATCTGTTTAGGGAGGCACTCAAATGATCGATTTCAAGGAAAAGGTGGCTGAACTGGTTGCTGCCAATATCAATATCAAAAAAGAAGAAGTAATTCCGTTAATTGAAATACCACCTCAGGAAGATTTAGGAGATTATGCCCTTCCCTGTTTCCAGTTTGCCAGGACTTTGCGTAAAGCACCCCAGTTGATTGCCGAAGAACTGGTTGCTGTGATTAACCAAGGTGATTATTTTGCTGAGGTAAAAAATGTAGGTCCTTATCTTAACTTTTTTATCAAAAGAGAACTACTGGCCAAAACGGTATTGGAGGCAGTTCTTTCCGCTAAAGATAACTTCGGCTCTTCCCGACTGGGTGCAGGAAAAAATGTAGTTATTGATTTTTCTTCGCCTAATATAGCTAAGCCTTTTCATGTCGGCCATCTCCGCTCTACCGTTATTGGAAATTCTTTGTACAGAATAAATCAATTTCTGGGTTATCATTGTATCGGGATTAACCATTTGGGGGACTGGGGTACTCAGTTTGGCAAATTGATTGCTGCTTATCAACTCTGGGGTAATGAGCAAGAAATCAAAGCAGAACCGATCCCGGCCTTATTGAAGCTTTATGTTAAATTCCATCAGGAGGCGGAGAATAATCTCGAACTGGAGGAAAAGGGCCGTCAGTGTTTTAAAAGACTGGAAGAAGGTGATCATGAAGCCGCAAAACTCTGGGAATGGTTTGTTGAGTTGAGTTTAACTGAATTTAATAAAATTTATCAGTTACTTAATGTTCATTTTGACTATAATACCGGCGAGAGTTTTTATAATGATAAAATGGATGGTATTGTTCAACTGCTCCAGGAAAAAAAGCTCTTAAAAAAAAGTGAGGGGGCCTATGTTGTTGACCTTGACGAATATGAAATGCCTCCTTGTCTAATTCTGAAGAGTGATGGGGCTACCCTTTATCCGACCAGAGATATCACGGCTGCCATCTACCGTAAAGAAAACTATCATTTTGCCAAAGCACTTTATGTCACTGATTATTCCCAAAACCTCCATTTTGCTCAATGGTTTAAAGTTATTGAGCTCCTCGGTTTTGATTGGTCGGATCAGCTTGAACATGTCCCTTTCGGTCGCGTCAGTACTGAAGAAGGGGCCTTAAAAACCCGCAAGGGTAATGTAATCTTTTTAAAAGACCTGTTAAACAAAGCAATTGAAAAAGCCAGAAAAATTATCGAAGAAAACAATTCCACTTTAGAAAATAAAGATGAGATCGCGGCAATGGTTGGGATTGGAGCCGTTATCTTTAATGATTTAAGCAATTCCAAGATAAAAGATATAGTATTTAACTGGGAGCGAATGCTTAGTTTTGACGGAGAAACCGGTCCCTATGTTCAGTATACTCATGCCCGCGCAAATAGTGTTTTAAAAAAGGGCCAGTCCCAGAGCCGCCCACTGGATGATTACTCAGCCTTAACCAGTGATGAGGCTTTTGCCGTCTTGAAATTACTCTATACTTTTCCGGCAACAGTGCGCAAAGCCGCTGACCGAAATGAGCCTTTCTTTATTACAAGGCAGATCGTTGAACTGGCCCAGGCCTTTAATAAATTTTATCATCAGTATCCCATCTTAGTTGACGAGGTAGACTTAAGGGAAAGCAGACTTCTGCTGGTTTTGGCCGTCAAGACGGTACTCAAGACCGGCTTATACCTGCTAGGGATTCAAGCACCGGAAAGAATGTAATCGAAGCCCTAAACAGAACCCGATCCGGATGGATCGGGTTCTGCTGTTAATTAGCCAGTTCCAGGATGGCATTGGCAATAATCTTTGTATTTAAAATTAAATCATCGATCCCGATATATTCATCTTTCTGATGAGCCAGTTCCGGTTGACCGGGGAATAAAGGACCGAAAGCAACGGCTTTATCAATTACCCGGGCATAGGTCCCGCCCCCGATTGCGATAGCTTCACGCTGATCATTGGTAAATTCCCGGTATACTTGCATTAGTTTAGTGACAAGCGGGTTATCTTTTTCTACATATAAAGGCTTTTTATCCTCTTTTTCTTCGATCTTAATTCCGGTCTGGTCAAGTTCCTGGCTAATTCTTTGATATACTTCTTTGCTATCCAGGGTGACCGGATAACGGATATTGATCAGTAGTTCAGCCTTGCTTTGATCGACTTCAATCACCCCAACATTAAAAATCAGCTGACCGGAGATCTCATCACTGAGAGCACAGCCGATTGATTCGCCATAATATTCCATCCCGATTTTATCACAATAAAATTTGATCAACCGCCCCGGCTGGTTCTTTATCTCTAGCCGGTTTAAAAATAACATTAACTGGGAAATAGCGTTTTTTCCGTCTGCCGGGAGACTGCCATGGGCCGAAACACCGTGTGATTCAATTTTAATTGTCGCACCGTCTTCCAGTAATTCCAGTTGATAGCCGGTTTCAGCAGTAAATTCGCTTAGCTTAACTTTAATCAACTCCGGATCATTGCTGTGGATAACAGCTTCACAGTAATCCGGCACCATATTGGGGGCATTACCCCCCTTAATTGATTTGATTTCAATCCCGTCGGATTTCTCCGGAGAAAATTCTTGGTGCAGTTTAAAGATCATAATCCCTTTTTCGGCGAAGATTACCGGATATTCAGCATCAGGGCTAAAGGCTACCGTTGGTTTTTCTTCATGCTGAAAATAGTATTCAAGACCTTGCCAGCCACTTTCCTCGTCGGTTCCCAAAATTAGCCGGATTCTTTTTTGCGGTTGATACCCACAGTCCTGGATCGCTTTCAGCGCATAGAGAGCAGCTACCGCCGGTCCTTTATTATCGATCGTTCCCCGTCCATAGATTTTACCGTCATGGATCTCGCCACCATAGGGAGGGTATGTCCAGTTCTTACCTTCCGGAACCACATCAAGGTGACATAATACCCCGACTAACTCCTCTCCCTCACCAACTTCAACATGAGCGGCATATCCGTCTACATTTTTAGTTTTAAGATTCAGTAAACCGGCAATCTGCAAAGCCGTCTCCAAGGCCTCATTAACCCCCGGGCCAAAGGGCATCCCCTCTTCAGCTTCCATTTCAACACTTTTTGCCTGGATTAACTTTTGGGTAGATTTAACAATATCGTCTTTCAGTTGATCAATCCGTTGATTTAAATCCTCTCTCATTAAGATCATTCCTTTCCTCAAAAATAAAAAGATCGTAAAAACAGTTTATTAACTCAATTCTTCCAGCCGGTCAACATATTCCCGGAAAGTGCCAATTGCTTCTTCGATCGGAGTCGGGTCGGTCATATCGACCCCGGCCTTTTTTAAAAGGTTAATCGGATAATCTTTATCTCCGCTCTTTAAGAAATCCAGATACTTGGTCAAACTCTCCGTACCGTCTTCCATTATTTTATTGGCCAGAGCGGTTGCCGCCGAAAACCCGGTAGCATATTTATAAACATAAAAATTATAGTAAAAATGGGGTATTCTGGCCCATTCCAGCTCGATTTGCTGATCAAGCACTATGTCCGGCCCATAATAGATTTGATTCAACTGGCGGTATTTTTCCTTTAAATTTTCCGGAGTAAGGGGTATCCCCTTTTCTACTTCCTCATGGATAATCTTTTCAAATTCGGCAAACATGGTCTGACGGAAAACCGTCCCCCGGAACTGCTCCAGATAGTGATTAATCAAATATCTTTGTTTGGCCTTATCATCGGTGTTTTCCAACAAATAATTGTTTAACAGGGTCTCATTCAGAGTCGAAGCAACTTCGGCGACAAAAATCTTATAATTGGAGTAAACAAAGGGCTGATTGTTATTAGCATAAAATGTGTGCAGGGCATGACCCATTTCGTGGGCCAGCGTGAAAAGATTATCGAGATTATCGGTATAATTTAATAAAACATAGGGATGAACTCCATAGCAACCGGAAGAATAAGCCCCGGATCTTTTACCCTTATTCTCATAAACATCGATCCAGCCGGAATCAAAACCCTCTTTCAGGTTAGATATGTACTCATCTCCCAACGGTTTTAAGCCTTTACAGATAATCTCTTTTGCTTCATTAAAAGGTATTTTCATTTCAATTTCTTTAACCAGTGGGGCATAGATATCATACATACGGAGCTGGTCCAGGCCCAGAATCTTTTTGCGCAGAGCAATATAACGGTACATCGGATCGAGATTGTCTTTAACAGTGGAAATCAGGTTATTATAAACCTGGAGCGGGATATTATCATCATCCAGGGCAGCTTCCAGTGCTGAGTCATAATTCCTGGCCCTGGCGTAAAAGACATGGCTTTTAATGTTTGTACTTAAGGTAGTAGCAAATGTGTTGATATAATCATTATACTTACTGTAAAGGGCCTGAAAAGCATCTTTACGAACCCGGCGCTCATTACTTTGCATCAGGTTTATATAACGACCGTGGGTAACCCGGATCTCTTCCCCTGATCCATCCTTAATCGTGGGAAAAACCAGGTCGGCATTATTTAGCATACTAAAAATATTAGCCGGACCCTGTGTTACATCACCAACCATGGCCAGGATCCGTTCTTCTTCAGCCGAAAGATAATGGTCTTTTTGCCGGAGGATGTTAGCCAATAGATGTCTATATAGTTCTAATCGCTGGTTAGTCTTAATATAATCATTAACTTTCTCATCAGTTAAGGTTAATATTTCCGGAACCATAAAAGAAGTGACACTACTGACTTGATTAGATAGCTGTTGGGCCCGGTCGTAAATTGCCTGGTACTTTTGTTCTAAAGTATTCTCATCCTTACGTAAATGGGCATAAACATACAAACGGCTGACTACTTGTTGGATTTCCATGATCAGTTCCAGACCGGCCAGCAGATTATCGGCCGATTCGGCTAATTTCCCTTGGAAGTCCGTAACTTGCTGGAGTTGTGACTCCACCTGCTGGAAATCATCTTCCCAACCCTGTTCTGTTTGATAAATAGCTTGAACATCCCATTTAAACCTTTCATCAAGCTCATTCCGTAACGGTAGTTCTTTAACCAAGATAATTTCACCTCACCATTTTATTTTATATATTTCGGGCCAGTACTCCTATTAATATTATCCTCAGTTCCAGCCAACTTATCCTTTGATCAGCCTAAAGTTTTACTCCCCTTCATCCCGGTAGAGTCTCAGTTTTCCGGGCAATGGATATTTCTGGAGGAAGGAAGTGAGCAAGATATAGGCCTCTCTTCTCTGTAAAAGACGGTCAGTCGGGACTAGTTCCCGGAATAAATCCGGAATCAAATCATGGTTAAGGGCCGTTTGATAATACTCTTCCACTTGGAGCTCACTAACCCTTTTACTAATCGCGACCAGTAAAAGTAGGGCAGCCTGGTCACGGGACAGGGGCACCTCTGCACTCATACTTTCCAAACCGCCGGGAACCCACTCATATAAAATTGGGGTCTCTCTACCCTTTAAACCCTTGACCAGCAAATGGGCAAATTCTCTTTCGGTAAGCTCAGCATTAAGTCGAAAATCGTTATCATAGCCACCAATAACTAAACCCCAGGAGAGCAACTCTTTAAGATAAGGTAAAACTTCCTGGTCTTCAATTAATGGGCGGTTTTTATGATCGATTTGGCTGATCAGACGATCAATACCGAGTTTTTGCTGAATTGTGGCAATCAACTGTCGGTTGTTGACGATATCCCGTACCGGGATATTCTCCTTAATTGAAATTGCTGAAGCAAGGGCCGCTGCTTCCCCGGCCGTCATCCCGGTAGGCAAAACCCGGGCACTGGCGGCAGCCAGTGAACTATACCCACCACTGCGTCCAACAACTAGTAAATTATCAGTATTAAGAGCAATCAGTGAACGCAAGGGAATTCCGTATAAATAGGGATTAAAAAGGACAAAACCGTTGTATTCCCGTGTTGAAGCTTGATAATCGAGGGGATAAGAGGACAAAGCGATTGTATCAGCAAAAATTCTATTATCAAATAGGTCTTTGACACACAGCTGATAATCAGTAAGAATATGCCTGCTTTCCCGCACATACAACTCTTCAGGAAAAGACAAGAGTTCTGCCTCGGCAAAACCCCGCAGGTTTTTTTGCAGGAAGGCTAAAACATGTCTTGCTTCTTCCTGTCCCCACTGATATGCTCGCTTCAGCTCTTCACGATTAAGTGGATCGGTATTAAAGATTAACATCGAGTTTATGTATACTTCCTTGGTCGCCCCATCCCCTTCAATCACTATATTTAAACCACGCAGTTTAATATTGGGGTTTTTTGCTTGATATAGCTGGCCGATTTTGACAAACCCCCAGGCATGGTCATGATTAATATAGGAAGGACCATAACGGTTAGCTTTGACATCAATCGCTAGTTCTTGCCAGTCAATATTACCCAGATGAAGCACCAGGGTAACCGCCATATGTCTTTCCGGCAGCCCGATATCTGCTCCGCCCACAAAATGAGGGACACCGGCCTGTGCTGCCAGATAGCCGTCCTGACTGGCATCAATGATCTGGGCAAAGGAAATAGCCTGAGGGGAATTATTCTGCTCCAGTACCAGATCGGTAAGCTGGCCTTCTTTCCGGTTGACCGACAATAATTGGGCTGATGAATAAACCGTTAAATTACTTTCATCGGCTAACATCCTGTTAAATACTTCAGTGGCCTGTTTAATCGAAAAAGGAATACTATTCCCGACTTTTTGATGCCATTCGGCAAAAAGACCCTTGTTTAAATTGCCCCCGTTCGGCCCATAATTTAGGTCTAAATAATTTAAACCCCCGTAGGTCATTAAGCCACCCGGCTCTTGTCGCTCCATGATCAGCAGGGTTTTTATTCCTTCCCGAGCGGCAGTAATTGCGGCCATAACCCCTTCCGGTTCACCACCATATACCACCAAAGGGAAGTACTCTTCTCCGTAAACCGGTAAATTGAGCATAAACAACAGGATTAAAAAAAGATAAATAATCTGGCTAAATGATCGCTTCATCTTAACCTCCTTGTCCTAGAACCGGGCATTGCCGGGGGTACGGGGAAATGGGATTACATCACGGATATTACCCATGCCGGATAAATACATCAGGAGCCGCTCAAAACCCAAGCCAAAACCGGAATGGGGCACTGTACCGTATTTTCGAATATCCAGAAACCACTGGTATTTATCAATATCCATCCCGGCCTCTTTCATTCTGTTTAATAAAAGATCATACCTTTCTTCCCGTTGGCTTCCGCCAATAATTTCACCCACTTGCGGGACCAGACAATCTACCGCCGCAACAGTTTTCTGGTCATCATTTAAACGCATATAAAATGCTTTAATATCTTTGGGATAGTCGGTAACCATGATCGGCCTTTTAAAATATTGCTCGGTCAGGTATCTTTCATGCTCAGATTGGAGGTCACAGCCCCAACTGATCGGAAACTCAAATTTTTGCTTAGCCTTTTCCAGGATCGCTATCGCCTCACTATAGCTGATCTGTCCAAATTCGGCATTGATAATCCCCTCCAGCGTTTTAATCCGACCCTGATCAATCCATTTATTAAAAAATTCCATCTCCTCTCCGGCCTCTTCCAGGGCATATTGAAACAGATATTTAATAAATTCTTCCATCAACACCATCATTTCATCCAGATTACAAAAAGCCATCTCCGGCTCAATCATCCAAAATTCAGAAGCATGTCGAGATGTATTAGAATTTTCGGCCCGGAACGTTGGCGCAAAAGTATAGACATCACCTAGTGAACAGGCCAGCAGCTCCGCCTGAAGCTGACCGCTGACAGTAAGAGCTGCTTCTTCCGAAAAAAAGTCTTGGCTATAATCAACCGTTCCCCCGTCATTACTTAAGCGGGCCAGGTCCAGGGTAGTAACCCGAAAAAGTTCACCAGCCCCTTCGGCATCACCGGTAGTGATAATCGGGGAGTGGATATACAAAAAACCCCTTTTCTGATAAAATTGATGGATGGCATAAGCCATTTTGCTTCTGAAACGGTTAATCACCCCAAATGTATTGGTTCGGGGTCGGAGATGAGCAATCTCCCTTAAAAATTCAAAAGAATGTCTTTTTTTCTGAAGGAGGTAATCAGCCGGGGCTTCACCCAGAATTTCCAGCTCTTCTACTTTCATCTCAATAGCCTGTTCCCTATTCTCTGTTTTTTCCAGATATCCTTTGATCCTTAGACTTGTTCCGTTATTAATTTGTTCCAGAGGAAATTTATCGGGATTAAGAATGACCAGCTGAAGATTTTGCAGAGTGCTTCCATCATTAATTTCCATAAAAGCAATATTTCGTGAAGTCCTTTTGGTTCTAACCCAGCCGAGCACTATTACATTGGCAAGATCGTCGATTTGATTACTTAAGATCTCTTTAATTTTTTTTCTGGCAAAATAATCCATAATATTCTCTCCCTTATATTTTCTACTTAATATATTTCGGTAAAATTAGTTATTTCCCTGCCTTGCCTTTTATTTTTATATCTATTTTTACCAATATAAGTAAGGTTTATCCCAGCAGCAACCCTTTTATTCTATTACATATTCTCTAGCTAAAACTAAAAATCCTTTAACTTTGAACTCCTGTTGAAAGCTGTCAACAACTACCGCTATATCTTGAACCTTCGGGTATCGCTTCTCTTCTTTCTCTTTTTATTGCCATCATTTTATGAACTGTATAAACCGTTAGGAAGCCGATCGTGCAAATCATGAATATAAGCATGGCAAGGGATACCCAATTTCGGCTGTTTAGAAAGCCTACCATCTGATACAGAACGGCGGCCACAGCACTGGGGTAGACAATACAGATGGGAAGGAGCACAAAGATAACAAATTTAAAATCGAATACCTTGTTCTCCTTATACCTTTTAATCAGCATGAGAGCTAAAGGCACCAATAACAAAGTTAGTGAACCGATGGCAATACCCGACCATAAATCCATATAGGGCACCGTCAGCATGACAACTACCACAATAACCATATAAAGAGCACTAGAAGCCCATACATTCTTTTTTATCCTACTCCTGTCCGGGGCCATTTCTTCCATAACGTAACGTCCCGCTCGTGCCCAGGAATCTAGAGTAGTTAACAGCAACGCCGAGAAGGTAAGGGCCCCAATGGTTGTTGCCCAAACTGGGTTGATCCCAAGCATGGTTAAACAATTGCCCATAGCTGCTGAGAATGCTGCCCCTGCGTTGACGTAAGCCCTTTCTAAAAACTGATCATATGTAAATAACACCATAATCATTGCCGCTGAAATACCTGCCATAAGTGTCTCTCCCTGCATCCCTCCAAAGGCAACAAAGTAACCGTCTTTTTCGTTACTAAGCTGTTTGGATGTTGTTCCTGAAGAGATTAAGCCATGAACGCCGCTTGCGGCTCCGCAGGTTATTGTGGCCATAATCATGGGCCACAGCGGCCCCCTTACAGTATTAAAACCTACGAATGCGGGCATGAGGATCGGGGGTCTTACAATTAACAAAGAGACAGCGGCTAAAATCATGCCCCCTATAACCAGTGTAGTGTTTAGGTAATCCCGCGGTGCTAATAATAGCCATACTGGCAGCGTCATAGCAAATAGTGTATAGATAACAAAAATAATTAACCACGTATTATAGGAAAAGACCAACGGGAAATTGGCCCCGATGCCACAAACCCCTAATATTACCACAACACAAGCCAGGGTAGTTATCAACAGAGGATAGCCCTTCTTTAAACAAATACCAAAAAGCATCGATATAGGAATCAGGCTTAGTACTGGAACACCCGCTTCCGGCACGTCGACAAGGGTACCGGTCATTACCACAATGAACATGGCTGTCACCAAAATGCTGGCTACGAAATATAAAATACTAAGCAGCTTTCCTGTGTTTTTGTTAATGTTCTCCTTGGCTATTTGGCCTAAACTTTTCCCTTCATTTTTAACAGATAGCATTAAGCTAAAATAATCGTTGGTGGCACCAATAAGATGCACACCGACAAGCATCCAAACCAAGGAAGGCAACCATCCCCAAATTAGGCCAATAATGGACGCAACAATAGCTGTGGTCCCTGCCACACTCATCCAATGGTGTCCAAAAAGCACATACTTATTGGTTGGTGTAAAATCTCTTCCATCGTTCTTTTGCCTAGCTGGAGTAATAGCGTCCTCATTTACTTCCACCAACTCTTCCAAAGGCTTTTTAATGGTCTTGTGTCCAATCCCTAAGGCTACCCATGATCCAAGCAAATAAGTTAAAATACCCATATCATTCCTCCCCCAAAATTATTATTCGCTATGCTGTTCTTTTTCCTTTAACAATTATATTTATTCTAATTTTTCCGCTAGCAGTCTAATGTTTTCGTGTTCTGCTTTCAGTGGTATTATTATATAATAAAGGAAAAAAGCCAAGCCGGAGCAAGCCCTTACCAATCCCATAACTCTCTGTTACTGGTTGAGACTGCCAGTACTCCTTGTTTCAGCAATTCTTCTACTTCATTTCTTTTCCTGATTAATCCTCCGGCAATAATCGGACATGATACCCGGTCTTTAATATGTTCAATAAAATATGGTGCCGCAATTCCCGGTAAAATTTCGACAGCATCGGGTTGGTTTTGTTCCAGTATATTTTCCCCGGTTTTCAAGGCAGCAGAATCCAGTAAAAATAGACGTTGGATTGCCATCAACCCCTCATTCTTCGCCGCTATAATCAAATTACTTTTTGTGGTAACAATCCCATCACATAAAGCATTTTCCGCCAGATAGCGTACCCCTTTTTTATCCCGGCCGATCCCCTCGACCAGATCGATATGCAAAAATACCAGTTTATCATATTTACTGGCCATCTCCATTATTCGCGGTAAGGCGAAAATATCACCGTATAAAATAAAAAAGGCGATAACTTCACTTTTAACAGCCTTTTCTAACATTTGATCATTGCGTAGACCAGCGATAACCGGATATTTTTTAAAGTAATTTTTTAAATGTTTCACTTTAACCCCTTCCAATTACATTATTTTCTTGCCACTGTTGTAGTGGCAATTAGATCGACTCCTGTCCCCATTAAATCCTTTCTAATAATTTGCCCAATGCTTACCGGTGCCTTTACTTCAATCCGGGCAATTTCATTCATTGACGATAACAACAATCCCTTCGGAATCGGTGCTGCCGTTTTAACCGAAACAACCGGCAATTCTCCGTTACTGACCCGAACAGTAGTCGGTAAAATTCGAGTTGGGTTAATAAATTCTTCCCGGGCATATTCCTTTCCGCGCGGACAGGAGTAATTACTGAGCTGACTAATCGTTCCGTTTTCACTTTCGACCACTATCCGGCAGCCTTTCGGACAACCGATACAGATGATGTTAGCCTTATTTATTATATTTCGTGACATCCCGGGATCATCCTTCCTTTTCTCTTGAATTTTTTTCAACAGAAACTTTTATATACGCAGTCTTCTCCCCGATTATTGCTTCCGGGAGAAAAAAAGTAACCATTTCGCCGGGGGTGACGATCGACCTTCGATAAGACAGTATGGTTTTCTCTCCTTCGGCAATTAAATCTATCCGCACATCTTCGGCCGGTCTTCTGACCCGCAGAAAAAGTTTTACCCTTTTTCGATCGACTTGCTCATAAGCAATTTGTTGCGGCACAATATAAGCGACGTTTGTTCCCGGAAGCAAATTCAGCACTTGCTCCCGCTTAACTCTCATCCCTTTTAAATAATCAGCAACGGCTTTACCGGCAATCTCGGCTTCTTCAGTCACATAATCCACCAGGTCATGGACCTGGAGAACATTTCCACAGGCAAAAACCCCTTTGAGTACTGTCTCCCTTAGCTCATTAACTATTGGTCCTCCAGTTATCCGATCAAGTTCGATTCCCATCCCTGTTGAAAGCTCATTTTCCGGGATTAAACCAACTGAAAATAAAATGGTATCACAGTCGATCAGTTCTTCCGTCCCCGGTATCGGCTGCAAACTTTGATCAACCCGGCTAATAACAACACTATCTACCCTCTTTAACCCATTAATTCTGGTAATAGTATGTTGGAGTCTGAGCGGAATCCCAAAATCATCCAGGCATTGCACCTGATTCCTGAGCAATCCTGAAGAATAGGGCATAATCTCTAAAACTGCTTTAACCTCTGCTCCCTCCAGCATCATTCTTCTGGCCATGATTAAGCCGATATCTCCCGAGCCCAGGATTATTACTTTTTTACCGGGTAAAAAACCCTCAAGATTAACATAACGTTGGGCCGAGCCGGCAGTAAAGATCCCGGCCGGTCTGGTGCCGGGAATCAGGATTGCCTCTCTGGTCCTTTCCCGACAACCCATCGCCAGAACGATTGCTTTTGCTTGGATCTGCAAGATCCCGTCAGAGCGATTCATCGCTGTAACAAGCTTATCTTGACTAATATTAACAACCATTGTTTCACTTTTAATCTTAACCTGGCTTTTTTTAATCTTTTCAATAAAACGGTGAGCGTACTCGGGGCCGGTTAGCTCTTCCCGAAAATATTCCAGGCCAAAGCCGTTATGGATACACTGCTGTAAGATTCCCCCCAGGTACTTATCCCTCTCCAACAGTAAGATTCGTTTAACCCCATTTTTTTCTGCCGCCAGGGCAGCAGCTAGCCCCGCCGGACCAGCGCCGATTATTACTAGGTCATGGTTGATCATTGCTGCTCCCCTCCCCCGGTGTAATTTTTTTGTTCCCTAAGCCAATCTTTGGTTCTGGCCTTTAAAATTGCTGAACCCGCCCCTTTTTTGGTGATCGCCAGCGGGGAAAGGCCTAGTTCTTCGGACATTATCGCCAGGAGTCGTGGCTCGCAGAAACCACCTTGACAGCGGCCAGCTCCCGTTCTGGTCCGTCGTTTGACTGCATCAATACTTTGGGCCGGCACCGGGTCATTGATAGCACTGATAATCTCTCCTTTACTGATCTTTTCACACCGACAAATTATTTCGCCATATTCAGGGTGATCATCAATAATCTCCTGCCATTTTTCTAAATCGTTTTGGGCCAGATACTCAGTAAAGATCAACTTTTTCGGCAATTCCTCAATAAAATCATCGCGATAAGTCAAAGTCAGGCCAGGATTTATCCGGGAAAGAGTATCCTTAACCAAGTCGGTTACGCTTTTGGCAATGGCCGGGGCTGAAGTCAGTCCGGGTGATTGAATCCCGGCAACATTAATCAAGCCGACACAATTAGCCGACGGTCCAATAATAAAATCATCTCCCTCAGCGGTAGCTCTTAATCCGGAAAAAGAGGCAATAACATCTTTCCGACTTAAGCCGGGCAACAATTTTTTGGCGCCATCATAGACTTCCTTCAAACCGGTTGAGCTAACGGCCAGATTTTCTCTGGCGGTACTTAGCGAGGAGTTAGGGCCGATTAATAGGTTTCCGTGAACGGTAGGAGTAACCAAAATCCCCTTGGAGTGCTTGGTCGGTATCGGAAATATAACATGATTAACCAGATCCCCCCAATTTTTATCCAACAGGTGATATTCACCTTTGCGGGGTGTAATTTTGATCTGATCACCGGCCTGTTGGGCAATTTTATCTGAATATAGTCCGGCGGCATTAATAACAATTGTTGCCGCAATCTTACCCCGATTGGTCTCTACTCCCCGGATTTTTCCGGCTTCGATCATCAGACCGTTTACCTCGGTCTCCAATAGCACTTTGACCCCGTTTAAAACAGCACTATTAGCCAGGGAGATGGTAAATTCATAACTGGAGATGATCCCGGCTGATGGAGCATAGAGAGCAAATCTGGCCTGTTGATTTAAATTAGGTTCCATTGCCCGCAGTTGCTCTCTTGCTAAGATCTTTAGGTTTTTTATCCCGGCCTGTTGACCCTTAATCTCTTCTTGGATTAATACTTTTAAATCCGCTTGGTCAAAGCCAACTACTAAGGAACCGATTCTTTGAAAAGGGACGTTCAGTTTACGGCATAATTGATCAAACATCGGGTTGGCTTCGATATTTAGCTGGCCTTTCAAGGTAGTCTGATCGGCATTATATCCGGCATGAATAATCCCGGAATTAGCTTTACTGGCGCCCATGGCCACATCATCTTCTTTTTCCAGTAAAATAATATTAAGATGGTAGCGGGCTAACTCCCGGGCAATAGCTGTTCCGGTCACTCCCCCTCCAATAACGACTACATCTGTTTTCATGCGAACCTCCTCCTTTATACTGAGCGCTGATGGAAAATAAAAAAACCATTTTATTAACTTGAGCGCAGTGGATTAAAGGGTTAAGCTCACCCAAGTTAATAAAATGGTTTTCTCCGTTTAGTCTCTACCATTTTATTTATTTCTTCTATGCAGTTTAAGATTCTTTAACATTACTATTTACTATTATAACCTTTTCTTTCTCTAAAATCAAACTCCCTTTCAGTTCAAAGCAAGCGGGCAATTTCTTTAAGATCAGGAAAAACATAGTCCGGTTTTTCCTGACAATTCTTCAAGTCACATTCTCTGGTCTCCCCGCTTAAGACAAGGATACTTGTGATACCGGCATTAATACCGGTTTGGATATCGGTATATAAACGGTCACCGATTAAAGCTGTTTTCCCCTTGGGGATTCCGCTTTTTTCCAGGACATAATCAACCATTAAAGGATTCGGTTTCCCGATAATTAGGGGTTCACGACCAGTTGAAGCCTTCAAAAGACTAATCATGGAACCACAGTCCGGCATTGTTTTACCATTCTCAAGTGGACAGACATAATCAGGATTTGTCGCCAAATATGGCACCCCTTTTAAGATTAAATCATGTGCATCCCATAACTTTTGATAATTTAAAGTTGTATCAAAGCCCAGTACGATAAAATCAATTTTCTGGGTTCGCTCAGTAGCAATTTTAAGGTTAGCCGTTTGGAATTCCTGGTGAAGTGAATTAGTACCAACTAAATATACAGTCGCATCGGCCTGGAGTTTTTTAATATAATCGGCTGTAACCTGACCCGAGTTAATAATCTGTTCGATACTACTCTCAATCCCCAGCTTAGCTAGTTTTTTTTGATAGTCACGGGAATTTTTAGAAGAATTGTTGGTTAAAAAGAAATATAAGCGGTTGGAGGCGGTCACTTTTTTAATAAAATCAAGAGCACCATCAATTAATTTATTCCCCAGGTAAAGAGTCCCGTCCATATCCAGGATAAAGCATTGAATGTCTTTAAACAACTTGCTTGTTCACCTCAATTTTTTTTAGGTAATAAAGATAAAAAAATAGGTAAGGATTAAGCTGATTAACCCGGCAATAGTAGGTGTCCCCAGCCAACCAAAAACAATATTTTTAACAGTTTGTCGATTAATAAAATTCATCCCTTTAATTAAACCTATTCCGATCACGGCTCCCACAATTGCTTGTGATGTTGATACAGGTATACCGATTTGAGCATAGATATAAACAGTCGTTGCTTCAGCTAAGACGGCAATTAAAGCATGGAGAGGAGAGAGCTCGGTAATCCCTTTTCCAACAGTCAACATAACACTTTTACTATAGGTTGCTACTCCGGCCGCTATACTCAACCCGCCAATTAAAACCCCTTGAAATGTGGTAATCTCCCCTGCTTTAACAAATACTCCGGTTACATTAGCGACATTATTTGCACCTAAAGCATAAGCTCCGTATGACCCGGCAATCACAAGTCCGATCTTTATAAACTGATCAAGTTTGACCACATCGCGGATCGTCCGGGCAATCACATATGAGAATAACTTGTAGAGAATAATTGCAATCAGCATGGCCCCGATCGGAGTAGAAATCCAGGCCAACAGTATTTTTGTTAACGGACTATAGTCGATTGTATTCCTGATAATCCCTGCTCCGATTATTGCCCCCACAACAGCCTGGGAAGTAGAAACCGGTAGCCTTAACCAGGTCATTAAGGTAACGGTTAAAGCTGCTGCCAGTGAGGTAATAAATGCGGAGTCCAATGTCTGGGTGGATAAGCTGGCTAGTGTTTCCATCCCTTTCGCACCTTCAAAAACAGCGCCAAAGATTACAAATACTGATGTTATTATCGCCGCAGTCCAAAATTTAATTATCCGGGTAGCAACAGCAGTCCCGAAAATATTGGCCGCATCATTTGCCCCCAGGGCCCATCCTAAAAATACACCGGAAAATAGCTTAAACATTTTTTAAACCTTCCGCATGGCAATGATAATTTCGATTTCATCTCCGGCATCCTCTATTTTATCCGATATATTTGCCACCATATTGATAAAATCCCGGTATAGGATCTTGGTACAGAGATCAAGGTCAGGTCTTTCTTTGGTTAAACGGGAAATCAATAATCTTTCAATTACATCTACTTCTGATTCCAGTTGATCAATCTCCAGGACTAACTCAAAAGCCCGGTTAATATCTTTAAATAAAAAACCGACAGCCCGCTGTAATAATTTAAACTGTTTTTCGGTAATGATGAAGATTTCCTCCAGCTTGCTCTTTCCGATCGATGAAATATCCATATCTTGCAAAAAAATGTAATCGGTTATCGCTTCCGAATAATCAGCAACTTTATCAATACATTCAAGTAGGGAGAGAAAATCCCTGCGGGTATTGGGTAATAAAAAGCTTTTACCGATCAAAAGATGGATAATCTCTCTCCTGATATTATCTGCTTCCGTCTCCAGACTATGGACCTGTTCAGAGAGTTCAAGCACCTGTTTGGATTTTCCCTGTTCAATATACATTTTAATCAAATCAAAAAAAACATCCAGACACTCTTTAACCTTATCGGTATGTTTTAAAAATAACTCTTCCACCTTATTAGTATCCGACCAGATACTGGGCATATTGATCACTCCCTCTTTGTTTTTATTATACTTTATTATCTCTGAAAAAGTCAAAATTAAACCAGCGAAAATAATAATATAATCAATCTTGTCCCATGGGGTGGGTTAGAAAACTAATTAAGTTATCGAAATTAACCTGCTTAAAGTTACCCGCATTAAGCAGCCAGTATTGGGCTTGCTTCTCGCTTTCCCCGATCTTTTTGATCAGATGGGGATGGCAGGTCAATAAAAACACCTGGTGGGTCCTTGCTAAATCATTTATTAAATCAACCGTATGGCTTAAATGATAATCATCAAAATTAACAAAGGTATCGTCAATAATCACCGGTAGGGGTGGAGTAATTTCTCTAATTCGGCTAAATCTCACCGCTAAAAATAATTGTTCGCTGGTCGCTCTACTTAACATATCGCTATCTTCCCGGATTGTGCCGTCTTTACCGACAGTTCGATAATTAGGAACTGTCAGGTCTTCCGGTGCTAAAATTGCTGAGTAGTCTTCACTGGTCATCTTCTGGAAATAATCACTGGCCGAGCGAAGTGGATCAGGGGTTTTTTCCAGCAAAATATTCTTGGCGTTCTTCAAGATAAAGGCTGCTACCTGATAGCTTGCATACTTTTCCGCCAATGGTTGTAAGCCACTCCTCCCCTGATCAATTAGGCGTTGTGATTCCTCCATTTTTTCGGTAGTCATTAACTCTTTGCCTTTGAGCGTCAATTCTTCTCTGATGCTCTTTTGGGCCGCAAGTTGTCCCGAAATATCAGCAAGGAGTTCCTGCTGTTGTTGATAATCGTCTTTAATCTGCTCGAGTGAAGAATAACCTTCATTTAACTTTTTAAAGCCGGGCAACAAATTATCCACGCCGGTATTTTTAGGATATAGATAATTAAGGGCACTGCTAAAACGGTCAGTTTTTAAGGTTTGTAAAACCTGTAGGAGTAAAATATTTTGTCTTTCCCTTAATTGCAGTAGTTCCTCAGCTTTTTCGCCATTTGTAATATAAGCTTCCAATCGGAAAATAAAATCATTACCACCGGCTAACTCTTGGGAAATTAAAGCAATAATCTTCGACTCCAGCTCTTCTTTGGCAATTCGATAGGTATCATATTCCAGGGCATAATCCAGGTACTGGAACAATCTTTCCAGTTTGTTCAAAAGCTGCTGATGATTCTCCAGTATTTTTTCACTTGCTTCGTTGGGTAAATCAAACAGCTCCTGGTCAAAATCGAGGAGTAGCTCTTGGATTTTAATTAGTTCATGTTCTAATCGATTTTTCTCCGATAAAATGCTCCCTTCACGTCTTTTAAGATTAGTAAGCTCTTTTTTTAAGTACTTTATTTCCCGGAATAGATCTTTAACGACTTCTGTCGGGGTTGCCGGATCAAGTTCCAGTAGAGCTTTAAATTCTTTGATCTTTTTTTCCAGCCCTACAAATTGTTCTGAAGTCTGTTTTAATTGAAACTGAAGTTCTGCTGAGCGGAGTTGAAGCTCTTTTTGCTCATTTTGTTTACTATTTAGCAAACCGCGTTGGTTGCTTTTCAAACCGTTTCGATAAAAAAAATAGAGGCCCAGGGCAATAATCCCGGCAAATCCAATAAAAGCCAAAGCGGGGTTGATTAATACCGTTGAAATACCGATTAAAATAAGGATTAACGAATAAAAATAAAATTTAGTCAAATGACTGGCCGGGTTCTCTCCTTGCAGTTGATTGATCTGTTCCTCCAGTAGCCTTTTTCTTTCATTCAATTTACTTATCTCCTGCTTGATTGCCGTCATTTGATTTTTGAGCTCCAGATATTGGTCAATTGTTTGATTCAATTTATATTGGCTGACATGGTCAGTATTAAGTTGTAAAATTTGTTGATAGTTATCTTGCCAGTTGGGATTGTTTCGATTAATCTCTGCTTGTAGTTGATTATTGAGTTCACTTAATTCCAGAAGATCACTGGAGCAATTCTTAATTCCCACTTTTAGACCCGATAACTCCTGTTGAAAACCAAGCAAAAGCTCTCTCTTGGCAATTATTTTTTGGATAATATCATCGGCATTCTCTTTGGCAATTAAATCTTTAATATAATTATTCTTTTCTTCAAAAGTCTTTAGAAGTTCTCGATAACTCTCATTTAACTCCAATGCTTTTTTATATCCTTCGGAAGAGTAGTCCGCAAGGATCTTTTTATTTTGCTCGGACGAGAGCTGGGCTTCGATTTCTTTGGTCTCACTATAGTTTTCATAATTACTTTTAAGGAGATCGAGCAGGACTATTTTATGCCGGGTTTTTTCCTTTTTCTCCTCAAGTCCTTGGATTTGTAAGGTTATCTTGTTCAGCTGTTGGGAATTGTGATAATATAAATCTACCTGTTTAGCTGCTTCATCCCTTAATTGTTGTCCTTTTTCGATTGATTGATAATATGGTTTAAATTGCCCAACACTGGGATTGCCATGTTTACCGCCAATTTTCTCCGCCTCTTTAGTAAAATATTGCTCGAGCTGTGGCAGCAAAATAATGTCGGTTAATCCTGCCCCAAGCAGGATAGTTTGTAATCTTTCATAATTCTTTCCGCTTACTCCGACCGGGATCTTTTTTAACTCATTCAGGGTTAAGGTGAAAAGCTGCTCATAGGTGAACTGATCAAGCCCATTATATAAATCACGGGCTTTTCTGTCGATAGCCCCCCCATTTTTTGCCAACACTGTCGGTTCGGCAAAACCAGCTATATATATTTTGGCATAGCCGCTCGACTTCAGCTCAAGCTCAGCTTCTACTTCATATTTTCGCTCGGCCGGAGGGAGAGAACCCTGTTGGGGGAAACCATAGGGAAGGTAACGGAAGATATTGAGTAGGGTAGTCTTGCCGGCCCGATTTGGCCCTCCGATCACAACCAGACCGGGCGCAATTTGTTCCAGAGTCTGATTCCTTAAAAGCCCAAAATCCTTGATATATAAGCGTTTTATCTTCAAAGCAGTTCCCTCCTGCTTAAGACCGCCTCGATAATTAGCTGTTCAGCCTGTTTAATAATTTCTCGCAGATAAAAGTCATCAACTTGAAATCTGGTATCACTGTAACTCTCATGATCGATATTGCCTGTCCAGACCCGGCCCATTTGATCAATCAGCTGGCTCTTGACCGTTTGATCAGTTGTGCAGAGCGTAATAAATTGCTCAATTTCCGTAAAGAGTTGGCTCTTTTCTTTTAATTCAAGCAGGGTTGGTAATGGATTGGCCGTTCTTACAAAAATTGAATCGGTCCAAATGAAGGGTGAACGATTGCTAAAATAATTCTGTAGCTCTTCTTTTAAATACGTAACTGCTTCTTCACCCTGTTCTTCAAAAACCTGATTAATCTTTCCCCTGCCTTTTAAGTTCCAACGGATCATATATCCCTGGATAATTTCCGTAAAATCCTTTCCTTGCCAGGTGAAATTTTCCGGTATCTCCGGCCGGCTGCTCAGAATCGTTTCTCCTTTACTGATCAAGATGTTTTTTAAGTCGGTCAAGTTTACCGGGCCCTTACTTTGGATTTGCTCAAGCTCAAGCTCAATATTTTTCCAAATGATCGTAGAGGTTGGAATATATGAAATTTTAATTGCCATATTTGCAGCAACCTCTACCAGCAGCGCACCTCCTGGCCCTTCTTCTCCAACATCACGTCCCTGTGGGGTACCGGAATAGGCAACAGCCCGACTTTTGGCATGATATAGCAAACGGGTCTGGTGAATATGTCCCAGAGCCCAGTAATTAATTCCGTCTTGGGCCAGCAGGTCTTTTAACGAACAGGGAAGATAATTATTATTTTGTGGATCAAGCTGTGTATGTAAAAGTCCAATATTAAAAACACTTTTATCGGGTACGGAAAAAGCAGTGTAAGTTTTACGGGACTCAGCCGGACCACGGTAAGATTGTCCTAAAATACGAGCAATTAAGTTGCCGTTTGCATCATAAACATCTTCCCGCCCGACCTGCTCACTGCCGAAAAGAAAGATATTATCGGCTACTTCCGACAATTCCTGGCGCTTTTGTTGGGGATCATGATTTCCGCCAATCATATAAACATTAATTCCCTCTTGCTTTAAACGGGAACATTGTTGATTAAAAAACATGCTCGCTAAAACAGAAGGTGACTTATGATCATAAATATCACCGGATAACAGCAAAAAATTCACTTTTTCGGCGATGGCAAAATCACAGATATTTTTAAAGGCCTGGTTAGCAGCGTTAATTAATTTTTGATAGATCTTTTCCGGTAGTTGTCCATTACTGTGGACAATACTGCCGAGATGGAGGTCGGCAGTATGAATAAACTTTAATATAGGCATAACATCCTCTCTCACCTTTCCTTAACAAAATTTCTTCCTTTATTTAAGCATCGCTCGACTCAGTCGGGTTAAATCTTTTTTGCTTAGCTTTGCGAATAAATCGCCACTTTTTCAGATATTTTGCCAGGATATCCCGTAAAAACTCTGGCTGATAGTTTGCCTTTCGACCATTGCGAAAATCTTCATAACTACTGCCCTGTTCAAGAAAGTCTGATGTTCCGATACTATACCATTGCTCCCCTTCCAAGGGTTTTCGGTCAATTGTCACCTCAATTATTTTATTCATCGGTTCAGCATTATTTTGATAAGTAACAACAACATTATTGGATACTGCTATATTACCCAGACAATTATCGCGAATACCTTCACCCGGTCCCAAAGCCTGATAATATTCAGGTAAAAGGGACTTTTCCAATATTTGCAGTAGATCTTTCCCTTGCAGTTCGAGGTAGGCCGGATGAAAGGGAAGCGGGCAGACCTCGATTAGTAATTTTTTGGTTATTTCGCCTGCTTCAAGCCCACGCTCTAATACACCGGTGTTGATCAATCCGATCTCTGTTTTTTGAAAGTCTTTTAACCCGTCAGCCAGGAGGTTTCCCAGTAAATTTTCACTGGCACTCGAGTGATTGAGTGCTGTTTTAATATTATATAAAGGTTTGGATAAATTCCGCTTGGCCAGGCGGGTATACTTATCGATCAAGTAATAGATCTTAAAATCAGGAGGAAAGAGGTTACAATCAATTAATTTCCAGCTATATCCTGATTTTTTTTTATTTAGATCGTATTCAATTTCTATTTTTCCTAAGAACCTGCCCCGGCTCCCGGCCTGACAGATGATCGTCTGATTTATATTCTCTTCTTTTTCGACAATATTGGGGGAGTTACCACTAACTATTATATCAATTTCGGCAAAGTGTTTAGCGATCTCTCGCTCAGCTGTTCTTCCCAGATGGGAAAGCAGTATTGTCAGGTCATATTGGCTTTGCTCTACTTCCCGTAGCACCCGCTCGATCTCCGTCCGTGGCTCTTTAACCGATATACCATATAGATTATCAAAGCCCTTTCTGCTAGCCGTAACTCCGATAATTAAAACCCGAATATCCTCCACCTGTTTAATCATATAGTCTTTTAAATAAGGAAATTTTTCACCATTAATTTGGTAGATATTACAGGATAAGGAGGGGAAATTACTGCTTTCGGAAATTACCCGAGCATTTTCCAGACCGGAAAAAGCCTCACTATTTCCAAATACCCTGGCCGTAATACCAATTTCATTTAATAGGACTGAGCTGATTTCTCCCTTACTCCCCTCAGTTTCCCACCTCATAAAATCAGGGTTATTACCACCATCCAGAATAATTGAATTAATAGTACCGTGTTCCTTTAACGCGGTAGAAAGCCTTGACATCCCTTCATAGTAACCGTTCAGGTCATTAATATGATATATCTTTATTTTCACTTTTCCCCATCCTTTCATCACTTTACCAAACAGCAATAGCACTATCGGTTCTTTTTTCGGTTCCACCCAGCAAAATGCCACGCTCATTATCTCGTAAAATGATTTGTCCTCGCCCAAATATGGCTGGATTTAAGGAAATAGTAACTTTATGTCCTTTCCGGGAAAGAGCCCGGGCAATAAAAGTCGGAAAATGATCCTCCACCACGATTTCTTGTTGATCTTTCCAGAACCATCGCGGTGCATCCAGTGCTGCCTGCGGATTTAAATTGAAATCGATCATATTCATTAAGACCTGCAGATGTCCCTGCGGCTGCATAAAACCTCCCA
The DNA here is from genome assembly GCA_022360715.1 of Halanaerobiales bacterium. Taxonomy (GTDB): domain Bacteria; phylum Bacillota; class Halanaerobiia; order Halanaerobiales; family DTU029; genus JAKSCG01. The sequence goes on from JAKSCG010000029.1 coordinate 51,661, forward strand.
TGACACCGAAAGGACCAACAGGCTGATTATCTTTGGTAATAAATCCCGGTATGATTGTATGATAAGGCCTTTTCCGGGGCTCCAGACAATTTGCCTCGTTTTGTTCTAAACTAAAACTATGACCACGGTTTTGTAAGGCAATACCAGTCCCGGGAACAACTATTCCGGAACCAAATCCCATATAATTACTTTGAATATATGAAACCATATTTCCATCACGATCAGCCGTAGCTAAATAAACAGTTCCACCTACTCCGGGTTTACCCGGTTTTGGTATTGCTGCCCTCTCCCCAATTAATCCTCTTCTTCTTTTTGCATATTTTTCTGATAGCAACTCTGACAACTGAATTGACATCTTATTCTGATCAGTAATATACTTTTTCCCATCAGCAAAAGCTAGCTTCAAGGCTTCAATTTGGGTATGATATGTTTCTACTTGCTCTTTAGCTTTAAGGTTAAAACCTTTCATAATATTTAAAGCAAGTAAAGTAATCAAGCCCTGGCCATTGGGGGGGAGCTCCCAAATATCATATCCCCGGTAATTAACAGATATTGGTGCCACCCATTCGGTCGAATATTTTACCAGGTCATCTCCCCGCAGCAGTCCATTCTGTTTTTGGGCGTAATGATCAATTAGTTCGGCCAGCTTTCCCCGGTAAAATGAGCGGGCGTCAGTTTCAGCAATAATTTGCAGGGTTTCGGCGTGGTCCGGGGAGGACCAACTCTCTCCTATTTCCGGTGCCCTACCGTATGGGGCAAAAACTTTAAACCATTCTTTAAATTCCTCCCGGGTTGCTTTTTTGCGGTATTTGTCAAAAGCGACTTTCCAACTCATTCCCAGAGTAGGGGATACCGGATAACCCTTTGCGGCATATTCGATCGCCGGTTCAAGCAGTGTTTTAAAAGGAAGCAAGCAGTATTTTCTCGCTAATTCCGCCCAGGCCGCCGGGGCACCCGGAACTGTCACCGGTAACCACCCAAGGGCCGGCATTTCTTGATAGCCCTGCTCTCTCATCTTTTCAATTGTAATCATGGCCGGTGAATAACCGCTGGCATTGAGACCACTTAATTTATTATTAAAGCAGATCAGGGCAAAAGCATCACCACCAATTCCGTTAGAAGTCGGTTCCAGGACAGTTAGTGATGCGGCTGTTGCCACCGCGGCATCAATTGCATTACCCCCTTTTTGCAGCATTTTTAACCCACTCTGAGCAGCTAATGGTTGTGAAGTCGCCACCATCCCATTTTGTGATAACATAACCATCCTCTGCGAAGGATAGGGATAATTTAACAAATTGACTTTCATGCTAATCACCTAACCTAACTATGGTTTAGTTTCATCTTTTCTTCCTGCTCATTATCTTCGTAATCTTTCTTTTGAAATTCGGAAGTAGCCGCAATTTTCTGCAAAACTGATGCAAGTTGTTGACTATTTAACATTTTGTTTGGCGTTAAAGCGGATTCAAATAACTCGGCGAGAAGCTTAATTGAATTTTCAAAACCAACCATTGATCCGGCCATAGTATTTTTCAGAACATCCTCAATACTGCTCAGGGTATTTTGTAGCTCTTTGATTGAATTAGTAATCATGACCAGCTGTTCGATTTGAGCGGCAGACTGCTCCTGAAAGTTATGGTATAAGTAATCTTCTAAAGTGCGATAGAGCTTTTTTAATTTGAGATCAGTACTAAAAAGACGATTGGCTATGTTGAGCACAAGTGAACTTACTATCCCCGCTGTTGCTGAATAAAAAGCCGATCTTAATGAAGGGGATAGCTGTAATAATAGCTCAGGAATCTGATTAATACTATTTAAGCCCGGCCAGTTCAGATTAAGGACTGCTAATAATAAGATCATAAAGCTGCCCAGAAAACCTAATAAAAGAAAAGCAGCATCACTTTGTTTGATTAGTTTTAACTTCCACTTAATTGCTCTCATCTCTTGGGAAAAATAGTGCTCAATATATGAAGCTGTATTTGTTGAGAAAGAATTAATCTTCCCTGTTTTATATTTTTCCAGCAAAGCACTCAGTATTTTGTCATCCTGCAGTTGGTCCTGCCGGACTTTCTTGATCAACTGGTTGATATATCGGTTATATTTTAGTAAATAAAAGAGCTCAATTGCTAAGATTATCAGCATTATAAAAATTAGCACTCTTATAATTTGATGGTGAGAAAACATTGGTGCTAGATTTAAATTGCTTAACCAGTTAATCATTATCCTGCTCCTTATAATTTAGAATTACTTATTTCGATAAAACGGAAAATATCTGCTTCAAGTAATGACAGTGAATCTCTCCAGAAATCAAGATGATTAAGATCAATTCCCATTAACTGAGCGACAGCACTAACTTCCCTTTTTCCGGTAACTGTAAGGAGTTGGTCATATTTTTTAATAAAATCCTTACCTTCCTGGCGATACTTAGCATATAGTCCCTTGCCAAATAGCAACCCAAAGGCATAAGGAAAATTATAGTAATTTAAGTCGGCACTATAGTAATGTGGTTTACAGATCCACATGTATGGGTGGAGATAGTCGGGGTCCAAACTATCGCCGTAGGCTTTCCGCTGAGCATTAATCATTAAGCCCTTAAATTGATCAACCGAAAGTGATGAAGTTTTCCTTAATTTAAAAACCTCTGACTCGAATAAAAACCTGCTATAGATATCAACTATGACCTGGCCGGCATCGCTAAGCGAAGTCTCCAAAATATTAAAAGCATCTTCAGGCTCAGCTTCCCTTAAAGCAGCATCTGTTACAATCGTCTCACATAAGATCGAAGCTGTTTCAGCTAAGGGCATCGGATAATCAGCGTTTAAAATACTTTCTTGTTCTAAGCAATAGCCATGATAACCATGTCCCAGTTCATGAGCTAATGTAGTCACATCATTAAAGCTACCGTCAAAGTTGGTTAAGATCCTGCTTTCTTTAATTGTGTGTATATTGTTACAAAAAGCCCCACCGCTTTTCCCGGTCCGGGGTTCAGCATCGATCCAGTTTTTGGCAAAAGCATTATCCGCATAATCGGCCAATTTATTGCTAAAGGTACGGAAGTTTTTGACGATAAACTCCCGGGCTTCTTGATAAGAAAAGCGCAGGTCAGAGTTGCCGGTGGGGGCAAAAAGGTCATAAAAAGGTAAGCCGTTTTGATGACCCAATAACCTTGCTTTTTGTTGGTAAAATGCATGAAAATGTGGCAAACTTTCTTTGATGGCCTGCAGCATTATTTCCAGGGTCTCTTCCGTCAGTCTGGAATCCAATAAAGTCTTGACAAGTGGTGATTTATATCCCCGGATATTGGTGATATTAATTACTTCACCTTTTATCCCGTTCAGAGACGCAGCTACTCCGTCCTCAACATTTTTGTAGGATGCTAGTTCGGCATGATAAGCAGCTTGCCGTAATGTAGCCTTCTTTTCATAAGCCATATTTCTTATCACCGATAAAGGGAGTTTCTTATTCTGACCATCAACGGTGATATCTACCATTAAGGTAGCTGTTAAACGCTGTTGCAGTTTTTCCCAGGCCTTTGCACCATTGATCGACAGCCGGGCAATAAGATATTCTTCCTGGTCACTCAATAAATAGCGGCTTTTTTCGATCATTTCTTCTAAAAAAAAGCGATGTTCGGTTAATAACTGTGAAGATGCTATAACTGAATCTACCTCATTAATCGAAGCTAGCCACTTTTGAAATTTAGCCATAGACTTTATTAACAATGTCTTTTTTTGTTCTAATTGTTCGATCACACTAAGGGCCTGATCGTTTCTGGCATCTACACTTATTGACAGGCGGGAATAGGAGTCTAATAAGCTATAGGTGGTCTGAAACTCAATTAGCTTTAAAATAATATATTCTAATTTATCCCTTACTTGCTCAAAGCTATTAAGATTTTTGCTAATATACTGATTAAGGTCTTTGCTCAACAGATCAATTTTTCTAAAATCACGTTCAAATCCCGCGGAGGCAAAATCATCGTAAAGTTGGTTTAAGTTCCATTGCATATCCATTATTATACCCCTTTTCGATAATAAATCTGACTATCTTTCTCACCATCATTAATCAAGCTAATATATATAATATTAAATGTTAATAATAAAAATCCTTTATATTGACTAGATTTATTTTTTTCTATATAATTTAATCAATTCTTTAAAGAAATTACGCTGCTTGACTATATAATTGTGGGGGTGGATTGAATATAACTGACAAAAATAAAGAACAGGCATTACTAGTAGGGCAAAGCAGAGAAAATTTAGCAGAGCTAATCAACCTAGCGAAAACAGCTGGAGTGGAAGTGGCTAAGTTAATGTATTTCAAAAGTGAAAAGATTAATCCCGCTTTTTATATTGGTAGCGGAAAATTAGCTGAAATCAAGCAGGAAGTTGATTTAGCTAATCTGGATCCGGTGATTTTTGATAATGAGTTAACCCCTGCTCAACACAGGAACCTGGAAGAAAAGCTAGAAGTAAAGGTGCTGGATCGGAGTCAGGTAATCCTCGATATTTTTGCGATCCATGCCCATACCAAAGAAAGTAAATTACAGGTCGAACTGGCGCAACTGGAATATTTACTACCGCGCCTCACCGGTCATGGTACTAAACTATCCCGACTGGGTGGGGGTATTGGGACACGCGGACCCGGTGAAACTAAACTGGAAACCGATCGACGTAGGATCAAAACTAGAATCAGCAGACTAAAAAAAGAAATTAAAGAGGTGAAGCGCAACCGCCAATTACAAAGAAAAAATCGGAAAGACCCTTTAATAACCTTGGTTGGTTATACTAATGCCGGTAAGTCCACCTTAATTAATCTGTTAACCGCAGCAGATACATTAGTTGCCGATCAGCTCTTTGCTACCCTTGATTCAACGGTCCGTCAGCTGCTCCTTCCGATTGGGTTTCAGGTTATTATTAGCGATACAATTGGATTTATTGATCGCTTTCCGCCCCAATTAATTGCTTCTTTTGCAGCAACCTTAGAAGAGATTAAACAGGCTGATCTATTGGTACACGTAGTAGACTCCAGTCATCCTGATTTAGATAAACAGATCAAAGTAGTTAATCAAGTTTTATACCAGCTAAATGTTTTGAACAAAGATATAATTCTATTATTTAATAAAATAGATAATATCTCCGCAGAGCAAATAACCGAACTTCAAATCAACTATCCTGGCTCTAGTATCATTTCTGCTCAAACCGGTCAAGGTCGAGAGCAACTTATTGAACAGATCTCTGCGCTGATCTTAAAAAATATGAAAGTAATTAACTTGAAAATACCATACGACAAAGCTAATTTAATCAATACTATTCATCAAACCGGAGAAGTTTATCACGAAGAATATTTAAATAATCACATCTTAATCCGGGGACGGATCGCCAGAATAATTGCCGATAAGTTAAAAAAATATCAATACAATCAGCAGGGGTAGGAACTCCTTACCCCTGCTGATCTTGACCTGCTTTTATTTAGATAAACCCTATAACTTTTTTCTGAGCTGCTTGGCATACCTGGAGATATCTCTCCACTTCTCTTTTTCAATCGAATCGGCTTTTTGTTTTTGTCTAAACTCCTGATAAGCTATTTCTCTTTGTAGTTTTCGATAACTTTTTAACCGCTCTTTCGTAATAACCCCTTTTTCAATTGCTTCTTTAACGGCACAACCGGGTTCAGTTTCATGTAAACAGTCATTGAACTTACACTGGCTGGCTAAACTTTCAATATCTTTAAAGGTTTTATTACTCCCCTGCTCCGAATCCCGGAGTTGGATTTCTCTCATTCCCGGAGTATCGATCACCAACGCTCCTCCCGGGACAAGGATTAATTCCCGGTGGGTTGTAGTGTGTTTACCTTTGTGATCATTTCTTACTGCACCGGTTTTTTGCTTGTTGTTTCCTAAAATTAAGTTAATTAATGTCGATTTGCCAACTCCGGATGAACCCAGGAAAGCAATGGTCTCGCCTTTTTTTAAATATTGATTTAATTCTTCAAGACCCCTTCCGTCTTTACAACTGACAACATGAACCGGGATTCCAAATGCAATTGCTTCCACCTCAAGCAGTTTATCTTCCAGATCATTACATAAATCGGCTTTATTTAAAACAATCACCGGTTTGGCACCACTTTCCCAGATCAGTGTTAAATAGCGTTCAATCCGTCTCACGTTAAAATCATTATTTAAGGAATTAAGCAGAAATACTGTCTCAATATTTGCGGCAACAATTTGTTCATCACTTCTAAGTCCGGCTACTTTCCGGGAAAACTTGCTTTTGCGCGGCAAAAGTTCATGAATAATCGCCTTTTGTTCATTAGGTCTTGTCTTTAAAACTACCCAGTCTCCCACAGCCGGAAAGTCTGCTTTCTTAAGTGCCTGGTAGTGAAATTTGCCTGACACTTCGGCCTGGAGTTCTCCGGATTCAGTATAGACATTGTAAATATGTTTATGTTCAACAGCAATTCGTCCCGGGAAATAACCCTGTTCGTGATAACCTTTAAAATTTTTTTCAAAAAATTGATTCCACCCTAAGTGGTTTAGATTCATTATAATTAATAACCCCTTTCATTTTCTTAAATCCAACATTATAGGTATTTACAATCATCAAAACCACTCCTTTCAAAAGTTGTATAATAAAAATGCCATCGGTTAAATAAACCCATGGCAAAACAAAACTTAGTAAACTAATATGACAATAGTGATATTATAAAGCTAACTTACCAATAATATCTTGTAAATTAGGTTTGCCAATCTCCTGCAATTCATATCTAACCCGCGTCGATGGTTGTTCAATATTAATAATCCTACTAAGATCGATCGGTGTACCGATAACTACCGCATCACAGTCCGTATTTTTAATCGTTTTTTCTAATTCCTTCATCTGTTTTTCACCATAGCCCATTGCCGGCAATAGATCAGACAGATGATCGTATTTAGCGAAGGTCTCTTTAATTGTACCAGCGGCATAGGGTCTGGGATCAACTAATTCCCGGGCTCCGAATTTTTTAGCGGCAATAACACCGGCTCCGTATTCCATCTCACCATGAGTAAGGGTAGGACCATCTTCAATAACCAAAACACGTTTGCCGGCTATTATTTCCGGCCGATCGATAAAAATTGGTGAAGCAGCATCAATAATTACTGCCTTGGGATTTACCCTTTGAATATTCTCTCTAACCATTGTAACATTTTCCGGATAGGCAGTCAAAATTTTATTGACGATACAAACATCAGCCAAACGTAAATTTGTCTCCCCCGGATAGTAAGCTAATTCATGACCGGGACGATGCGGATCAACTAAAGTTATCATCAAATCCGGTTTATAAAAAGGTAGATCATTATTTCCACCATCCCACAGGATTACATCAGCTTCTTTCTCCGCTTCCTCTAAAATTTTCCCATAATCTACCCCAGCGTATAGTATATTTCCCCGTTCAATATGCGGTTCATATTCCTCTCTTTCTTCAATGGTACAATTATGTTTAGCCAGGTCTTCATAACTTTCAAATCGCTGGACTGCTTGTTTTACCAAGTCACCATATGGCATCGGATGTCGGATTACCACCACTTTTTTACCCATTTCATTGAGAATTTCTGAAACTCTTCTGGTAGTCTGACTTTTTCCTACTCCTGTCCGCACAGCACAGACGGCAATAACCGGCACCTTTGCCTTGAGCATTGTTGTTTCAATACCCATCAAACGGAAATCAGCGCCGGCAGCATTTACTTCCGCTCCTTTACTCATTACATATTGGTGTCTAACATCACTATACGCAAAAATAACTTGATTAATATTATAATCCTTGATAATATCTACCAGGCTAGCTTCTGCCTTGATCGGAATGCCATCAGGGTAATTTTCCCCGGCCAGTTCCGCCGGATATTTTCGCCCGTCAATATCCGGGATCTGAGTTGCGGTAAAAGCAACTACTTCATAATCACTATTATCGCGGAAATAAACATTAAAATTATGAAAGTCTCTCCCGGCTGCCCCCATTATTACTACCCTTTTTTTCATTAATATTACCTCCTTGAATCTATTTTGGTTGGTCATTAAATATACATTGATGTATATTCTTTAACTATATATATTATACACCTTACCCAAAAATCCTCCATTATCTGAAAAAAATTTGTCCAGGAAATTTATTAGCAAGGAGGATTAATCATCATTCTTGCCGAAATGTTTTAATAGTAATCAAATTGAGTTCGCTATTTAGTTTGACCACTTAAGCAGATTTTATTTTATTATAATTTATATATTTTTGGGAAATTAACGTAAGGAGATTGATCATGAATTTTAAAAACGCAGTTAAGGGGTTCAAGAAATATATAAGGGTAGAAAGGGGTTATTCACCGCTAACCGCAGAAGAGTATTGTCGGGATTTAAACTTATTTTATCAGTATTTAATTAAAAATATGGAATTTAAGTCGGATTTCCCGGTTAACCAGATTGGGAATTTTGAAATAGCTGAATTCCTGGCTGATAATATTTTGGTGGAGGATAACAAACCGGCAACCAGGAATAGAAAATTATACTCCATTCGTTCTTTTTTTAAATACCTGCAGAAAAAGGAATTAATCGAAAATAATCCTTCCACATTAATTGATGCCAGTAAAACCGAAATTAGAACCGAACCGATCTATTTAAAACTGGATGAAGCACGTAAATATATTGAGACGATCGTGCATGGTAACGGGTTGAATATGGTGAGAGATCTGGCAATTATCAAATTATTTCTTTATACCGGATTACGAGTATCGGAACTGGTTAATCTAGATATCAAAAACCTGGATCTGGAAAATGAGTCAATTAAATTTTTTGGCAAAGGTCAAAAAGAAAGAAATATCCCGCTGCATCCGGATGTCATTGCAGCGATCAGAGCATATTTGCTCCAAAGGAAAAAAATAGCAACCAACAAACCTGATGCAACGACCGCCCTTTTTCTATCCCGCCATCGAAGGAGAATTAGTGTCAGGTCGATTCAATTATTGGTAAAAAAATATGCCCGGCTGGCTGGCATCAAGAATGCCCGCCAAATAACTCCGCATAAGCTCAGACATACCTTTGCGACAATCTTATACCATCAGACCAAAGACATCAGAATAATTCAGGAACTATTAGGTCACTCCAATATTTCCACCACCCAAATCTATACCCACACCGATATTGAGCAGAAAAAGGATGCCATCGGCAAAATGCCCGATCTTTAAACAGCAAAAAAGCCCCTGAGGGCTTATTTTAACATTTTGGTTGCACTTCCAGTACTACTATTTTTACATAGTGGTTGCACTTTCAGTACTACTTTTTTAACATTATGGTTGCGCTTTCAGCACTACTTATCTTAACATTTTGGTTGCGGGGGCAGGATTTGAACCTGCGACCTCCAGGTTATGAGCCTGACGAGCTACCAGACTGCTCTACCCCGCGTTATTTGGTGAGCCATGGAGGAATCGAACCTCCCACACCCTGATTAAAAGTCAGGTGCTCTACCAACTGAGCTAATGGCCCTTTTTACCTGCAACGCTTTTAATACTAACATTTTTATTGATTCTTGTCAAGGGATTTTTTTCTGCCCTTCTAAATTACAATCTCAATATTATTCCCCAGGTATTGGGCAATCAATTCTAGGTCTTTTGGTACAACCGGCGGAACCCAATTTTCTGTTCCTAACCGGTCCAAACTGTTCAATTGGATTTTATCCGGCCTAATCCTTTGCAGAGCTTTTTTAAATAGCTGTAACTCTTCTCGATGATCATTGATACCCGGTATAATAAAGATTTCCAGCCAGAGCTGCCCGGCAAATGAAGCCCTTAAACTTTCCAGTCCCTTGACAATTTCTGCAGCCCGAACCCCGCTGATCGGTCGATTAATTTTATTAAATATGTCTTCAGAAACAGCATCTAGTGAAGGCACGATTAAATCTAAATCTTTAACCTCTTTAATAACTCCCTCTTGGGGAAAAAGGGTGCTATTGGTCAGCAGGGATATTTTATACTGCGGATAGTTCTCTTTGATAAAGTCAATTATTTGTCCCAGACCACTGTGAAGTGTCGGTTCACCAGAACCGGAAAAAGTCAAATAATCAATATTGGGATTGCTTTGGAGGTATTTATCCAATTCAGCTGTTACTTCGGCTGTCGGCACATATTCCCGCCGTTCAATGACCAATTGATTGGTTTTCCCACATTCACAGTATACACAATCAAGTGAACAGGTTTTAAAAGGGATCAAATCTATTCCTAATGACAACCCTAATCTTCTAGATATAACTGGTCCAAATATATATTGTAATTTCATTGCTATTCACCCCGTCCAAGCTAATTATCAACCTTTCCTATCTTGCTATTATAACAGATTTTTATGTTATTTTCATTTTAGCCCGACTGATTTTTTTAAAATAAAAAAAGGAATTATTGTTTTAAAGTAGAATAATTACACTATATATTGTGGATCAAAAATAAAACCCCCAATATATAGTAATATTGTCCTTGCATTTGCTTTAAAAAGAAGATAAAATAGTTATTGTATTTTCTAATTGAAGGAGGATATCTATGGTAAAATATATTAAAAAAAGGGATAATCGTCAGGTCCCGTTTGATCAAAAGAAGATTGAAAACGCCGTTTTTAAAGCGACCAGGGCGATAGATAGTGAAAATAAAAATATTAGTGCGGAGATTACCGAGGAGGTTTTAACTTATTTAAATATTTTTTTTAAAGATGAAGGAATCCCTACGGTCGAACAGGTCCAGGACCTGGTAGAGAAAATTCTGATCGAAAAAGGTTATGCTGATATCGCCAAAGCTTATATCTTATACCGGGAACAACACGCCAAACTTCGCGATACCAAGCAGCTCTTTACCGATGCTTTAAATGTAATCAGCGGCTATCTGGATAAAAGCAACTGGAAAATCAATGAGAACAGTAATATGGGATTTTCCTTACAGGGTTTAAATAATCATATTTCTTCTGAAGTAACCAACCACTACTGGTTACAGGAAATATATCCTAAAAAGATACAACATTTTCATCAGTCCGGTGACTTTCATATTCATGATCTCAGCAATTTATCGGTTTATTGTTGTGGCTGGGATTTACAGGATTTATTATTGACTGGTTTTGGCGGTGTAACAACCAAAGTAGAAAGTAAACCGGCTAAGCACTTCCGTACTGCCCTGGGACAGATTGTTAATTTCTTTTATACCCTTCAGGGGGAAGCGGCAGGTGCCCAAGCCTTTGCCAATTTTGATACATATTTAGCACCATTTATTTATTATGATCAGCTCAGTTATCAAGAGGTTAAACAATCAATCCAGGAATTTGTTTATAATATGAATGTGCCGACCCGGGTAGGATTTCAAACCCCTTTCACCAATATTACCATGGATCTCACCCCCTCCCCTGCTATTGCTCAGCAACCGGCGATAATTGGCGGAGAATTAAGGGATAAAACCTTGGGAGAGTTTCAAAAAGAAATGGATATGTTGAATCGGGCTTTTGCCGAAATAATGCTGGAAGGCGATGCCAAGGGCCGGGTGTTTTCCTTCCCGATTCCAACCTATAATATAACCAGTGATTTTGATTGGGAAAATAAGGTGTTGGAACCAATCTGGGAGATGACGGCCAAATATGGTATTCCGTATTTTTCAAACTTCATTAATTCGGATATGAGTCCGGAAGACGCTAGAAGTATGTGTTGCCGCTTAAGACTCGATAATCGCGAATTACGCAAACGGGGTGGAGGACTTTTTGGGGCTAATCCGATGACCGGAAGCATCGGGGTTGTAACCATAAACTTACCTCGCATCGGTTATCTCGCCAATACTGAACAGGAGTTTATTGACCAGGTATTTATACTGATGGATGCTGCTAAAGAAAGCCTGGAAATTAAACGAAAAATATTAGAACGCTTTTCCGAAACCGGCCTATATCCCTATTCCAGACATTACTTGCGAGAGATTAAAAAACGCTTTGGCCATTACTGGCAAAATCATTTTAATACGATTGGTATTAATGGAATGAATGAAGCAATCCTTAACTTTATGGGTAAAGATATAGGCTCTGAGCAAGGCTTACAATTCGCCGGTCAAATTATGGACTTAATGCGGGAACGGATGATTACTTACCAGGAAGATACCGGTAACATGTACAATTTAGAAGCAACTCCGGCCGAGGGTACTTCATATCGATTTGCTAAACTGGACAAGGAAAGATTTGGGACAAAGATCATGGCAGCTAATGAAGATAGGTATCGCAAGGATGGGGCTGATCCCTATTATACCAATTCTACCCATCTGCCCGTAGGGTTTACCGACGATATTTTTACTGCCCTTGAACTCCAGGATAATTTACAGACAAAATATACCGGCGGGACTGTTCTTCACGGCTTTATTGGTGAAAATTCGCTCTCAAAAGAGAGTACTAAACAACTTGTGAAAAGAATTGCCGAAAGGTTTAAATTGCCTTATTATACCATTACACCGACCTTCAGTATCTGTCCGGTTCATGGTTACCTCTCCGGTGAACATGAATATTGTCCCAAGTGTGAGTGAGCTTGATGAAGGTTGCTGGATTACTGAAAACAAGCCTAATTGACTATCCTGATAAAATAGTTAGCATAATTTTTACCCAGGGATGTAATTTCCGCTGCCCCTACTGTCATAATCCGGCTTTGTTACCAGCAGAAAGTGTTGAGGGAGAATATCTCACCCTCCCGGTATTACTGGACTTTCTTCAAAAAAGGAAGGGATTAATTGACGGTCTCAGTATTACTGGGGGTGAACCAACTTTACAACCAGACTTGAAAGATTGGATCATTGCCGTCAAAGAATTAGGATTACTGGTAAAATTAGATTCCAACGGTAGTAAGCCGGAAATAATAAGTGATTTAATTGAGCAACAACTCCTTGATTATCTGGCTCTCGATCTAAAATTACCTTTAAATTTATATTGGTTGTTAACTGATCATACCGATATCGCCACAAAAATCAAAAAAAGTATCAATTTAGTTAAAGAGTCCGGAATAGAATATGAATTTAGGACTACTGTTGTTCCTGGTCTTCATGGTCAAGCAGAAATGATGGAAATTGGCAAGTTACTAAATGGGGCCAAGCGATTTTATCTGCAAAACTTCAAACCCAACAATACTTATCAACCAGCTTATTTAAGCAAAGTCCCGTTTACTGTTGCTGAACTTGAACAGTTTAAAAATATAATCAAACCGATGGTCAACGAAATTAAAATAAGATACTAAAGGAGGGATTTGATGCCAAAACAAAAGTGTGAAGTATATTCAAGAGTAGTAGGTTTTTTAACCCCCGTCTCGCAATGGAACAGGGGGAAAAAAGAAGAATTTAAGGATAGAAAAACCTATAAGCGGATCCACCAATCATAACAAGAGTTATTAGTAAATAGCCATAAAAACCATTAGGTTTTTATGACTATTTTTTTATGGTAGGTATTTTATCGGATTGACTGTATTATTATTTCGATAGATTCTAAAGTCGACATGTGAACCAGTACTCGTTCCGGTGCTACCGGCCAAGGCAATCGTCTGTCCCAATCTTACTTTGGCCCCGGCTCTAACTATTAAGCGAGAATTATGACCATAAAGGGTTCTAACCCCTTCACCGTGATCAATAATAACTGTTTTCCCAAAACCATTAATATAACCACTTTGAACAACTGTTCCGCTGGCCGAAGCCTTAACCTTAGTTCCGCTTGGCACAGCAATATCAATCCCGGCATGGAAATGTCTGACTTTTTTAATCGGATGTATTCTGTATCCATAGGAAGAAGATATTCGACCCAGCACCGGCCAAATTAAAGCTCCTTTACCTAGCTGAAAAGGTTTATTTGCCTTTCGATCAATGTGTGGGATGACTAGTGTCTGCCCAATATAGATTCGGTCACTATGCAGATTATTAGCATGTTTGATCGTATCAATCGCTGTACCGTATTTTTTAGAGATCAAAGAAAGGGCATCACCTGGTCGTACCTCGTGAATGATATTTGCATATAATCTTTCATCATCACCGCCGCCAATACCTGTTTTCGGGATCATTAATTCTTGTTCAATTTTTATCAAATCTGATTTTAAATTGTTTCGATTTTTTAGATCTTTAACCGTTATGTCAAATTGTTCAGCAATATCCGACAAAGTATCTCCTTTTTTTACGAGATAAGTAATATCTTCTGTTATTTCCTTGAGTAAATTCTTAGTCGCTGCTCCTACTATACCATCTACTTTTAACCCATGGTTTAACTGAAAGTCCTTGATTAGTTCCATTGTTTGATAACCATAGATCCCATCAATATTCAAATCATAACCCAGTTTGTACAAATATTGCTGAGTTTCTTTAACCCTGGTCCCCCGATCTCCTAATCTGATTGTACTGGCAAAAGAGGATAAAGTAAAAAATAGCAATAGCAAAAAAACTAAAAAAATACGTAAACACTTAAACGGCATCATACACCCCCTTTTCGAGCGATCCATTTATTTATTATATTATTATTTTATCATTTACATACGCTATTAATTATTAATTCTACAAGTTATTAAAAAAGTCCTTCTTTTTTGCGATAAAACTTCTTGTTTTTCAACGGCTAATCCCCATTTAATTCAATATTTTTTAGTTTACCACCAGTTTCCAAAAGAGGGAAATCTAGTTGGCGAAGTGCTTCATAAAGAATAATGGCAACGGAATTTGCTAAATTTAAAGATCTTAACTGATCACCCATGGGAATTCTGATACAATTATCCAGGTTTTTTTTTAAAAACGATTCCGGAAGTCCTGCTGTTTCCTTGCCAAATACTAAAAAGTCATTAAAACAATACTTAATGTGGTGGTAACTCTGAGCAGCTTTAGTAGAGGCAAAATAGAAGTTATTTTCCGGAAATTGTTCTATTAATTCAGTGATAGAATCATAACAATGGATCTCAAGCTTATTCCAATAATCAAGTCCGGCTCGCTTCAAATAACGATTATCGATCGAAAAACCCAGCGGTCGAACTAAGTGCAAACTACTCCCTGTTACCGCACATGTTCTGGCAATATTACCAGTATTTTGAGGAATCTCTGGTTCTACTAATACAATTTTCATTTGATCAGACCCCTTTCTGACAATATTACCCAGTATTGGAGCTAACTATATTCAGTAATCCAGCTTAATTAAAAACCCCTGCTCCCGGTTGGCTCTAATAGGATTTTATCGAAGTAAAGTTATTTTGTCAAATTATTTAACTAAATAAAAGCAGAAATTAATTTCATCACTTTCTTCTTTTTTTAAAACATCTTTTAATTGTAAGCTTAATTCATTAGCAGTTTCATAATTATTTTTATTAATGTAATGCCGACGTAAAATGGCCCTGCTGGCTGTTGATTCAGGATAAGCAGTAACAAAGGCTATAATTTCCTCGATCTTTGTATTTTTATCCATCAGCTTACTCCCTTCAGATCCGGAAACCATTATTGAGATATCTTTGATTTAAATAATTTAAGGGGTTACAATGCTTTCCGTTGATCCTTATTTCAAAATGCAAGTGTGGTCCAGTTGATACACCTGTACTCCCACTTAAGGCGATTACTTTCCCTTTTTTTATTATATCACCCTTTTTCACCAATAATTCGATATTATGTCCATAATAGGTTTTACTATTATCACGGTGTTTTAGTATAACCAGATTACCATACCCCCCCAAATATCCGCTATAAATAACCTGACCGGCGGCTGCCGCATAAACCGGACAACCGATCGGAACAGCAATATCAATTCCCGTATGGAATTCTCTCCTTTGGTAGACCGGGTGTATTCGCCAGCCATATTCTGATGTAATTCTACCCTGGATGGGCCAGATATAAGAAATAGCATTGCTGCGGGAAGCTAATTGATATTCTCTTGTTTGTCCGGAAGAAGGGATTACTAGTTTCTGGCCGACGTAAACCAGATCGGGATTTTTAATCTGATTAATTTTAATTAAATTTGGTAAGTTAACTTTTAACCTACTGGCAATCTTACTGAGACTTTCTCCCTTTTTCACAATATAGCTGCTATTTTCTTTAGGAATCAGTAATTTTTGCCCTGTATGGATCAGATCAGGGTTTTTAATTTCATTTATTGCAATTAAATCACTAAGTTTAACCTTAAAACCCTGGGCAATTATAGAAAGGCTATCACCCTTTTTTACCTGATATGTTAAATAGTCTTGGGCAAAAATAATTGATGATATAAGCACAAAAAAAGTTACCAGTATTATAATTTTTTTGGTATATTTCATTCTAAAAACCTCCATTATTCACAGATATCTATCTGTATTTTTTCCAATTTTTAATTATATATACAAAAACCCGGTATTTTTACCCGGCTTTTTAAATATAATAACTCAATTTTGGCATGACGAAACTTGTAATTTATCCCTGATATAACTGGGCAAAGTCTTAAAAAGTAATCAAGCATTTCAGTATGAGAACACTCCTACAACAACTAGCAGTACTAAAATAAGTAATAAAGAGCTATATGCAAAATAATCAATAGATTGGTATTTTAATGGTTTCATTTGAGTTCTTCCGATATCTCCACGATAACCCCTAGCTTCCATAGCCAGCGCAAGTTCATTAGCATGTCTGAACGCTGATACAAAAAGGGGAATAAATAACGGAACGTAATTCTTTACTTTTTGAGTAAGCTTTTTTGTTCTAAAATTAGTACCGCGTGAAGCCTGAGCATCTTTGATTCGATAAGCTTCATCTAATAAAACAGGAATAAAACGAAGCATAATTGAAGTGATCATGGCCATTTCATGTACTGGAATATTTAGCTTTTTCAAAGGTTTAAGAGTTTCGATCATCCCATCTGTTAATTGATTAGGAGTTGTTGTCAACATCAAAATTGATGACGATATAATCACATATAATAAACGAATTGATATAAAAATTGTCTTTATAATGCCCTTATCTGTAACAGTCAAGCTGCCTATTTCCATTAAAATATGGCCATCTATCCAAAAAAGATTGAAACTGGAAATAAATAAAATAAAAAACAAAACTGCTTTAGAGCCAACTATAGTTTTTATGGGAATTTTTGATAAGATAATTGTTGCAAACAAAAAAGCTGAAAATATAATATATGATATTAAGTCGGTAAAAGCAAATAATTCCACTAAATAGAGTAACATCGCAAACAACTTAACCCGGGGGTCCAGTTTATGGATTATCGAATTACTTGGGTAGAATTTGCCAAAAACAATTTTTTTACCCACGGAAGTCACCTACTGCTTGCATAATTGTGTTTTTGGCTTCCTCGATCGTTATCGCTGTCACATCTACCTTTAATCCACGTTGTTTTAGTTGTCTAACAATATGGTTCGCCTTTGGAACTGACAAGCCAATTGATTCAAGGCCTGATATCTTTTTAAATATGTTTTTGGGTGTATCATTGTATCGAATTGTACCTTGATTCATGACCAAAATCCTTTGGGAATATTCCGCAACATCTTCCATGCTGTGGGAGACCAGAATAATTGTTCTCCCTTTTTCAGTGTTTAATTTTTTGAGCAAATTAAGAATTTTTTCTTTGCCCTTTGCATCAAGACCTGCCGTAACTTCATCCAAAACAAGAATGTCAGGACTCATCGCAAGTACTCCCCCAATAGCTACTCTTCTTTTTAATCCTCCTGATAGTTCAAAAGGTGACATATGGTAAAACTTTTCATCTACTCCTACAAGATTTAAAGCTTCCTTTGCCTTTATAACGGCATCTTTTTGGGATACACCATAGTTCAAAAGTCCAAAACAAACATCGGATAAAACATCAAGTTCAAATAGTTGATTCTCAGGATATTGAAAAACCAATCCTATTTTTTTCTTCAATTTATAAAGATCATAACCTTTTTTATAAATATTCTCTTGATTATAAAGTATTTCTCCGCTTGTAGCAATTTCCAGACCGTTAAAAAGCTTAACCAATGAGGATTTGCCTGAACCAGTATGTCCTATTATGGCGACAAATTCTCCCGAATCAATTGAAAAATTAATATCCTTTAATGCAATTGTTTCGTCAGGAGTATTTACATCATAAACAAGATTTATATTTTTAAATTCAATCATAATCTATTTAGAAAACCTCCTCCCCTATTGTTCTTAACTACATTTGCTTACAATAATTCATGATTGAATTGATCAGCTCACTATCATCAGCAATTCCATCAGGCAATGAGATACCGCTCTTTTTTAATTCATTCGACAAAATGGTTGCCTGTGGGACGGCCAAACCATACCCTTCTAAAGTTTTAGTCTGAGAAAAAACATAAGGTGGATTGCCATTCATCACAACTTTTCCAGCATTTATTACTATTATTTGATCCGAACAAATAACTTCATCAATATTATGTGTTATCATAATGATCGTGATCTTTTTCGTTCGATTCAACTCACGAATCGTCCGGATAACTTCATTTCTACCTTGTGGGTCTAACATTGCTGTTGGCTCATCTAAAATAATACACTTGGGCTGCATTGCCAATATACCAGCAATAGCAATTCGTTGTTTTTGACCACCCGATAATTTATTAATCGTACTATGACGATATTCCAACATGTCGACATCTTTCAAGCTTTTTTCAACACGCTGCCAAATTTCGTCGGTTGGAATACCAATATTTTCAGGTCCAAAGGCCACATCGTCTTCGACAATTGAAGTTACCATTTGATTATCCGGATTTTGAAAAACAATCCCGACACTTTTACATATATCGATCATCTGAGCTTTATCAGTGCTATCCTTACCATCTATGTACAATACTCCTGATGTAGGTTCCAACAGTGCCGCAAGTAATTTGGCAAGTGTTGATTTTCCGGAACCATTTTGCCCTAAAATTGATACAAATTTTCCTGCTTCAATCTTTAGGGCGATATTATCTATCGCCCTAATCAGCAAACTACCTGAATTTTCATCAATGTATTTTTGGTAATCATAAGTTATTCCTGCTGTTTCTATTATGTCCACGACCATTATAATATTCCATTCTTTGCAATGGACAATTCTTCCGCTGTTGGAATTAAGGATGATTTTCTTAATACGGTGATTACAGGTCGATATAGTAAGAGGGTTATGGCGGCATTGATACTGCCTTTAATAAGGTTAAACGGTAGAAATGCCGGTATCAATAACTTGACTACTTGTTCACGCGGATACCCCATAAAAATAGGTGCTAAAAAGTAATTCCAAAGCAACATCATGACAGTCATTAAAAAGATTCCGCATAAGAGACCGACAGCAGCACTTATCATATTGCGCTTTTTTTTGTAAATATAAGCTGCCGGAACTGCAAAAGCTACTGTAGCAATTACGTTCATGATCAACCCAATTATTCCGTCTGTACTGATCGTTATCATTTCAACAAATGAAACAATAAAAGACATAACTATTACCGATACTGGACCGAAAATGAATCCGCCAATTGTCAGAATTACATCTTTAGGCTCGTACTTCAAAAACAAAATAAGTGGTATGCGCCCGACCAGAACAGCTACATAAGCCAATGCACAAAACATAGCCAATATAGTTACTTTTTTTGTCATTTTATTAAATTCCGATCACTGAGGAATTTAACCAGCTTCTTATAGATCAAGAATGTAAAAATAGAATTAATAATTGTTTTAAGCAGATTAAAGGGTATGATCGCCGGTAATAGCATCTTTGCAACTATATTATAATTTACACCCAGATAGAGGGGAGTAATAATTAAATTGGCCGGAATCATAATCAATGTCATCGTTAAAGACCCACTGATCAAGGCATATATTGCCCCTTTTTTATCATGTTTTTTTTGATAAACTAATCCGGCTACACCTACAAAAGCCCCGGTAGCTATAAAATGCATTAATGCCCCGTAAGGTCCACCTTGACCAGTAATTACTGCCATTAAAACCGATGAGATAAACGTAGATATTAAGGCCGGAAGCGGTCCAAAAATAAAACTGATCATCAGAATTGGTATATCCCCGGGCTCATATAGTAAGAAGGGTGCCGTAGGTATAAGCGGAAATTTAACCAAAACCATCAGAATTAAAGACAGTGCAGTTAAGACGCCAACAGTAGTAATCCTTTGTGTTTTTAAATTCAATTTGAAAACCCCCTGTTTTTTACATATCTCCAAAAGGTTTAGACATGAAAAAAACCCTGATCAGTCAGGGCGTAAAATACGGTAAAGTAATCTTCTCGCATCCGGACTATACCGTCGGTACTGGAATCTCACCAGTTCAGCTGTCAGCTCGTGGACTTTAACCACCGGTCTGGAATTGGGGTAAACCCCCTCACCATGCCCTGAAGATATGTTTATTTGATTTGAAAATATTATACCTTAGTTTACTTCATAAATCAAGTATATCGAGATTCAGCAAACAATACTTTTTGGAAACTTAGCTTATATATCATACTTTAATATCTCATTTTCTAATTCTTTTGATACTCTAAAACCTGCATCTTTTATTTTAGTTAAAACCTCTTTTGTACAAGAAATTTTGTTTCTCTTCTTCGCATTAATTATAACTCCTAAAGTACCAGTCATTTTTATATTTAACTTCTTTGCTAATTTCCTGGCCTTTAAATCGTCTAATATTGTAATACTATTATCTATTTCTACAGATAAAGCAATTGTACTTGCTTCTCCTAAATCAACAAAATTTTTCAGTAATTCCAAGTATTTTTGATCATTAACTTCTCTAACATCAATCCAATCAGGGATAGTTCTACAAAATTCCTCCGATACTTCTTTAGTAATTATAATTGATCCGTAAAGTTCCTTCAATATACCTAACATATCAATGTTATCTAATACTATTAAACAACTTGTATTGGATATAACTTTAGGCATTATCAATATCACCTTTTAATTCTTGAACACTATAATTAAATACCGATACATTATAATTTCCTAATAATTCGATGAAGGTTCTTTTAGAAACACCAGCCAATTCAGCTCCTTCACCTAAAGATAATTTACCTTGTTCATATAACTTTGATGCTATAAGTAACTTGGTTTCTTTCTCGTTTAAGTCAAAAAAGTCTGGCACTGTCAATGATATAGTTTTCATTATAACACTGCTCACCTCTTTTTTACTAAATATTACATTCTTATTATATACTTTAGAATGTATTCTATCAAGTATTTTACAAAGAGCTAAACTAATATTTCTTGGTTATTTCTATTCCCTGGTAAAAGTGTTTTAGTATTTCCTGATAATTGATATTATGCTCAGCCATACCTGCTGCTCCGGTTTGATCCATTCCCACATTATGTCCCCAACCGCTGCCCAGAAAGATAATCTCTTCAATTAATCCATCTTGATCGTGTATTTTTTCTATTGTAAAGCGATTACTCTTTAATCCGCCCAGTGCACTGCGGATTTTCCCGCCGGAAATAGTAATTTCTTTATCCTCGCCAACTAATACAACCTTTTTTACACCCCCACCGCTAGTACGTCCCCGGGCTATGATATCTTTGACTGCCGTTAGCTGATATTTTTCTTGTAAATAATCAACTGGTAGATATTTAACCCAACGGTATTTATTATAGCCGGCATATATTTTTATATTTGAATAGGATGCCGGTTCTTTCAGCAACCATTCCTCCAGTTTATACGGTTCCAGCGGAAAGATTAACTCCTCTTTTACCATCGTATTAGAACCGGATAAGTAAGCATGCTTGTTTCCCCAGACTTCCGCACTACTTTCCGTAATTCCACCACTGTTACTACTAAAGACAGCATCAATTATTCTACCCTGATAGGTTGCAACTTCACCCTTGGTCGCTAACACCGCTTGATTAGTCCGTTTATGCTCACTTTTGACACCATTGTATACCGCACAATGGACGGTTGCACATAGGTTATAACCGTCTTTCCGATGGCGGCCCAGATGGACCAGGGCATAACTCCTGGCTGCAACTACCTGGGCTTTTAAAGCCTCTTCCGGCCACCAGGCCGGCATTTCAGAAGGTAAAACCGAAAATAGATACTCTTCCAGATTAATCAGGTTAATTACATTAAAGTAACTATTTTGCGGTAGAATTTCGATCTGGCCTCGGTACTGCCTGTCTTCATTTCCTGCCCAGAAATAACCCTTTCCATAGGAAATATCATAAATAACGAAAGTGGCGGTCTGTTCCTTTAATTTTAATTGTAGCGGTTGCACCGACGGATATTTTTTAATCAACTGTTCCTTGCGGTAAAAGTGATATTCACTCCCATTAAAGTGGATCTTCCATTCCTCTCCAGCCAGTCCGTTTAAAATTTCCTTTTGCTCACTAAAGACCTGAAAAGCTGAACCTGACTGGAAAGCAAGGGAACTAACCTTATTAATTAAACCTATTCTTAAAATCGGAATATTTGGATCGGCTTCCACCGGTTCTACTTTGACCCACTTGATCTTTTTTCGCTCTTCTTTTTTCCTTTCTTCGGTCTCCTCGACTAATCCAGGGTGCTCTTTTTCCAGCAGTTTTATTTTTTGTCGGGCCAGTTTAACACTGTTTCCGGTAACCAGGCTTTTTTGCCAGTAATAATAAGCTGCCTCTTCTTCGTCAAGCTCTTCGTAGAGGTTAGCCAGCTCGGGATATAGATTGGACTGGCTGGAATCTCTGGCTAATGCTGCTTTATAGTATTTAATTGCCTGGGTTGTCTTTTCTTCCAATTGATAAAAATCAGCCAGGGCAAGATAGTTTAAAGTTAAATAAGATGCTTTTCCTATTCCCGCTTGAAAGTATTTTTCGGCATTAACTTTATTCCCTAATTGTAAACTGGTTTTGCCGAGAAAATATAATAACATTGCTTCTTCTCTTTCATTAAAATCAACTTGCGGCTCTAATCCGGTCTGACTATTTCCCGGTCGCTCCAGTTTATTTAAGATAGCTTGCAGTTGAGTTCCCGCCTCCGTAAAATTGCCGGATTTAAAGAGATTAACCCCATACTTATATCTCCAGAATAAATTGTCTGGTAATAAAGTTATTAAACGATGATTATAGCTTAAAGCCTCAGCTAATTCACCACTTTCCGTCTTAATCATAGCTATATTCTTTAATGCAGTTAAATGGTCGGGCTGTTGTTGTAAAGCATTATAGTAATATTGAGTAGCTAACTTAAACTCACCTTGATAATACGCTTTTTTGCCCTGCTCTAAATTCGCTTGAAGTTCCAGAACCTTTAATTCTTCTTCCTGTACTTGATTACCACTGTAACTATATTCATTAACAATCAGGGTAACAAAGATCCCGGTAACTATCCCCAGGATAATAAAAGCTAGATATAATCGTTTTGCCATTTAATTTTCCTCCAAGTTAAATACTATAATTACTTTTTTATCCCTCTATTTATAATTCTCGACAGATTTTATTTCTCCTCTTTCCTAAAATTAGCATTGTATTTTGGCAAAAAATATTATGGTAAGGGCAGGAATTTTTTATTCAAGCAAGAATATAATAATAAATACTTTAAATCCTAATTAAAGGAATAATATTTATAATATTTACAAAACGAAAGGAGGGATTAGTAATTTGGAGCAAGAACAGTATACTACTTCCGAAGCTGCCAGGGTGCTTAATGTAGCCCCATCAACCCTGCGCTATTGGGAATCTGAACTTAATAATTACCTACAAGTCCCCCGTAATGAGAATGGTTACCGTCAATATAATAAAGAAAACCTGGAAGTTTTAAAAAGGATTAAAGAATACCTTTATAATCAAAAATATTCAATTAAACAGGTCCGGGAAATTCTCAATCTGGAAGAGAGCAAACAGGATATCGCTGCTACTTTAGTCGGCGAAACAGATCCCCGTCTGAGTTCCCTTGTTTCTATTTTGCTGGACAAACTCAAGGGAGTCGAACAGGGGATCACAGACCTACAAGAAGGGCAAAAAAATCTAAAACAAGAATATTTGCAGGCAGTCAAACTATTAAATATCACATCAGAAAGAAGGGACCGCGAGTTAATTAAAGAAATAAGGAAAAGGCTTGAACAAAAAAAAGATAAAAATAATAGTTTATTGCAGAGATTATTACCATGGGGTAAAAACAATGAATAAACAGACAGGCTCCCTCTTCGGGCAGCGGGAGCCTTTGCCGAAATTTATAATAGCTCACTTGCTATTTGGGCCAGTTCAGATCTTTCCCCTTTAATTAAGGTAATATGACCGGCAACTTTTTGTTGATGGAAACTATGAGCCAGATGGGTTAAGCCATTATTATGCAAATCAAGATAAGGGTTATCAATTTGATCGGGATCACCGGTTAAGACAATTTTTGTGTTTTTACCTGCCCTGGTAATAATTGTTTTAACTTCGTGTGAAGTCAAATTTTGCGCCTCATCAATTAAAATATATTGTTCCGGTACTGATCTACCTCTGATATAGGTCAGGGCTTCGATCTGAATCAACTTTTTTTCCAGTAAATATTCATAGGAAAATCCATTTTCCGAGCCCTGGTCGAGCATAAATTCAAGGTTATCAAAGATCGGTTGCATCCACGGTTGCAGCTTTTCCTCTCTGCTTCCTGGCAAGTAGCCGATATCATTACCCATCGGCACAACTGGTCTGGCTACTAATAAACGCTTATATTTATGTTCCTCGGTCACCTTAGAAAGTCCGGCTGCAAGGGCCAGTAATGTTTTCCCGGTTCCGGCTTTTCCAACCAGAGTTACCAGTTGGACTTGATCATCAAGCAGGAGTTCCAGGGCATAGCGCTGTTCTTTATTTTTGGCCTTGATCCCCCATGGTCGTTGTGCAGAATAACGAAGCGGGGTGAGCAATTGACCGTCATATTTACCCAGGGCTGTTTTCCCCTGCTGGTCAAGCGCCTTTAATTGAATCATCTCCTGCGGGAAGAGTTCAAGTTCGTCGATGCCTAAATCTTCGGGTGACAAGCTCTTTTGATCATAAAACCGATCAATTATTGCTCCAGGCACATCTATTTGATAATTTCCTGAATAAATATGTTCATCCTTAATTCTGTTTGACCGGTATTCTTCGGCTTTTAAACCAAATGCATCAGCAATCAGCCGCATATTTATATCGTTTGAGATCATAACAACATCCTGACCAGGATAATCGTTTTTTAAATGGATAGCAGTGGAAAGAATTCGGTTATCCATCTTGGTTGAGCTTAAACCCTTTGGTAAAATTAAGTCTTTGGTATCAATTACTATTTTTAGCCTTCCCCCCGTACCATTATCCAATTTGATCCCTTCATCCAAACGCCCCTTTTTCCTGAGTCCGTCCAAAATACGAGATGCCTGGCGAGCATTATAACCAATGGTACTGGCTTTAGCTTTTTGATCATCGATCTCTTCCACTACCGCTAAAGGAATGATTACATCATTATCACTAAAGGCAAAGATAGCTTCCGGATCACCCAGTAGTACATTGGTATCAAGTACAAAAAATTTCTTCATATATTTTCCACCCCGATTACATAATTACTTATTTTGATTGAGCTGATCTTGATTATTCAATTCGCCCTTTTTCCCTTGATTCCTTTTAATTTCCTCAAAAAAAAACCTCTGCTGAGCAGCAGAAGTGTGAATATCCCAAGTTATATAAAGTTATGAAACCTTCTCCTGGTCTTCCGGATAAACCGGTACTCCATGTGAATTGACATAATCCCTGAATTCCTTCACGATTTTTTGTGTATATTGACCCGGTTTGCCTTCGGCAATTACTCGACCATCGATCTCTACTACCGGAATTACTTCGGCAGCGGTCCCGGTCAGAAAACACTCATCGGCATTATAAAGGTCATATCGGGTAAATAACTCCTCCTTTATCTTTAATCCCAGGCTTTCACCAATTTCCATTGCGACTTCGCGTTTAATTCCCTTTAACAGACCGGCATAACGCGGTGGGGTAATCAAGTTTTTCCCTTCAATAATAAAGATATTATCACCGGTGCATTCCGCGACATAGCCCTCATTATTTAACATGATTGCTTCCGGTACTCCCATCAGGTTTGCTTCAATCCTTGCCATAATATTATTAAGATAATTTAAAGATTTAATCCGGGGATTGACCATTTCCGCCCCGTTTCTGCGGGTGGGGACAGTCATTACCTTTAATCCGTTGGCATAAAGTTCCTGGTCATAAAGTGCGATCTCACTGGCAATAATTACAAAATTGGGTTTTTTACATTTATCCGGGTCTAAACCAAGATCACCGATGCCTCTGGAAACCACTACTCTAATATAAGCATCCTTCAGTTTATTGGCCCGGACAGTTTTAATAATCGCTTCTTTTATTTCTTCTTTGCTCAGGTCAAGATTAAGCATAATCGTTTTCGCCGACTGGAAAAGCCGTTTAATATGCTCATCCAATTTAAAGACCAGTCCATTATAAGCCCTAATTCCTTCAAAAATTCCGTCCCCATAAAGATATCCGTGGTCAAATACCGATACTTTCGCCATTTCTTCCGGAACAATTTCACCATTTAAATAAACCATTCTACTCACTACTCAGCTCCCCCTTATTTAGAAAAAGATTCTGATTTTTAATATTATACATTTATTATTATCCTTTGTCAAGAAACAGAGTTTTGAAGAAAATACTTACAATAGACCTTCAGATCACACTTTGAACAGAGTGGATTTCTGGCTTTGCAGACTGCACGGCCGTGCAAAATTAACCAGTGATGCATATCTACCCATTTATCTTCCGGGATTTGCTCCATTAACTGTTTTTCCACCAGTCCAACCTGCTTGGAATCAGCCAGTCCCAGTCTGTTGGCAACACGAAATACGTGGGTGTCTACGGCTATCGTATTTTTGGAAAAAGCACAGGCCAAGATTACATTGGCCGTTTTTCGTCCGACCCCGGGTAGTTCCATTAACTCCTTGCGCTCAGCAGGGACTTGTCCATTGAAATCCTCAATTATTTTTTGGCCGGTCCCGATTAAAAATTTGCTTTTATTATGAAATAGTCCAATACTGCTAATCTCTTGCGCTAATTCTTTTTGGTTAGCCTGGGCAAAATCCCGAGGGCTACTATATTTTTGAAAGAGTTTTTGGGTAACTTTATTGACCTGTTTATCGGTAGTCTGAGCTGATAAAATCGTTGCAACCAGCAGTTCAAAAGGGGTGGAAAAATTTAAAGCTGTTACCGGTTCAGGGTATATTCTCTCCAAAATACTTATTATTTGCTTTATTTCTTTTGCTTCCATTATCAAATCCTTTCTGGACTTTTCAACAAAAAATTGATAAAATATGTGAGAATAGATCTCTATAAGATTGATTATACCATAAATAACCTAATAAATTAAAGGAGGCAATGATATTGAGCAAAAAAATAATCGGAGTTGATATCGACGGAGTTATTACCGACGAAAGCCATCCCAATGATAATATCTGGCATCATGAATTATGTCAATACCTGGGCCAAAATATTAAAAGAATCAGGGATTCCTACCACCTTGATCATGCTTATGACCTTCCCCTGGGGGTTATCAACGCTTTTCTTGAGCAGGAATTAACGAATATCTATCATAAAGTAAGACCCCTGACCGGGGCAATTGAAACCCTGCAGGAATTAGCTGAGCAAGGTTTTACAATTATTTTGATCACAGCCCGTCATGATGAACATCGCCCGGTTACCGAAGAATGGTTGCACCGCTATCAAATTCCTTATTCGGCTTTATTACATGACGACGACAAAGCCCCCCGGGCTGTTCAAAGGAATATTAAACTTTTCATTGAGGATAATGCTCATAATGCTGAGCAAATATCGGAAAAAAATATCCCGGTCCTTTTAATGAATAAATACCATAATAAATACCTGTCGGAAAACGAAAAAATTATC
>JAKSCG010000097.1 GCA_022360715.1 Halanaerobiales bacterium
CATCATCAAAAAAGTAGGGCCAGTATCAAAAGTAAAATCGCCCAAGCGGAGGGCAGCACTTCTCCCTCCCACCACCTTGTTTTTTTCAAAGATCTCCACCTGATAGCCACGGCTGGCCAGAATCATCCCGGCACTCAATCCGCCCGGTCCGGCCCCGACAATAACAACCTTTTTATTCATCTAAACCTGCCTCCCCTAAGAAAATTGTTTTTTCCGCAATCTCGTCAGTTGGCTTGTCTCGTTAAGTGCTTGCGGTCATTAACAGGAACCGCTACTAAAAAACTGTCTATTCTCAAAATATCACTAAAGTTACCCATAGTCAACCCAAAAATAAATTGAGCCCCCACCAGAGTTGTCCTAAAAATGATTATAGTTATTTATATAATTATATAAATATCTAATAATAAAGAATTATTAAGGGAGCATTTTTCCCGTAGTCTGCGCTCAAATGAATTAAACCTAATATGGCTTGATCTCACCAAAGTGGAGCATATCAAAGATCTTGTTGTAAAACCGATAATGGTAACTATCGGCCAATTTATTCTCCTCCTCGATATCCTTGGCCTGCTGCTGAGCCAGTTCCCGCGACTTCTCCCTGATCTTTTGATCGATCATCCACAACTCAATCAATTTCATCTCCCTTGCCCCTTTCAGTACTTTCGTTTTTGACCGTTATTTACGTATTTTGTCAGCAAAAAAATATCCCGCCAGTCCACATTTAACCCCCGGGCAATCTTTCTAATAATCTTCAATGATGGTTCTGTTCGATCATTCTCAATATCGGACAGGTATGTATTGGAAATCTCCACCCGCCGGGCCAGTTCCAATTGAGTAATCCCCCTGAAATCCCTTAACTCCCTGATTACTTCCCCCACTGTCTTTTCGATGCTGACCACCCCCGCATAATTACTTATATTACTATTGTAATTTATTTAAAAAACCTTAGCAAATACTACAAATTGCCAAATAAAGTCTTTGGACGTAAATATATGTCATTTCTTATCGCATGCTTGTCTTTACGTATAAAACGAACAATTTTAACCTTTACATATTTATTCCATAATAGTATAATTTAATTTGAGATTACGCTATAAACGTATTCAGGGGTGATTTAGTTGACTGTTGGTAGCAGAATCAAGGAATTAAGAAAACAACAAAAACTGACCTTACGGGAACTGGCCCGGCGCGCCGACATTTCTCACACTTTTCTAAGTGATATTGAAAATAACCGGAGCCAGCCTTCCTTAAACCGGCTGCGCGATATAGCAGAAGCACTACAGGTCAAAATCAGTTATCTCCTGGGCGAAAAATGGGATAAGGTAAATGAGGTCAATAACCGGCACTATCTGCCCAGCTCTGACCCGGAACTGGTCAAACTGGTTAAAACTCTGGAAAAAAGACCGGAGCTACGAACCCTCTTAAACATTAGCAAAGGATTGAGTCAGGAAACAATCCGACAAATACTCAAAATAGTAAAAACCTTCAAGAAATAACCTGGTTACCGATCTGGATCACCGCTGCTCCTCTGATTCGGGAATCCTTCATTCGCTGCAAGACCTGATTAGCTTCAACCAGCGGGTATACTTCCAGATCCGTGTTCACCTTCCTTCTGGATAGCAAAAAAAGGCAGCTACCTGCCTTTTTGATTATTGACTTATGCTGTACACTCAACTACTAGTGATATTTGTATTCGACGACTTCGGCATCCAGAAAAGCCCGACCAACCTCTTTACCGGCTTCAACCCGGTGGTGTCCGTCCAGAATATAATACTCATCCTCAACGTTATATACCTTAATCGGTGGAATCAAATACATCCTTTCCATCGATTCCTTAATCCCCTTATACCGCTGGGAATTCTTATTAATTGAGATTGTATTATTCTGCTGACACCGGTTGACACTACCGACTATTTTGTTCACATCGATCGGCATGGTGCCCCGGTAGGAACTGGATTTCAGCTTCCTACCGACCACTTCCTCGTCAAAAGACTTATACCTGGGTTTACCAAACAAACCCCATCCTCTGAGCATATGATCACCCCTTATTTACTTATATCCTTATAGGTGTTATATTATCTTCAATCTAATTATACCAGATTGCCCAAAAAGATCAAGGGGAATCAAAAATTAATAATAAAATCAGGGCCAAAGCCCTGGCCGTTCCCAACGGATACAGAACAGTAGTCCGGTTTAAGTCTTCTCCTCCGGCAATCAGCTTAGCCCCACCCGCCAGTAATTCCTGCAGGGTAAGCTTTTTATTCAGATTTGTAATTAGCTGTTCTTCGGTTAAGGCAATAACCGCCCCGACTTCATCCCGCTTTAATTCTGCCGGATAATCGAGGAGACAGGCGAGCAAGACCACAATATGATAGAGTTGACCTGCTCTGGGCGTTCCTGGTGGATGAATCATTTCGTAGAGGGCCAAAGGGCGTGGAAAATCCCAACATTCCACCAACCTTGGCTCGGCTGTCGGCGGAAGATGATAAGTCTGCTCGGCCGAAATCACCTTAATTCTTACCCCGATCTCTTCCCAGGCTTCCCGTTGGGCCGCTTCAAGCAGAGTCTCCCCTTTTTCCAAATGACCGCCGAGCCCGGCGTAAAACAATTCTCCGCCTGGGCAATGATGGCGCTCTCCGGCCAGGAAAAAGATATACCGACCCTTCTGCGACAGGACCAAACCAACCCCAACTTCGGCTCGTGCCGGAATAAAATCCCAGATCGATTTCATTAAACTCACCTCCCGCAGTCGTCCCGTACTTAACAATAATGAGCCTTAGCCAGACTTGGCTCAGCTAATTACTATAAGCGTACCGATAATGGAACCGCATCTATTTGTTATAAAATCATCGTAATAGTTTTTTCAATCATATCTCTGTTTTGATATAACCATTTTAAAACCTTCTCATTGCATATAGCCGCCTCAATATTATCGATGTTACAACTAAACGCCATAAAAATTAACTGAATTGAATACAAAACATATGTTAAAGCATATATTTCTTCTCGGGTTAATTTATTTTTCTGATTATACGCTGCTATGATAGCAGTAAAAATATCGAACCATTGTTTTCTTTTATCTCCATCATTAAAATCCCCTACTAAAATACTTGTTGCACAATAACATGGATCAAATATCCTTACTCCCTTTACGGATAATTCAAAGTCCACAATTCCTGAAAGCTTCTTATCTTTAAAAAGTATATTTCCAGGATGGAAATCTCTATGAATTATATGTTTTGGTAACAAATCATAAGATGGAACAAAATATCTTTTAAATAATCTAATTATCTCTAAAATAAATTGATAATCAAAATACGCTTTATTCTTTTCGATAATATTTATTGACCAATCAATAACATCACTAACTAAATTAAAGATTGTACACCCTTCATATTCAATCTTTGTTAAAACAGAATGTAAATTACCAATTGTCTCTCCCAGTAATTCGGCTTTTTCTCTAGAATTCTCACCATAATGGTCTTCAAAACACTTACCATCTAAAAATTGATATAGAATATAATACCTATTTTCATAGTCGATAAAGTAACTATCATCCCTTGCTATTATCGGGACAGCTATTGGTATTTCTTCCCGTAAACAAGGTAATAAAGCTACCTCATTTTTGATTTTCTCATAACTCGCTTGTTCTTTTAA
>JAKSCG010000208.1 GCA_022360715.1 Halanaerobiales bacterium
AAAAACAATTATAGCAAAGTGGATCAATCTTACTACACCTCACAAATCTTTAGTATATTAAACAACAGAAAGTCATTTAATCTGTAAAGCCCTTTTCAGTTAAAGTATGTGTAGGATCATGATCCCCATCACCATCTCCAGTTGTTAAACTTTCAAATGTTAATTTAAATGTATCAGCAGTACTTTCATAGTTAATTGATGCAATATTATGTTCAGCCATAGTTCCCAATTCAAGAGTGTCAAGTACCGTGTTTAATGTACCCCAGTCTGCTCCGGAATCAGGATATTTTTCATTCTCAACATGGTAAATACCCATCGCTGTCCTGATCCCTCCGGCAATTGAAGCAATTGCCGCATCTTTGGCCTTATCCTGTACGCCGGTCAAACGCGGTACGGCTATTCCGGCCAATATCCCCAGTACTGCGATAACTACCAGCAGTTCGACCAGGGTAAAACCGGTCTCACTCCGGAAAATTCTCTTTATGCTTGTACTCACTTTCATCTCTCCTTTTTTTTAATTTTACTTCAATCTATCTATGTTGACGACTTGTCCCAGTTTACCTGTTCACTAACTTCGGTCAGTAATCACCCCCTTCTGCTTATTATTAAGATCATCAATCTAAATAACTTTTTAGAAATATTGGAACATATCAAACATCGGCATAACTACGGCAATTACGATAAATCCCACAATTACGGCCAGGAAAACGATCATCAGTGGTTCGATCAACGAGATCGTACTTTCGACACTGGCCTCGACTTCCCGGTCGTAAAAATTAGCTATTTTATGCAGCATCTTTTCCAACGAGCCGGCTTCTTCGCCGACCCTGATCATCTGGACGACCATACCGGGAAATAACCCGCTCTCCCCCAGGGGTTGGGAGAAAACCACCCCTTCCCTGACCTGGCCCCGGGCTGCGGTCAGAACCTGGGCAAAAAGCTGATTGTTTAACACATCCTCGACAATCGTCAGCGCCGACAGGAGGTCGACCCCACTGCCGAGGAGGATGTTCAGCGTACTGGCAAATCGACCCAGATAGACCTTTTTTAACATCTTACCCAGAACGGGCAGTTTAAGGATTAATCGATCAAAAAGGGCTTTGCCGGAGCGGCTTTTTTTAAAGGTATAGATGGCATAAACCAGGCCGGCCGCCCCCAGAAGCAGCAACCACCAGAAACTTCGAATAAATGCACTGACCGCTAACAGGATCACGGTCGGTAAGGGCAGAGTTCCCCCGGTGGAAGTAAAGATCCCGATAAAGGTCGGCACTACATTGGTAACCAGAAAGATCACCACTGCTACCGCCACAATTAAAATCGTAACCGGATAGTAGAGAGCAGACCTTACCTTGCTGTTTATTTCCGCCTGGCGTTCATAGTGTTCAGATAATTGCTTAAGCACCTGATCCAGGACACCACCTGCCTCACCGGCCCGGACCAACTGGCAGTAAAGCTCCGGAAAGACATCATCGTGTTTTTTCATCGCTTCGGAAAGACCAGAACCGGCTGAGACATCATCCTGGACTTCATTAATTACTGTCTTTAGTTTGGGGTGGTCAGTCTGTTCCTGGAGAATATTCAAGGCCTCGACCAGGGAGATTCCGGCATCGATCATCGCCGAAAACTGTTGGCTAAAGACAGCCAGGTCATCGGTCTTAATTCCCCTGGAAAAACTAAAACGCTCAGCCAGCCCCTTTTTTTCCTTTTTCTTGTGCACGGCCGTAACATAAAACCCTTTTGCCCTCAGCTGTTTAGCCAGTTGAGTGGGGTCATCAGCCTCCAGTATCCCACTGGTCTTAACCCCATTTTTATTACGGGCCTCGTAATCAAATAGCGGAGACATTATATACCTTCCAACCTCCTGACTCCTTTTCTGATGTAGTCCGGATTATTGGAACGGTGAATGGCTGTCTCCAGTTCAATTAAATCCTGTTCATAGAGCTGGATTAAATAATTATTTAGCACAATCATCCCGTATTTAGCACCGGTCTGCATCACCGAGTAAAGTTGGGCACTCTTTCCTTCCCGGATAATATTACGGACAGCCGGTGTTCCGATCAAGACTTCAACGGCAGCGACCTGGCCCCGGGTATTTTTCTGGGGCAATAAGCTCTGGGCGATAATGCCGTTCAGGGTGGAAGATAACTGGATCCTGACCTGTTGCTGTTGTTCCGCCGGGAAAACATCAATAATCCGGTCCACGGTTTTAGGGGCATCACTGGTATGTAAAGTTGCCAGTACCAGGTGACCGGTCTCGGCGGCTTCCAACGCGATAGCAATAGTTTCCAGATCGCGCATCTCTCCGACCAGGATTACGTCCGGATCTTGTCGTAAGGCAGCCCGCAAGCCGTGGGCAAAGCTTTGTGTGTCAATACCGACCTCGCGCTGATGGACAATACATTTTTTATGGTGGTGTAGATATTCGATCGGGTCTTCCAGAGTCAGAATATGACACCTCCTGTTTTCATTGATCTGGTCGATCATTGCAGCCAGGGTAGTAGACTTGCCGCTCCCGGTTGGCCCGGTACAGAGCACCAGTCCCTTCCTCTGCATGGCCAAACTTTTTAAAATTGCCGGCATACCCAGTTCCTCGATCGTCGGTATCCGGGTCGGAATCACCCGCAGGGCGAGGCTGATCGCCCCCCGTTGATAGTAAGAATTAACCCGGAAACGGGAAAAACCGGGTATACTGTAGGAAAAGTCTAATTCCCCACTTTCGGAAAACAAGCGCCATTGTTCTTCAGTCATTAATCCCCGCGCAATCTCTTGCATATCCTGGAAACTTAGTTTAGGATAATCCTCATATATCTTTAATTCTCCGGTATCCCTGATCACCGGTTTAGAATTGACCGTCAGATGCAGATCGGAAATTGTGCTATCCTCAACTACTTTGTGTAGCAGGTCCATTAGATCCATTAGTTCACCCCTTAAACAATAACCCTGACTAGTTCATCATATGATGTAATACCTTCTTTGACTTTAATGATGCCGTCTTCCGGCAGAAATTTCATGCCATTAGTTGCGGCAAATTCGTTTATTTCCTGCTCACTGACCCTTTGGACAATCAGTTGTTTTATTTGTTCATCGACCAGCAAAACCTCATGAACGGCCAGTCTCCCGCGATACCCGGTTTGATTGCACTGGTTACAACCGACCGCCCGATATATTTGTTGCTTCCCATCGAGCAGTAAGAACTGCTCTTCGCCAATCCCGGGTTGATAACTCTCCTTGCAGTTATTGCATAACCGCCTGACCAGCCGTTGGGCCACCACCCCTTTGACCGTTGATGCTACCAGGTAAGGTTCAATCCCCATATCCAATAGTCTAGTGATTGAACTGATCGCATCATTGGTGTGGAGGGTGCTTAAGACCAGATGCCCGGTTAGTGCTGCTCTGACCGCAATCCGGGCGGTTTCTTCATCTCTGATCTCCCCAATCATGACTATATCCGGGTCCTGTCTTAGAATCGAACGCATCGCACTGGCAAAACTTAAGCCGGTTTTGCGATCAGCCTGAATCTGGTTGATCCCGCTAACTTGATATTCGACCGGGTCTTCAATCGTGATAATATTCTTTTCAATCGAATTGATATGATTTAAGACGGCGAAAAGGGTAGTAGTTTTACCACTCCCGGTCGGACCGGTTACCATGATTATTCCATGCGTATTTTCAATTAATCCCTTGAATTTGCTGTAATTGGCAGCAATAAAACCCAGTTGATCCAGCTTGATTAAGCCGGAATCTTTGGTTAACAGACGGATTACCACTTTTTCCCCAAAAATAGTCGGGAGGGTTGAGACCCTTAAGTCCACTTTCATTCCGTTGATACTCATCGCGATCCGCCCGTCCTGGGGGATTCTCCTTTTGGTAATATCCAGGTCAGCTATAATCTTGATTCGTGAGATCAAAGCAGCCTGGATATATTTAGGAACAGTCATATTTTCCCTTAAAACCCCGTCAATCCTGAAGCGCACCCGGACCCGTTCAGCCTGTGGTTCAATATGAATATCGCTGGCACCGGTCTGCAAGGCTTGACTAATGATTACATTAGCCAGCTTGACGATCGGGGCATCTTCCACCATTTCCTTTAATTTGTCTAATTCCGGTTCTTCTCTCCCCTGATAGTCATCCAGGCTGGCAATAATTTCGGTAGTATCGTCTTCTCCCCCTGAATATAGCTGGTGTAGGGCCTGCTTAATATCTTTCCGCGATGAAATCCGCGGTTCGACCTTCATCCCGCTAATCATCTCAATATCATCCATCGCCAGCAGATTAGAAGGGTCACTCATCGCTACTAACAGGGTATTCTGCTTGATCCCGATCGGCACCACATTATAACGGCGAGCGATATTCTCCGGAATATACTGTACCAATTGTGGGTTATAGAAATAATTGCTCAGCTTGACATGTGGGACTCCTAATTGAAATTCCAGCACCTGAATTAGATCCTCTTCGGCCATATACCCTAATTCAATCAATAGCTCTCCCAACTTGTTAGGACTATCACCCTGTTTTGCGATCGCATCTTTCAGCTGTTCTTCGGTAATATAATTGAACTCTACCAGAAGCTGGCCCAGTTTTTTTAAACGTTCTCTTCCCATCTCTGATCACCGTTCAATCTAATAGGTATTTTTCACTATATAATATTATTCGCCATTATATCGAAAAATCCTCCTTTTGACCTATTATTTTTTACTTTATTTTACAGATAGGGAATTATTAATTAAAAACAGCTAAACCGACTTAACCAATTCCCGCCAACTATTTAACTCAGGCTCTTGGCCCGTCCATAATTTAAAAGCCTCTATTCCCTGATATAAAAGCATTCCCATTCCATTTAATCCCTGGACACCGACCTGGGCGGCTGCCCTGAGCAGGCTGGTTTCCGGCGGGTTATAGACCAGGTCCACCACCAGGTGGGCTTGCCGGATAACCTCGAGCGGGATAACCGGCTCTACCTCAAGCTGGGGGGCCATTCCGATCGGGGTTGTATCCACGATTAGATCGAGTGGGTCCGACCAGGCGGTTAGCTCCGGCCGGCTTAACTTAGCGGTAGCGAGCCGGACCCCCGGGTAATAACCGTGCAGGGTTTTTTGCAGGTGGCGGGCTTTATCTGCTGTCCGGTTAATAATCGTTAAAGCGGCAATCCCCTGCTGACAAAGGGCAAAAGCGACTGCCCGGGCTGCCCCGCCGGCTCCGAGTAGCAATGCCCGTTTCCCCCTGATCCGGAAACCCCCGTCTTCTTCTAACATTCGACAAAATCCGTTAATATCAGTATTATAACCTGTTAAGAGGCCATGATTATTGACAATGGTATTAACCGCCCCCAGCTTTGCGGCCAGCGGGTCCAGTTGATCCAGATACGGTAAGACCCTTTCTTTATAAGGGATGGTCACATTAACCCCCCTGAGCCCTAAAGCCCTGATTGCCCTAATTCCATCTTCCAGTTGCTCGGGCTTAAGCGGAAAAGAGAGGTAGACAAAATTTAACCCCAGCTCGACTATGGCCTGATTATGGAGACGGGGTGATAGGGAGTGTTCCAGGGGATAACCGATTAATCCCAGCACCCCGGTTTTCTGATCAACCACTGGCTTTTAACCCCCTTTTTTCCTTATTTTTACCCATTAACTCGGCAATTAACATTCCGACTATAATTAAAAACCCACCAATAATCCCGCCCCTTTCCAGAATCTCACCCAGCACCAGATAGGCAAAAAGGGCCGCAAAGACCGGTTCCAGGGTAAAGATCAGGGCAGTATGGGTTGAGGAGGTATACTGTTGGGCATAACTCTGGATTAACAGGCTGAAAGCAGTAGCCACCAGTCCGGTATAGACGATGACCAGAACTGCCTGTAAATTAAGGGGTTGGAACTCACCCCGTAAGCCGGTCAGCAGAAGTGAACCCACCGTTACTACGGCCAACTGGATTACGGTCAGCATAACCGGATCGTGTTCTGCTAAATATTTGCTTAATAACACAATCTGGACGGCAAAAGACAGGGCACACAAAAGGGTCAGGTAATCGCCATAATAAATCCCGTTTTCCCCGCTTCCGGTCAATAAAAAAAGGCCTACCACCGCCAGCAGGACCCCCAACCAGTTAAAAAAACCCAGCACCTCTTTTAACAGCACTACTGCTAAAAATGGGACCATAATTACAGCAAGTCCGGTAATAAATCCGGACCTGGAGGCAGTAGTATATTGTAAACCAATAATCTGAAAGGCATAGCCGGAAAAAAGCCAGCATCCTAGAATCAGCCCCTTCTTTAAAGCCTGAGTACTAATCCCCTGCAAGCGCTTATAATAAAGGGCTCCCAGCACTGAAAAAGCCAGGGTAAATCTCAACAGGATATAATAAAAGGGACTAAGATCAACTAAAACCAGTTTCATCACCGGAAAGGTGCTCCCCCAAATTATCACTACCAGCAGTAATAATAAATCAGCCCAATACTGTTTTCTCAACTCCAGCAACATAAATCATCTCCCGCACTCAATCAAACCACTCTCCCCATTTTTTTTACCAGTTTTCCCTGCTCCAGGACCACTATTTTCCGTTTATATATTTTAATTAAACCCTGATCAATAAAACGATTAACCAATTTAGTAACCGTCACCCGGGATGTACCCAGTAAATTGGCGATCTCCTGATGAGTCAGGATCAGATCGATCATCTGACCACTCTGAACCTTACGACCGAAATCATTGGCAAACCGGATCAGCAGGCTGGCCAACCTACCTTCGGCATCCTGAAAGACCAGTTCCCTGATCTGACTGGTCAGCAGTCGGGTTTTTTTCGATAGGGCCTGAATAATTTTAATCGCTACCCGCGGGTTTTTCATAATAATTGCTTCTAAATCAGCAAAGGCCAGGATGACCAACCGTGCTTCCTCAATCACTTCAGCGGTTAAAGGATGGGTATCCTGATCAAAAAGGGAGATCTCCCCAAAAATATCCCCTTCCTGCAAAATCGTTAATACCTTTTCCTTTCCTTCCGGTGAAAGCATCGTTAGTTTTACCCGGCCGGCAACCAAAATATATAAGCGATCATCACGGGTCGTACTCTCAAAAAAAATTATTTCACCCTTACCATATCGCTTCTCATAAGCTTTTTCACAGATCAGTTTTACTTCGTCCCAGGCCAGTTTGGAAAAGACGAGTAGTTCGCGTAAGCACTTGTTCTCAACCTCAGCCATGATTTAAACCTCACTTAGTTTTTTGCTTAGCGTTATCGCGCTGACAGTCCTGGCAAAAGCCGTAAAATTTAATCTGGTGATCAATTATTTTAAACCGGTATTCTTTTTCCAGCTTAGCCTCAAACCCCTCCAAGACAAGGTCATTAAACTCAATTATCTTTTCACATTTAACACAGATCAGGTGGTGATGATGCTCGTCGTCCATGCTCAATTCATACCGTCGATAATTATGATCAAAATCCAATTCCTGAACTATCCCTAATCCGTTCAACAACTCCAGACTACGGTAAATTGTAGCCAGACCGACGTTGGGATTAATCTCCTTGACAGCATTATATAGTTCTTCCGCACTGAAGTGTTTACTGTCATTCTCAATCAATACCTTCAGGATATCCCGTCGTTGCGAAGTCATTTTATAATTATTCTCACTGAGCTTATTTGATACTTTATTAATTATTTCCCGATTCAATTTCCTTCCTCCTTTCCTTCCATTTTATCAGTATGATTGCTGAAAAACAATGGTTAATTATATCGCAAAAACAAATAATGTAAAATAACTTAAAAAAGTTCTTTTTTTCTATTGACACTAACTGGAATTAATAGTATAATATTTTTATCGTCTTTTGTCGAAATATGTATTAGGGAGGAAATATTTTAATGAAATCTACAGGTATTGTTAGAAAAATTGACGATTTAGGCAGAATGGTGATCCCGATCGAGTTGCGTAAGACTATGCATATTGACAAAAAAGATCCCATGGAAATATATGTAGACGAAGAAAAAATCATCCTAAAAAAATATGAACCAGCCTGCATTTTCTGTGGTAATGCTGATCATACTTTTGAGTATAAAAGCAAAACCGTCTGCCAAGATTGTGTAGAGTCAATGCAAGTCAAATAAAGCACCGGCCCTACATAGCACCAGCACCTGGTATAACCCAGGTGCTGGTCTTTTATTTGTACAAATACTTACTTGGCAAATAAATGTTCACCAATACTAGTCACAACCGGCCGGGTAGAAATCCAGGTCAAATTGGTAGCAATCCTGGGATTATAAAAGAACAGAGAACCATGACTGGGATCATAGCCCAGCAGGGCCGCTTTTGCTGCCTCAATCGATTTTTGCGACGGATAGTACATAGCCTGTCCATCTACGCGGGAACAAAATTGACCTTTTTGCATGATTACTTCCCGGATCGTATCGGGAAATTTATTACTGGCCACCCGATTTAAAATGACCGCCCCGACAGCAACCATTCCTTTAAAGCCTTCACCTCTGGCTTCACCGTGAATAATCCGGGCCATCAAAATAATATCTTCCCGGGAAACGGCCATTCTACTGTTCAAAGTATCTGGCGGTAGTTTGCCGAATGTTTCCGGGCCGACGATACCGTCTACTGTTAAACCAAAGCTTAGCTGGAAATCCCGGACCGCTTTTCTGGTAGCCGGTCCAAAAATACCGTCAATATCATCGCCGTACAGGGAAAGCTGTTTTAATTTGCCCTGTAAAACAGCGACATCAGAGCCTTCTTCACCGCTATGTAATATCCTGGCGCCCAACTCGATTAGAGCAGCCTCGACCTTTTGGCAGCTAAAGGAAAACAATAGAATCAGTAGTAATAATAAAATCGGGATAAATTTTTTATACATGTTTTAATCCCTCCTTCTAAAAACAAGTTTCTCCAGACTACGAACAAATCTGGTCGTCAGAAATTCCTTTGGACTGAGCGGGTCAACCAGAATGGTCTGGAAACCCATTCGATTCCCCCCCAGGATATCAGTAAAGATCTGATCGCCGATGACGACTATTTCCTCAGGGGCCAGTCCCAATTTTTCTCTGGCCTGACGGAAAGCCCTTTTAGCCGGTTTGATCGCCTGGCCTACCGCCGGGATACCCAATTCCCGGCTAAAATAACCAACCCGCCGGCCTGTTCCGTTTGAAACGAGGCAGACCTTGAAGTCCCGTTCCTTTAAATCGACAAACCAGTCAAGTACTTCTTTTAGTAACTCCTCTTCCGACCAGGGGACAATAGTGTTATCAATATCGCTGATAATACCCCTCACCCCGCGGCTGCTTAGTTGATCAAGATCAATTGAAAAGATATCGGGATAATAATAATCAGGTTTCAGGTTGCTCCATTTCATATCGGCACCGCCATTATATCATTATTAACAAGTAGCTAACATTTTATACCTGCAACTTTTTTCCTATTTACTTTATTCTATGATAAAATATTTTGGCTAAAATGTCAATCCGTAAAGACCGGAAATTCCGGTCTTTACTCATTAAATAGCTTAGCCAGCTCTTCGACCGCCTTTTTCTCAATCCGGGAAACGTAGGACCGGGAAATCCCCAGGATTTCTGCTACTTCACGTTGGGTTAATTGTTTGCCGTCATTTAAACCATACCTTAACTGGATTACCCGTTTCTCCCGTAATGATAACTGATCCAATTTCTTATACAAACGTTCTTCATTAATTGTCCGCTCGACCTTATTAATTACCGAGTCATCCTTTGTTTCCAGTATATCCATCAGGGTAATTTCATTGCCTTCGCGGTCTGAGCCGATCGATTCCTGGAGTAGCATTTCCTGGTTCAGTTTTTTGGTCGATCTGAGATGCATCAGTATTTCATTCTCAATACACCGGGCTGCATATGTTGCCAGCTTTGTCTTTTTATCACCATTAAAGGTGTTGATACCCTTAATTAAGCCAATCGTACCAATTGAGATTAAATCCTCATTATCAGTATGGGTAGTATCATACTTCTTTACAATATGTGCAACCAGCCGGAGATTATGTTCGATCAGTATATTTCTAGCCTGTTCATTACCCAGTTTCATTTGCCTTAAATATTTCTCTTCCTCTTGCCGGGAAAGGGGTTCTGGAAAGACCTTCCCGTTCTTGATATAGGAAACAAGAATTAACAAGCCTTTAAGCAAACCGATCAAAAATGGCAACAAAAAAAGCCCACCCCCTCTTTTAGCCCTAAACTATATATATGAGGTGGGGGCAAAAAAAGTGATTAAATTTCCAGTAAAGATAAATTAATTTCCTGTTTCAGTCGGGCCAAGATCTCCAGCACATCATCTCTGGTTCCGGTCGTTACATCAAGATAGATAACCCCTTTTTCCGCTTTGCTCACCGTGACCATTGCCAAACCTTCATAGGATTTGAAGAGTTGATCCAGAAAAACGACCTCTTCCGGGGGCACTTTTATGATCAACTGGCTGGTATCCTTTTCAGCTTCGGGGTTCATTCCGCTCCCTCCTGACCAGGTAATAAGGTTGCACCGGTCGGTCAACCGGGATCCGGATCAGTTGCCGGGGATGGGGCGCACTTTCCAGTTGCTCCCCCGCTTCATTCAGCAGATAATCAAGTCTCTGCGTAAAACTTTCACCATCAAAACCGATTATTTCCAACAAATCCCCGCGGACCAATTTATGTCTAACCTCTACTGTTGCCTCACCTTTTTCCGGCCGATACTCCCTGATCATACCGATGAAATCAAAGTTCCGTTGATAGGCTGATGAATGATAGTTGTGGTCAACGGTGGTCGGCGGTCCGGCGAAAAAAGCAGTGGTATAATCGCGCTGATTAATTTTTTTAAGTTCCTCCCACCACAGCGGATCAAGGCGATAAGCAACGGGATTAGCCAGGTAAGCATCAATGGCCCGGCGGTAGACCCGGGTCACATTGGCTACATAATGGAGGCTTTTCATCCGGCCTTCAATTTTTAAGCTATCAATCCCCATGTTAATAATCTCCGGCAGATATTCCAGCAGACAGAGGTCCTTAGAATTCATAATATAGCTACCCTGTTCATCCTCAGTAATCGGATAATACTCCCCCGGTCTTTTTTCTTCGACCAGGTAGTATTTCCAGCGGCAGGAATGGGCACATTTCCCCCGGTTAGCATCACGGTTAACCAGGTAATTGCTGAGTAAGCACCGTCCGGAATAGGAAATACAATTGGAGCCATGGATAAAGATCTCCAGTTCAAGCTCAGTCTTTTCCCTGATCTCACTGATCTCCTCTTGCGACAACTCCCGGGCCAGAATGACCCGCTCGATCCCCTGTTCCTTCCAGAAACGGATACTGGCCCAGTTCACTGCATTAGCCTGAGTACTCAAATGCACCGGCAGCTCGATCCCCTCGGCCTGCAGAAAATACAGCACACCAGGATCAGCGATAATTAAGCCGTCAACTCCGATTGCCTGGAGCTGCTTTAAATAATCAGGCAAACCGATCAGATCATCATTATGGGGAATCATATTGACCGTCAGATAGATCTTGCGACCATACCGATGCGCAAATTCAGTCCCCTCCGCCAGTTCGGCCAGGGAAAAATTATCAGCACCTTCGCGCAGACCATACTGATGCCCACCACAATAAACAGCATCAGCACCATATAGAATAGCCACTTTCAACTTCTCCAGATTCCCGGCCGGAGCAAGTAGCTCAGGTTTTTTCAACGCAATTACCTCCTGACACTCAGAGCAATCCCATCACCAATCGGAATGATACTGCTTTCCAGCAACGGATGATTGGCTACTACCCTCAGATATTCCCTGAGATGATTAACCATCGTTCTCCGTTTATGCTTAACCCGCTGCTGATCGAGCACCTCTCCATGATATAAAACATTATCAGCCACGATCACACCCCCGGGGGAGAGGATCTCCAGTACCGGCTCAAGGTAATCCAAATACTGTCCCTTCGCCCCATCAAGCAAAACCAAGTCAAATTTCCGCCGTAAAAACGAGATAATCTCCCGGGCATCCCCTATTTTTAGATTGATCTGCTCTTCAACCCGGCCGGATCGAAAGTTTTCCCGGGCCTCAGCCGCGCGCTCCTCATTAATTTCAATCGAGACAATTTCTACCGCCGGACCGGCGGACCGGGCCATCCAGATCGTTGAATAGCCGATCGCCGTCCCAACCTCCAGGATTCTGCCCGGTTTTTTGATCTTGATCAAAACTTGCAAAAACTGGCCCACCTGGGGTTTAATTATTGGAATATACCGCTCTGCGGCCTTTTTCTCCAGCGCCAGTAGCAAAGCATCACGTTCCGGCTGGATCGTACTGTCATCATTCATTATTGTTCCCTCAACTCATTCTGTTTCCTTAAATGCTCTTGATAGGTTTTGGAAAAAACGTGGCTCCCGTCCTTCCGGGCAAAATAAAACAAATAATCCGTCTCAGCCGGAGCAAGGGCCGCTTCAATCGAACTATCCCCGGGACTACAGACCGGACCGGGCGGCAAGCCCGGATAGCGATATGTATTATAAAGGGATTCAACATCAAGGTCCCGGTATAACACCCTACTCTTTCTGGCCGGCAAACTATACTGAACACTGGCATCAAGCTGCAATAACATATTATTATTCAATCGCCGATAGATTACTGCCGCAATCAAAGGCCTTTCTTCCTTCAGCTTGGCCTCGGCTTCAATCAACGATGCAACAATCATTATTTGATAAGGGGTAAAACTCATTCGGTCTGTTTCGTCTTTTAATCGCTCCCACCAACGCTCTTCAAACTCATCTAACATCACCTGCAAGATCTGTTGTGGTGAATACTCTTTGGGAATAATATAGGTATTAGGATATAAAAATCCTTCGACCGTATATCTATTACCGATCCCCTCGGTCCGTAAGTATGGTTTGGCAAAAAGATTATGGCGGGCTTCTGATAAAAAATCTTCGCTGGTATAGGCGGTTAACTCCGCTAATCGCTTAGCGATCTCTTCCACCGTAAATCCTTCCGGAATCGTAATCTGAAAGGTAGCTACCTCTCCTTCAACCAGTTGCTTAATAATCCGATTAAGGTGCGCAGATGGACGCAGGGCATAATAGCCTGCTTTTAACTGTTGATCAAGTCCCCTGATCTTAAGGATGGTATTAAATACAAAGCGGGACTTAATCAGTTGGTGATTGTATAGGAGCTGACCGATCTGGCTGCTGCTGGTGCCTGGTTCGATCTTGAGTTCAATTACCGTCGAACTGGTACGATCAACCGGTTCCATTAAAAAATTAACCCATAAGACCATTGTTAAGATCAAGATTAAGGCAAATAAAACCTTACTGGCTCTCTCCACTTATTTTCTCTCCCCGGTATATA
Source organism: Halanaerobiales bacterium (assembly GCA_022360715.1). Lineage (GTDB taxonomy): Bacteria > Bacillota > Halanaerobiia > Halanaerobiales > DTU029 > JAKSCG01. The sequence continues at coordinate 13,315 of JAKSCG010000208.1, forward strand.
ATGTGATCAAAAATTAACTACATTACATTATATCAGAGGAAGCGGGATCATGCAATTTGCTCAATCCGTGTCCCATCTTTAAGATGGATATTGGCCCGGTCGATTACAGTGATAATCACCACTTTATCCATCCGCACTTCAATAATTACGGCAATATTATGTTCTTGATCAATAATCGCAATCTCTTCTCCGCTATTGTTGTATAATAAAACCTTAGCGTCCAGCCCCATTACTACTTCCATTACCACACTCTGGTCAATTGCTCGCTCCCGCATCCGGTTAAGGGCATGGGTGGTACCCTCAATCCGGAAATCTTTATTAATAATTACAAACTCCCCCATTAACATAACAAAGCCTCCCTCATTACTTCTAATAACAGTATGGCCATCTGTATCCGATGCTATACTGTCAAAAATTGAGAGAAGCATGTTACCAGGAATAAAATAATCGATAATATTTATTCCTGGCGATCATTAAAGCTAACTGCTCGCTATCTTATTCGTTCAAATAGGCCTCTCTGACCCGTTCAAATTCATCATCATCCTCAATATTGGCCAGGATTTCTTCTTCGCCGTCGATAATCACTTTCAGCAATAGTGCTTCCGATTCTTCATCCTCAGCCAACTCTTCCGGAACCAGCACTAAATATCTATGCTCATCCAGGTATAATTCATCATCAATGATAAATCTTTCTTCCCCATTTTCATCTTTAATAACCAGTACCCCTTCTTCTTCATCAATCCAGAAGCTTCCTTCTTCAGTCATGTTCATCTCTCCCTTTCTTTTTTTTGTCTTCTGTACAAAATCAAGATATCCTTGCAGGATAATCGCAGCTGCCACCTGGTCAACTACTTTCTTACGTTTATCCCTGTTTAGCTCAGCATTAATTAATAACCTTTCCGCTTCAGCCGAGGATAACCGTTCATCCCAGTAATTAATCGGCAGGTCAATCCTTTTTTTTAAAAAATTAACAAACTGCTCGGTTTTCTGGGCCCTGGCTCCCAGTGAACCGTTCATATTTCTGGGCAGACCGACAACAATCTCCTTGATTTGATAGGTAACGATGTATTTGTTGAGTATTCCCAAGTCAGCCTGCAAACTGGTACGACGAATTGTCCCCTTACTCTGAGCCGTTACTCCCAGGATATCACTAACGGCAATTCCGATTGTCTTATCTCCATAGTCCAGACCCATAATCCGCACAACTATAACCCCCAGCTCTTTTTAATTATTCATTTTAAAGACCTGATAACTCTCCGGTTCGGCGACCTTTACTTTAATCGCAAAACTAAAACCGGGTATATTATTGGTTTTTGAGATAATCCGATAACTCTCGATATCCTCTCTTTCCTCCAGCATCTTACGGGCTGAAGTTATTTCCATCCCCTGGATCTGCTTAATAATACTCCCGGTATCAATCTTGGGGATAAGCGGAGTAAGTACTTCCATCTTTATATTATACAGGTTTGCGGTCATTTCTTCAAGCAGGATTGTGCTGATATTTATCCCGGAACTAGCGAGCTGAAGGTCGACCGGAAGGGCCTCCCTGATCTTTTTGGTCGAAAGTCGGTCCAGTTCGTTATTACGAATAACATAACCGCTGGCAGTAAGGCTGGCGGTGGCTTTTAATACTTCAGTCGTCTCACCGACCTGATGAGAAAAGGTAATTTCCGGTTCGGAGAACTCGATTCCTTGCTCGATAATGCGGTAATTACCGCCTAATCTCTGATATAGTTTGGTGATTAACCCCGAACGTAATTGATTATTAATGGTCTTTTTTAGCCGGGTAATATCATCGGCAGTAACCACCGATAAACGCTTATCCCTACCACCTCTGGTCGGTTCCGGATTGATCACATGGATCTGCTCCAGTTTTTTCTCCAATTGCTTAATCCGTCCGGTATTAATATTACCAACAGTACCTTTGGTTAAGGCCTCGATCGCTACTTCCCCCTGACCGGCTTTCATCCCCACCGGCACATCCATTAAATAATCGATTTGCAGACTGGGTATCAGCAAATCTTCGCTTGTACGGAATTTATTACCCGCATTGGTCATAACAATTGTTCCGGCAGGAATTTTAACCTCTTCCTGTCGTTCATTGATAAACTTAACGATACCCCGGGCCTTTATTTCTCCGATCAATCTGGCCCCACTGGTTTTTAATTCCTGTTGATCAATTAAATCAATGGAGATTTGATGTAAAGGCAGCGTATTGCTATCCCAATCAATGCTGCTAATTGATGTTGACCCGACCAGCTCGAGCTGTTGACTCTCCTCCCGGATTACCGGGGTAATCTCCACCTCGGCAGTCGGATAAAGAAAATAGAAATAAGCCATCCCCAGGATTAATAACATCAGCATAAAGCCGACATAACTGGTCATAAAACCCTTTTTGCGACGGTGCTTACTCTGTTCCGTCTGGTCGGACTTATCTCCTTCCTTTCCGGCTGCTTCTGCCTGATAAGGCATATTGCCCGCTAATCCGTCCAGATCAGGAAAAATAGCAAAACCAGCCGAACTAACCCTTTTAATAATCAACGGGTCCGGGTTGATAAAGACAATATCACGCCTGTATTTTCTGGCATATTGATCAATCAATTTTAGATTGATCGGACTATTCAAGAGCAATAATCGGTTATGAATAACTAGCGCGATTTGCTTACTAGGCGTGTTTTTAATTAACTCAATCAGGTCATTGACCCCTTTTTCCGGGTCAATGTAATAGACCCTGTAACCCCTAACCTTCAAGATAAATCATACTCCTCTCCTTACTTTTTATCCCGGCTCCGTAATAGGACAGGGCCCGGGGAGTAGTGTGTTCTACATTTTTTAATAATCCGGTCTGGTCGGTGATCCCCTTAAGATCGGCACCGTCTAAAACTTTAATTACCGGTTTCTGGAGCAAAGGCAGCTTTTCCGTCAGATTCAGTCGGGCAAAATTTTCAACCAGACCCTTTAAGGCACTTCCCCCACCACAGAAAAAGATGTAGCCGGGGAGGAGTTCACCATTAGCCAGTTCATGGAGTGATAGTTCAATCCCCTGGTAGATTATTTGCAGGTCACCCTTGAGCAAATAGTCAATCTGCCTATAATTATCCAATTCTTCACCTCGGGTATAGGCCAGTTTTAATTTTTCGGCTGCCCGCAGACTAATATTTAAGTTTTTGGCCAATGTTCGGGTAAATGCCCGCCCCCCCATTGCGAACATCCGTGTCCCTTCGATTCCGCCGTTCCTGAGCAGGGCAATATCAGTAGTACCTCCGCCGATGTCAATAATAATTGCCCCAAACTCATAAGATTCGATCTTGTTAATACTGCTGGCCACGGCAAAAGGTTCGGCCACCGTAGCCGTCAGTTTATAACCAAGTTGTCGGGCAATAGTCCGCAGTGCTCCAATCTGGACAAAGGGAGCAAAAGAATAGAAAACGGTCAGGTTAAGATTTGAACCCTGAAACTGCTCGGGGTCATTGACCCGGTAGCCATCAACTTTAACTTCGACAATCGAATGGTTGATAAGTTCTAATTTGATCCCGGAGAGACCGGTCTCCTGTTCTACCTTCCGGACAGCCCGCTGATAAGCAATTTCTTGTCCCTGGTTAATCAGCTGTTCGAGTTCCCTTTGGTCTATTCTTTTTGCTGAATTATTCCTTTCCCGTTCCTGTGAAACCAGTATCCCTTTGACAAACTCACCGGCAATACCGCAGATCAGATCTTTTGCTTGATGGGGAGTGGTCTGGCTAATCTTTGCTATCGCCTGCCGGGCCTTTTTAACAACACCATTAATATTGGTAATCGCTCCCCCGTCCATATTACCGTAATCCTGCCGAACCCGGCCAAAACCCAGTATATTCCTTTCAGTTTGATTAAACTCAATCATCGCTGCCTTCAAGTACTCTGTTCCAATATCAAGCACTAATCTGTATGAAAAATCACCAGTCCGCTTGTTGGTAAAAATATTCTTTAAAAAATCCACTTTTCTCCCCCTCCATACTCTAGTATTTCCCGATCCCCAAAAAATATTAGCAAAATCCGTTAATTATTTAGAAAATACAATAAAATTAACAGCGGGTAAAAGAGCAGCGTTGCCGCCGCCACAACTCCTGAATCATTAACCAGCATCGCCGCAATGCTGCCAAGTATGCCCCCATAAAAACCTGCCGTTAGATAGGGGTAATTGACAAAGAATTTTTTTAGCCGGGGTAGCGGGTACTTAAAAAGAATGATCAGATAACCCATAAAGGCCAGCAACACCCTGGTCCAGATTGTCCACTTCAACAGTTTAAGGTTAATACTCAACTTGCGGTAAACAATATTAACCAGTTCTAAGCGGTCACCCGCGAACAGTTCGGCTATAGCCTGGCCAATATGGCTCCGCGGACCCAGTATCTCCATATAATCCAGATATAAAACCAGCAATAAGCTGAGCAGGCCCAGGCCGAATACCCGACTCTTGAACTCTCCTTTTTTCAGATATAAATAACTCAATCCAGCAGAAAAAAGGGCAGTAATCATCCCGCCGAAATTCGCTCCCAGATTGGAAGCACCGATACAATAGATTAACAAGACCAGAAAAATTAACAATAAATACTCCCCAAAACGCAAATATGCCGGCGATTTTTTGTAGATTAGTTCCAGGCTGCCATAGAGGGCAGTTAATCCGCTTCCGATCAAAAGCCCCATATACTCATTGCCCAGGCCATAATAGCGGGCCCCGATAATTGAGGAAAAACCGAGCAAGGAATCAGCCATCAGTTGTTGGGCCTTTAACAAATCAAAAATAAGCAGTATTGCCAGCGACCAGGTGATCACTAAAATCCGGGTTAAGCGGTCCGGTAGATAGAGTTGAATTAACAGCAACTCCAGTATCGTTAATAAAAATAAGGTAATCACAACTGTTGTCAGGGTTAGAGTTGGCAGATTTGAAACAAGTAAATAATTGAGTGGAATTAAGAACAGTGATAATAATAAGTATTCAATCAAGAGCGGAATTATGATTATCTTGTTCAATTTATTGTAAAGCATTGTACTCATGGCCAGCAGCAGGACAATTACCTGGATTAAAATAAACCCTTTGATAAAAGGGCTTCTCTGCCGGTAGATAAAGGAGATACGGTCATAAAAATTAATTAATTCCGGCCATGAAAGCCGGCCCTCCAGCACAAGTAAGGGCTGCCGGTCTTTAACTCCGTTCGCCTGTAAAAAAGCCGGCAAGAGGTCCGAACTGCTAATAATTCCCTTGCGTCGGGTTGCCGGGGAAGAAAGCATTCCGGTCTCACTCCCTTTCCCGACCATCAAAACCCAGCCTAACCTTTTCCCTTGTCGCTTCATCGCCGCGGAAGGGGTCGGTACTATTAGTGCCAACTGGGTTTGGTTAAGGTCAATTGTTGCGAGCAGAAAGCCAATAAACTGATCGATCCGGGCCAGGGCTTGAAGTTTCTCCTCATTTCTCTGCTCCTGATTAAGCCAGGTTGCGTACTCCTCAATCCGGGCCGTATCTCCACTTTCAATCAGCAGGGCCTGGACCTTACCTTGATAATCCAGGAATCGTTCTTGAAGCACCTCCCAGTTAGTCAAATAGCCCCAGGGAGCTTCCGGCTGTTCTGTTTTTTTAAGCAGCTCAGTTCCGATCTCAGCCCACGGAACAAAGCCCTGCTCATCCATCGCCAGGGAAACTACGGTTCGCCGCTCACCATTCAAAGTATCACTGTTACCCAACACTCCAATCCTAATCCCGTTCTCCCGACTGAGTTGACCTAACAAGCCGGGCTGTGGTTGGAAATAATTATTTTTATTTAATTCTTTTAGCTCGGCAATCCGTTTATTGACAGCTCCCCCATTAATTTTCATTCCTAAATGCGATATTTTACTTCCCTGGGAACGTTTTCCAGTACCCAGCGATAAATAAGTGCTTTCAGGTTGCAAATGACCGGCAGTCCGGACATTGACCAATCCAAAAGCACCTCTTTTTAACAAATAATCAATATTGGGGGTATGAGCAGATTCAACCTCTTCCAGTGAGACCTGATCAATCAGCAGCCAGACCAAATTTAATGAATCGGCAGCCAGCAACTCCCCGCTTAACAGGAAAAAAAACAGGCCGGTCAATAGAATTAAGCTGCGCGTCAAAAAAGAATCTCCCCTCTATTTTTCCTCCAGGTAATTTCTCAATAATTCCTCAATTATTTCATTGCGATCAATAGTTCTGATCATGGTTCTGGCATCTTTATAACTGGTAATATAGGCGGGGTCCCCTGAGATAAGATAACCCACAATTTGATTGATCGGATTATAGCCCTTTTCTTCCAGAGCCTTATAAACCCTATGCAATATATATCCTGCTTCACTTAACTCCTCTTTATTCAGTTTAAAGCGCATTGTTTTATCATTGAGATTATCATCAGGCATATAATCACATCCTTTTGTCTCTTCTAAATAAATATATTCTTGATCGGTTCTTTAATTCCTGTTTAAAATTTAGATGTTTAACAACTTTTTTTCCTCCTCGGTCGGCTGACGCATATAGTTACTATCAATCATACTAGAATTATTAATATTTGTCAATTATTGAGCCTTTTCTCCGTATAAGAGGTGAAAACGGATAAAGCGGATAATTACTTTGACACTTCCGGCCAGGGGAACCGCAAATAGCAATCCCCAGAGACCAAACAACTCGGCCCCGGCCAATAGGGCAAAAAAGATAGTCAGGGGATGGAGTCCGACCTTTTCACTCATAATTTTAGGGGAAATAATACTCCCTTCGAGCTGTTGAATTAAAAAATAAAGAATAATTACCCCCAGGGCCTGCATCGGTGAGGATAAAAGGGCAATAAAAGCGGCCGGGATCGCCCCGATAATCGGGCCAATATAGGGGATCATATTAGTTATACCGGCAAAAATACCCAGGATGATATAAAATCTGATCCGGAAGGCAATCAAACCAATACTGACTAAACAGCCAATAATAATACTAACCCAGATCTGCCCGCGCAAGTAACCAATAAAGACCTTGTTGATCTCCACCCCCAGAATTAAAAAATATCTCCGGTAAGCGGGGGGGATATAATCCATAATTCCTTTTTTTAGTTTTTCCAGGTCCTTTAAAATATAGTAACTGATAATTGGGGCAATCAACAGGCTGAAGATCAGTGAAAGTGAGTTCAGGATCACCTCAGTCAGGTTCTGGAGAAAGTTGATCAACTGTTCTTCAAACCTCTTTAAGGTTCGATCAATTGCCTCTTTAATAATTAAAGGCATATTGATCCGGTGATATTCCTGGTTTAAACGGTCAAAATAGTCCTCAATTGATTTGGTATATTTAGGGATCATTACGGTCAAACTTTCCAATTCGTCGATAAAAACAGGAATAATTAACAGGGCAATGATACTGAGCGTAAATAAAAAGAACATGATAATTATATAAAATGCCGAGGGACGGGAAATATTTTTCTGCCGTAGAAAACTGATCAGCGGATTAAATAAATAGCTGAGCAAGATCCCGAAAATAAAAGGCAATAATGCCCCTTTAACCAAGATTAAAAAATAAATTATGCCCCCGGATAACAGGAGCATAAAAACAATTTTGATCTCTCGCTGGCCTATTTTAAACAATCTTTCCATCTCCTGTATTAAGGATTATCATCACGTAGTTTTTTCAGGGCATCCTCCAACTGGGATATTTTTTTACTAAAATTAAATTTTCCGGCAATATCTTTTTGAAAAGATTGGTCTTGCTCAGAATTCTTCTTTCCATCTTCTTCTGTTCCTTGATTACCGTTTTGACCTTTCTCCGGCTTATCCTGCTCCAGTCTGTCCCCGGCTTTATGACTAAGCTGATTAGTGTCCCCTTTATCCGGGGATTCGACCATTCGATTGGTTAAAAGGGCAAAACCAATCCCCAGGATACCGCCCAAAACTAATCCGGTCCAAAACCCATCTCGCTTCATCAATTTTTTACCTCCTTATCCTATAAAGATATTATTCCCGGTAAAGAGGTATTTACTCAAAAAAAAAGAGAAGCTATTTGCTTCCGTTAAGAATCCCTGAGATACCATCACTCTCAAGGCCAATATAGACATTAGGCACCCGACCCAGAATGGTAACTTCGGTTACCGGCACATCTGCTTTAACTTCAACCACTCTTCGACTGAACGGAACAATTAACTTCAGTTGTACTGTTACCTCAAGATAGATCTTATGCCGGGTCTGGTTGATCCCGGCTGATAATAGACTGTCTTTCAGGGCAGGGGGTCTGGTAAAACCCACCGGGACAATCCGGGCATGAAAGTCCGGACCAAATCCGGCCAGTAATTGAATCCCAAAAATACTGCTGAGTGGGATTGGCACGGTCATTTTAGTAATTTTGGTCAACTTTTTTTGAATCTCCAGAGAAATTCTCGATGAAAAGCTATTGATATACCTCATATTAGGCTGCATTAAAATTATATCTCCTTGGTCGTTCAGCACATATCTCATCAGGTCTTCATAATTAATCCGTTCTGCTTCTTGCTCAACCGCCTCATTAATGGCCTGGTTGGCAATGCGAACTGCTTCTGCTTCAGCCAAACTAAAAAAGAGCGGTGTAAAGGTATTATGAAAAATAAGGAATACGACCAGGAGAAATAAGGCGATGATTATTAAGACCTTCCATTTGTTGTTGTTCAAAAAAGAAAGCAACAGAAATCCCCCCTTCGCTTATCATATGCACCAAAGGGGAGAGTTGTGACTATTATTTATCTAATTTAATCCGGACGAACCTTTTATTTCAAAACAACCCGGTGATAGATTTTCTTGCCTTTCCTTAGGATTAGGGCCTGATCAACAAAATGGTCCGGGGTTAGATCGAATTCGCTATCAGCTAACTGTTGTTCATTAAGGTAAATACCGCCCTGTTTGATCAGTCTTCTCGCTTCGCCATTGGAGGAAGCTAAGCCCAGTTCCTTTAATAGGCGGACAATATAATAGCCTTGCTCAAACTTTGCTCGCTCAACCTCAGTTGTCG
>JAKSCG010000252.1 GCA_022360715.1 Halanaerobiales bacterium
AAAGCAAAATAAATTTTGTTGCTAAGCAAATGTTAAACCTTGATTTACCTAGCCATGGATCAATTGGGGTAAACATTTGGCACAAATCCAGAGGCTTTGACCTCTTTTTCGCATTGGCAATAACGCTGCTTGCTGGTCATTGCACCCACATTGATGGCACTTAATCTCAATCGCAGGGCTTTGATCTGTAGATTTTTCCTGAGCCAAGTGTTCTTCCACCGCTTGATGACTAAATGCTTCCGCTTCTCGTTCCTCAATCGTCATTGCACCTGTTGGACAGATACCCAAACAAAAACCTGCTCCGTCACAAAGCTCATCTTTAATCACTTTCGCTTTTCCATCAACTATCTGGATAGCTCCTTCAGCACAAGGGGAGACACATCTCCCACAACCATTGCAAAGTTCTTGATCAATCTTGACAATTTTTCTCAAGACCATAATCTCACCCCTTTATCTAAAATGTGAGTGTAAATTACCCTTGACAAAAATGGAAATACTCACTAAAATATTCTTTAGATTATAAGTTTTTTAAAGGAGGAACTATACTATGCCAATATAGGAATATTGGGCTTTTGATAAATTTGAAAAAATTATTGCTCCTCCCCTGATAGCATGCCCAACTTGTGGTGGAAAAGCACCACACCGACCTACTTTATTAAAAGAGTTAGAGTATTCATGGGCTAAGTGATATAAAGAAGCTCAAGGAAGACTTTTTGGGAAATGTCATCTATTAAGCAAAAAACACTCAGCACATTTTTATGAAATGTCCAAAGAAGATATGGCAAATTTTATGGAAGATGTACAAAGGGTTGCCCGAGCTCTTCATAAAGTAACAGGAGCTGTTAAAATTAATTATGAAATACATGGTAATTCAATGCCACATCTTCATGTGCATTTGTTTCCAAGATACATAGATGACGATTTTCCAAGTGCACCAATTGATTATAGGATTTTGGAGCCATCACCATATGAAACAAATGAAGAGTTTGATTGGTTTGTCGATAGTATGAGAAAATTACTAAGCAAAGATAAGTCGTCCCAGAGTTTAGAAGCCTCGTAAATTCACGGAATGTTAGAGAATATGGGCCTAGCGGACTAATAATTGTGTTTAGATTAGAATACGGGAAGTGATAAATAAATGTCAGATATCAATGAGCAACCAGAAAAAATGAGTGAGTTTTTTAATAGTAGAGCAACATCATATGATAAACACATGAAATGTAATGTTAATAACTTTGAAGAGTTTTACCAAATGATTGCTAAACCAATTATCCAAACAAATGAAAGAATAAAGATCTTAGATATAGGCTGTGGAACCGGGTTAGAGTTGAAATACATCTTTGAAAAAGCTCCTAATGCACAGATCACAGGAATAGATATTTCTGAAAAAATGTTAAAATTATTAAATGATAAGCATAAAAATAAAGCAAAACAAATCAATGTTATTAATGATTCTTATCTAACATTAGATTTTAAGGAGAATGAATTCGATTATGTTGTATCAGTAATGACCGTTCACCATTTACTTTATGATACTAAAAAGGAGCTATATAGCAAGATTTTTAAATCATTGAATAATAACGGAAAGTATATAGAAGGTGATTATATTGTCTCTGAAGAAAAGGAAAAAAAGTTGTTAGATCAGTATCAAAAGCAAATGAGGAAAGAAAGATTAATTGATGGTTTATTTCATATTGACATACCATTTTCAATAAAAAAACAGCAAAAATTATTTAACGAAGTTGGTTATAGTAATTTTAATTTAATTTTCACAGATGAGGAAGCAGCTATTTATGTTGGAGTCAAGTAAAAAGAGAGGTGTTTTAATTATTAAAAGATATTAATCTTAATCTCTTGATAAAAAGGGGTATATTCTTTGTGGTCACTGCTTTAGGCTTTAATATTTAACTCATTAATAATCTGGAAAACAGTATCACTATTGATGCTTTTAAGTTTTTGATTAGCTCCTCGAAGATCAGAATTTGTACCATATTCAGGACGAGGACATTTCAGGGAAGATATAGATCAAGTTGTCCTTTATCTTGGTAAAAAGAATGGGGAATGCCCAATTGGAGGTTGCTGATGTTTTTTAAGGAGGAGTGGTAATGAATCTTATAGTAGTGAAGTGCCTGTACTGATCATCGGCTCTTCAATGCTTTATTTATCTCTGCTTGGTATTCCTTTTTTAGGTAATATAATCTTGGCCAGATTTTTATATGAGGAAAGAAAAGAGAACGCGGTTTATGTTTTATTAGCTAGCGGAATAAGTCCGATTATAATCTGGTTGGGCAAAATGACGATCACTTTTATTATAGTTTATCTAGTATTTTTGATTAGCACTTTAATATATTATCTAGTCTTTCTGCTTTTTTTTGGTATTCCATTAGTTTTAAACGCTAATCTTTTCATGATCACATTTATCGTGGCCCCGCTTCTTTCTTTTGGATTTTTATCAATATTAGGGTATTTGTTTTGGGCTTTAAAAACCCCCAGTTATTTGGTATGATTTTACCGATAGTATTTGTTGTAGGGTTTTGGAATGTTGGCATGATGATCGAAAAAATATTATTAAATTGGGATATTGGTGATGTAACATCTATCGAGAAAGTAGATTCCTTTAGTAATTCAGTAAATATTATAACTTCTCATGATAATAAAAAATATGTTTTAAAAGAACAAGCGAGTTATGAGAAAATCAAAAATGAGGTAGCTTTATTACCTTGTTTACGGGAAGAAATACCAATAGCTGTCCCGATAATAGCAAGGGATGATAGTTACTTTATCGACTATGAAAATAGGTATTATATT
>JAKSCG010000201.1 GCA_022360715.1 Halanaerobiales bacterium
ATTTTGAGTGCGTTTTTGAATATCCGGGTGGCTGATATTCATGATTTCTATAAATCGCGAAAAGAAATGGGTGCTCAGTTCATAACAGAGCCAAAAGAACACGTTTCTGAGATACGCTGCTATATGGTAGACCCTGACGGTTACCTAATAGAAGTCGGCGAATCAAAACGTTAAGGTTAATGCAGTCTGCAATAAAAAAACTGCAAAGCTAAATGCCATCTCAAACACTTATTTTTTTCATATACTCAACAGATTGCCTGACCAACTCCCGTAAAACATCCTGGTCCACATCTTCAAGTTTCTTGATATAAAGACAGGATTTGCCAAGTTTGTACTTACCAAGCTTTTCCAGAAGATTATCATATTGTTCAAAACCGGACATGATATAGAGAGTAAGGTATTGTTTACGGGGAGAAAAGCCGGTCAGCATCCAATCTGCTTTACGTCCGCTGGCATATTTGTAAGTGTAACTCCCAAAACCGACGATACTGTTTCCCCACATAGCAGGTTTCTCTCCTGTTACTTCCTGCATTAAATTCATGATGGCGAAAGAATCAGCACGTCTCTTTTCATTCTCAACACTATTTAGGAAATCTTCCACATTTGCATCATTCTTCTTTGTCTTCAATTCTGCCATTTATAACACCACATTTGGTCCCTGAAAGTTTAAGCCCTGAATCCTGGATAATTGCAAAGCATTTATTCTTATGCTGTAAAGACAGATATTAATTTCACGATTTTGGTATTTCTCTGGCGGGATGACGTATTAGACAAAACAAAAACTTATTTATTCTACCATGCACCTTTTCTATTTACTAAGATTATTGGAAGTGTTTGTGTGACAGAAGAAATTAAAAAAGTAATAGAAGATTACCTGAAAAATCATGAATGGCTCAATCTTGGAACGGTTGATGGGGAAGGAAGAGCAGTTGTTCACACGATGGGGTATGTATCAGATGGTGCAACTGTGTACTTTGGAACAAACAAAAATACCCGTAAAGCACAGAACATCATGAATAATCCATCTGTAGGCTATGCTGTTGATGAAGACGATATAGAGGTCATGAGCATTACCGGCGTACAGGTGCAGGGTAAAGCATCATTTGTCACTGATATGGATGAAATGAATAAGGCAGGACAGATGATGGCTGAAAAGTTCCCATTCGTCAAAGATATGCCAGCTGATCCTGACTTTGTGATGATAAAAGTCGAACCTCTGGAAGCCTATTATCTGGACTATACAAAAGGTTTCGGACACAGGGATCAGATAAACTACTAAGTTTCAGGTCCCGTATGGGCCCTTTGTAGCATCGGCATGAATTAACTTACGTTGATGTTACAAAAAAATATTTCTTTCATATGTTAATCTCATTAATTTGATGCGTATTTTTTATGTAGCTTTGATAAAACAGGTTTTTGGATTATAAAGAATTATTATTGATGTTCTGGCTTTTATTGAAAATATATAGGATAACTCAACCGGACTATCAGAGTGAATATGAAAAAGAGTCATGTTGATCAAATTTCATTTAGTGGTATCGAATCCTGCAAATAGTAATCAAAGAGATCTTTAATCCAATCAAGAGCTTTTGGATCGGAGCACACGACATGTGTACTGTCAAACTCTCCGTTGTCTTTCAATAAACTCATCAGGACTTGATAATCATCAAAAGTAAAGAATACGAAGTCCATTTTTTTACTATAAACAAAAATATTGAAAAATTTGCTTTCCATATATTTTTCAAAATCTTCACGGTAATAAGTACGTATTTTTTCAAGCAGACTTTTAGAGACAATTAAGTATATATTTACGCCATTGTCGATTAACTCAGAAAATACGATCTGATAGTTAGGATACAAAAGCTCAGTAACTGCATACACGGACTCGGATTCTTTACTTTTCTCACTATAGATCTTTTGTATATCATATTGGTCCACAAGTGGAAGATCTACCACTGTGGATTTTCTGAATTCACTTATACCCGGCAACAAATGAGTTGGAATGAAATCCAGGTTGTGAGTTCTCCAATAATTAATATCACCGTCAAAAAGCTCAAAAGTTTTCAACAAAGGAGCCATTTTATCAACTACTACTTTTCCCACGGTAGTCAATTCGTAAACATCCATGAAAGAAGAAACCAGATAGTTGTCTTCCAGAATCCTTATTTGGGGAAGCAATGCCTGTCTTGTAGTTTCTAATGATTTGAGAAGATCATCCATCATTCTGGGTTCTTCCCGTAACAATAAAAGTACATTTTTTCTTTTTTCGGAAGCAAACAACACATCAGACAAAGTTCTTTTCATCAACAGCACTACTCACATTATTGCTTGTCCCGTCACCCTGCTCAGCAGAATGCATTAATAAATTATTTGACTGCATCATAAATAAGTATTGGTAGCATTTTTGTAAAAAACAAAGTTGCGTAACATTACTTTCAAGAAAAACATAAATAACAGA
>JAKSCG010000249.1 GCA_022360715.1 Halanaerobiales bacterium
GGAAAAGGAGAAAGATCAAACCTGCACTTATCAAAAATGTCCATCTAATTCCAACAGATACAGCTATTACCCCCATTAGTACACCAGCTACTACCTCCCCGACCGCCCCGGCCAAATTACTAACTGAAATAATATAAGCAGTATTAATAGTTAAATTCTCATTAAAATAAACCTGCCAGTACTCATCAATTGCCGAAAATGCAAATTCCCCGATCAGAGTTAGGAAGAAAAGCATTTTAAATTTATCCTTCACCATAGAACTTCCTTTCAATCTCTCTCAATCGTTTTCTAATCTCAGGGTTGCTATCTCGCGTAGCTTCCAAAAGGAAAATGTCATGAGAAATTGCCTCCAGGGCCAGGTTAACTATACTCCTATTTGCAGTATAAAGGGCTTTGGCATTACTAATGCCAATCTCACCTGTCATAGTCTTATTTCCATCAGCTATCAGAGTAAAATTGCGTAAAAACTGGCCCTTATTTTGTATTACTCGTTCATGCTCATATACTTCACCTATCTTAAAAACCCCTTCATCTGTTATTATACCGATGATAATTAATATAATTTTAATACCTCTGGCTGAAGCAGCAAATAAATCTTCTTTCACTTTTTCAAAATCCTCTAGCCAGAGATCGAAGTGTAAACTGCTTTCTGCCTTATTAATCACTTGTTGCATTTTGTCCAGTATCTTGCTGCTGCCCTCAATAGTTAAATAGCGGTCTTTACTTACCACCATCTCTGGAAGTAGAGTTTTTATTTTTTTGATAGTTTCCTTTAAATCCCTTTCCAATTGTTCAGCAATTTCTTCGAAATTACGTGCACTATACCGGATAGATTCCTCATCAATCCGGTAAGCCTGGCCTTTTTGCACCAAGTTATTTAAAGTGGAATAGGCATTAGGTTTCGGTATTCCACTGTGCTTTGCGACTTCATATCCATTTAAATCACCGTATTCCAGAAGGGTTATGTAAGTACGGGCTTCATAATCACTAAAACCTATCTTTTTCAATTCGGTAACAAGGGCCTCCAGATTACTCATCAATTAACTCCTCTCACTTTAGTAGTTGTTTTAACTACTACCATTATACTGGAAAATCTTTCGCCTTTCAACTATAAAAAATAAAATAGCACCGGATTGATCCCGGCGCTTAAAATTGCTTCATTAATTTGCTTGCATTTTGGTTATTTGAATATGGCTAAACTGCTCTGGCTTCTTTTTTCTGCACCAGATTAAACATAATAAAAACCATTCCGATCCCGCCAAAGATAAATAAATAAGCCGGGATAATTATTTCGGAGATTAATCCAGCAAGACCAATCGAAATTGGAACCAACCCCTGTGAGATCGTCCCGGTCAGAGCAAAAATCCGCCCGCGCTTATCGTCAGGTATCATTCGTTGAAATACTACCAAAATTGGAATATTAACAAAGGCGTTACAGACCCCACCTAAGACCAATAGCCCGATTATTAAAATCATCGCTCTTGTAATCCCCAGTTGGCTAATTAATAGCGGTAATGCAACAATACCGATCATAAAAAAGAAGATTGTTTGAATTGATAATGAAATAGTAAAAACCTTAAAAATTTTTTTGAATTCCGATAAGACTGAAATTAGCAATCCTCCCAGGGCAGCACCTACCGGCCAGGCTGCTTGCATCATTCCAAATTCCTGGGCTGATGCATCGAGAAACTTTTTAGCGATCAAAGGCATCCCTACAACAAAAGTTCCCGAATAGAGGAAATTAGCAAATAAACAGGCAAACATTAAGTGAAAAAGTGCTTTATTGTGGTAGATAAATATTGCTCCTTCTTTCATTTCTCTTAAAAGGTCAGCTTTTCCGCCGTTCTGGGCAATTTTTCGTGGGGGAAACTTAATAAAGGCTTCCGAAAAAGCTGATAATAAAAATGAGAGACCATTAATTATAAACACTCCCGCAACCCCATAAATAGCAAGTAAAATACCGCCAAATGCCGGCCCAATCACCCCTGTTAAATTCATACTCATATGTTCAAAAGAATTGGCTTTAGTTAAGTGTTGATCTTCGACAATGTTGGGAATACTTGCACTTACCGCAGGGTTAAACAGGGTTCCACAGACCCCCAGTAATACTGTTCCTAATATTAAGTATGTATAGTTCATAGCTTGACTTAAAACCATTAATCCCATCAATAGGGTAATTAAACCCCGCACAATATCCATCCAGACAATTATCTTTTTTCGGTTATAACGATCCACCAGAACCCCACTAAATGGGCCAAGAATAACACCCGGTAGTGTTGATAACATTAACACCATTCCGACAGCAAATCCTGAACCCTTTAATTCAAGAATATACCAGACCAGTCCGATATAATGAATACCGTTCCCAATTCTGGAAACCAGTCCGCCTAAAAAAAGCAGCATAAAGTTTGTATTTCTAAATAGCGTTTTTTGCTTTTTATCTAGTGCAGTTGCTTGCATATAAAATACCCCTTTAAAATAACAAAAATAAACTTTAAAATAGTCTATTAATAATATGAATAACTAATAATAATAAAAATAATATTTAATAATATTAATTTGTAATTTAAATTTATTATAAAATAATTAGGTTAGTTTGTAAAGGGGTTTTTTGAATTTATTTAATATTTACTTGCATCGGGGGCATAACCCGTAAATTTTCATCGTATGGTCCAGAATGGTATATTCGGTCTCCTGGCTGATCTTTCGCTGATAATCCCGCAGGGGACAATCTAAAGGAATAATTTCTCCACAGTCGATACAGATCAAATGATGATGATGCTCACCACTTACTAACTCAAAACAACACTCGCGCTTATCCAGCCTAAAATCAATCTTCCGGACCATCTCTTTCTCGGTAAAAAGATTTAAATTGCGGTAGACTGTTGACAAACGCAAACGAGGATTATTTTCCTGTAAACGAAAAAATATATCCTGGGCGGAGAGGGGACGTCTTTGCTCGATTAAGACATGCAAAATAGCCATCCGCTGCTTGGTAGTCCGTATTCCCCTGGTGCTCATCTGTTCTTTCCAGTATAACTGTTCATTCATAAAGATCCCTCTTTTAACTTTTATTAACTAAAGTCAGGCTGTTTCCGATATCCTTTCAGTTTTTGCAGTCCAATCACCAGAACTAAAATAGCGACACCGGTAATAATGATCGTCCCGCCTGGGGCCAGGTCATAATAAAAGGAAAAAGTAAGCCCGGAATTTACCGAAACAACTGCAAAAAAGATGCTATAGATAATCGTCCCCTTAAAACTCCGGGCCAGTTGCAGGGCTGTTGCAACCGGTATACTTATCAGTGAGGCAATTAATAAACCCCCGATAATCCTCATCGACAGGGCAATAGTTAAAGAGATAATCAGGATGAAGACGATGTTTAAAAATCTAACTGGTATTCCCGATAACCTGGCATCTTCTTCATTAAAGGATAGATAAAACAAACCATAATAATATTTAAAAACTACCAGAATAATTATAATCCCCAGTGGGATTACAATAGATAAATCCTGTCTGGTTACCAGGGTAATACTTCCAAATAGATAACTCATAATACCGGCACTATTTGGGGCTAAGCTAATTAAAATAGTGGCCATACCCAGACCGGTGGCCAGGATGATCGATAGGGACAGCTCGGCATAATCCTGGTAGCTCTTTCGCATACGCTCTATTCCCAGGGCGGCTATTACTGAAATCAAAAGGGCCATATAAACCGGATAAATCCCCAGAATCATCCCTAGGGCAACTCCGGCCAGGGCCACATGAGAAATAGTATTGCCGATTAAAGCCAGTCTTTTCATAATCAAAAAAACCCCGATCAGCGGGGCAATTACCGCAATAACATTGCCAACGATAAAAGCCCGCTGCATAAAGGAATAAGTTAGCATTTCGCTCATTCAATCCACCACCTGATGTAGATGTTCCGGTACCAGCCTGTTCTTTCCTCTGACCCCTTCCAGGTAACAGGAATAATCAAACTCATCACCCTGGTGATGATAGAGCCGGCGATCAACCAGACAAACTACTCGATTGGCCTGACTACTAACCACATGTATATCATGGGAAATCATCACAACAGTAATTCCCAACTCATTGTTAAGTCGATTAACTAACTGAAAAAAATCATCCTGGGCCCGGCTATCAACCCCAACCATCGGTTCATCAAGAAAGATCACCTCCGGTTCGGATACCATTGTCCGGGCAATAAAGACCCGCTGCTGTTGCCCACCGGAGAGACTACCCAGTTGCCTGTCCTGGTAATCAAGCATATCAACCAGGGCCAGCGCTCGCTCGATCCGGGGTTGTAGCCGGGAATTAGACAACTTTAAAAATCCCATCTGTTGATAGAGCTTAGCAGTAATGAGCTCTTTGACCGTAGCGGGGAAACTCTGATTAAAATTCTTGACCTGCTGAGAGATGTAACCGATCCGACCCCAATCCGTAAAATGCTCAACCGCTACTCCAAAAACCTTCACTTCACCGCTGGTTGGTTTTAAAGAACCCAACAATAGCTGAATTAGAGTACTCTTCCCTGAACCATTGGGACCTAAAAAGGCCATAAAATCCCCTTGTTCAATTACCAGATTAATATCCTGTAGGATAAAATCCCGGTCATATTTAAATGAAAGATCGTTTACCTCGACTATTTTCTTCATTTTTATTCCACTAGGGCTTTTTTCAGGTTCGCCAGATTTTTTCTCATCAGTGAGAAATAATCCTCGCCCCCGGCAATATCCTCTGCAGTCAAACCAGCCACCGGATTCAACTCCAGCACCTGCAAATCTGCCTCATCAGCCAGAACGTCAACCGTTTTAGGACTGGCCAGCGTCTCCAGGAAAATGTATTCCAAATTATGTTCTTTAACCTCTCCGATCAGCCTGGCCAGGGAACCTGGTGTCGGCTCTTGATCTGGGCTTATTCCGGTAACCGACAATTGTTTAAACCCATAGCGCTTGCCTAAATACCCAAAAGCTGAATGTGAAACCAAAACATATTCTCGTTTTTTCTCAGCTAACCCTTCTTTAAACTCCCGGTCTAATTGCTTGATCTCTGCGGCATAATCCCGGTAGTTGGCCCGATAGAATTCTTGATTGCCTTGATCGAGCCGGATCAATTCTTCGGTAATTAAGTAAGCAATCTCTTTCATATTAAACGGGTCCAGCCAGACATGGGGATCATAAGTATGACCATGGTGTTCATGATCATGATGTTCATGACCGTGGTGTTCATGACAGTTGCAATTGGAATGATCGTGTTCCTCCAATTCCAATAACTTCAAGTCTTTAGTAACCCGGACTGTTTTCACCCCGGCTTCCTCCAGGTTCTGGACCACTTTTTCTGCCCATGATTCCAGTCCCAGACCGATGTAAAAGAACAAATCCGCCTTTTCCAAACGGGCAATCTTCCGGGGTGATGGTTCATAACCGTGAATCTCGACACCGTTAGGCACCACTAATTCCAGCTCGAACTTATCTCCGACAATCCTACTGGCCAGATCATGGAGGGGATAAATACTGGTATAGATCTGTATTTTGCTTTGACCCTCGACCTGTTGATCAGCCAATATGGAAAAAAATAAAACTACAAATCCCAACAAGAGAACAACCATAACCGACTTCTTTTTGATTAGCATAGCTCAGTACCTCCTGTTTATAGATTAAACTCTTCTTATTATTTGCAAATGATTTGCATTTATACATTAAGCTTATAAGATAGTTGATTTAATGTCAAGCTATTTGCAAATAATTTGCAAGTAACATCTCAGGAAGTAACACCCAACCAATAGTTTGCATATATTATTCTGTGTATTTTTTTAGTAAATCTACCAACATAAATAAAAAAGTTGCTCACCAAAGGGGAGAAATATTCCATGTTCTATCAATATCTACTTATTGCTCTTGTTGCCTTTTTCTGTGAATCAATTGATTCCTCACTTGGCATGGGTTACGGCACCATTCTCACACCAGTTTTACTATTTTTAGGATTTGATCCCCTGGAAGTAGTTCCCCTGGTCCTCTTTTCCGAGTTTATTACCGGTGTCTCCTCGGCGTTCATGCACCACCGGCGGGGTAATGTCAATCTCAGTAAGGGCTCCCGGGAACTGAAAGTAGCGGTCATCCTGGCCGGCTGTGGTATTTTTGGTACTATTTCCGCTGCCTTTCTGGCTCTCAATGTTTTTTCTACAACCTTTATCAAGGGCTATATCGCGATCTTACTTCTCATTATCGGAACAGGAACATTTTTAACTACCAGACATCGACAAATTTTTTCCTGGAAAAAAATCTTCATCCTCGGCTCAATTGCATCTTTTAATAAAGGGCTTAGCGGTGGGGGTTATGGGCCGCTGGTAACCGGAGGACAAATCTTAGCAGGGTTAAAGGGGAAAAATGCGATCGGCATTACCTCCCTGGCCGAAGGTCTAACCTGTCTGGTCGGGGTAATGGCCTATTCTCTACTCAATTCCAGCCAGATCAATTGGTATTTAGGGATAGCAATTTTGATGGGAGCCTTACTGTCAATCCCGATTTCAGTTAACATTGTCAAAATCCTCAAAGAAAAAACGATCAAAAGGATTATTTCAATCTCTCTCCTTACTCTGGGGATGTTAACCCTTTATCAAACCTTCAGTCTTTGGCAAAACTTTTCGGGCATTATGCTATCAATACTGATTATCTTGATTATTATTATCTTTCTCTGGCAATCCGGGCGAGCAAAAAAATCAATCAACTCGGTCCAGGAAAATTAAGCCGGGTTATTCTCCTTCGTGCCGATTACCTTTTCGCTCCAGTCAGCTACTTTTAACCAGATAACCCCCAGTAAAGCCCCGGCAATATTTGAAATCGCCACCGCCCACCATAAACCGGCTGTACCCCAACCCAGAGTACGGCTTAAAAGAAAAGCTAGTAAGACCCGGAAAATCCACAAATTGGTGGTTGATATAATCATCGGGGGAATCGTCTTCCCGGCCCCTTTAAAAACACCGTTAACGGCATTTAATACGCCGATAAAGCCAAAATTCCAGGCTACGGCCAGCAAATAGGCCTGGCCATCTCTTAAAACACCGGGCTCCCTATTGAAGACACCAATGCTCCATTCCGGCAAAATCATAAAGAATACACCGATCAAGGTCAGTGAAGTAAAAACAGTAGTTATACTGACCAAAGCTGTTCTTTCCGCCCGCTTCTTTTGATCTGCCCCGATATTCTGCCCGACCATCGTAGTAGTAGCCGCTGAAAATCCCATCGCCAGAATAACCGGAATACTAATAAGCCGATTGACAATGCCAAAAGCAGCCAGGGTAATCGTTCCGAAAGAAGCAACCAGTGTGGTCATAAAGAGCTGGCCCAGTGAGACCATTGATTGTTCGATCGAAGAGGGCAGACCAATCCTGATGATCATTTTAATTGTCGGCCAATCTGGTATCATATTCTGGTATTTTAACTGTATTCCCCGCGAACCATTGGCAAAAATATAAATAGCATAAATTGCTACTACCCCCCGGGAAAAGATGGTCGCCACAGCTGCACCCTCAACCCCCATTGCCGGAAAAGGTCCTAGCCCAAAAATCAAAATTGGATCAAGAATAATGTTCAATATTACCGAAGAAAACATCATTACAGCCGGTGTCATGGTATCTCCGATCCCGCGCAATGATGCTGAAAAAATAAAAAAACCAAACATAAACGGCATTCCGGCAAAAATTATTTTTAAATAACCGGTTGCCGGATCAATAATCTCCGGAGCCGCCCCCATCAAGGAGAGTAAATCCCGGGCCCAAATAAAGCCAACGACCGAAACTAAAATAGAAAATGCACCGATAAAACTGATTAACTGTCCGGCCATCTTCTCTACTTGTTTAATATCACCGGCCCCCTGGTATTGGGCAATTAATGCTGTCCCGGCAATAGTTAGACCTGCCGCAACGGAGATCATCAAAAAGACCAGGGGAAAACTCAGTGAAATAGCTGCAACAGCTTCTGCGCCGACCTTGCCGACCCAAAAAGTATCAGCCAGGTTATATAAAGTTTGCATAAATTGGCTGACCATAATTGGTAATGACAATTTGACCAGCGAATTAAAGATGGGACCATGGATAATATACTCAAATTGCTCACGATTAGCTTCTTTTTTCATTACTAAAATATCACAACCTTTTTCATCAATGTTAGTCGGTCTTCAGCAAAGCTGAATACGTTGATATCAATTAATTACAGTCATCATCTAAGCTGCAAATGCACTTGCAACCTGATTACTTTATAATGATTGCATAAAAAAAATGACCTCCTTTTAATATAAATAATAAAATGTATGTAAACACATAAACCATTATAACAATATTCAGGTAATAAGGCAAGTTACTGCACTTTCGGAATTTAAAAGGGCTATTGTTCAAACAGGGGTAGTTGAGCCGGCCTTTTAGTTTGATAGATGCTGAGTTGGGTAGCAATCGCTTGCTCCCGACACAACCGTGTAAAGAGGAGCGATAGTTTTTTGGCATTGATGACAGCACATTGATAGTTATTACCATAAGTATTGATATACTTCCTTTTGACACCGGGAAAGAGTTGATCAAGTTTTTGATAATAATATCCCCTTTGCCGGTCACGGAGTGTCATGCCAAACCAGGGTATAATATACTTTGCCCCGGACAGCGCTGCCTTATTGACAATCTCCTTAATATTTTCTTCATTATCCTCAAGAAAAGGGAGAATGGGCATCATATAGATTCCAGTGTATATCCCGGCTTCCGACAGCTTTTTTATCGCCCTAAAACGCTCTTCCGGCAAAGGAGCTCCCGGTTCAATCTGGGCAGCCAGCTTTTGCTCGGCTGTAGTGATCGTAAAAGATACTGCTGCATATTTACCGCTAAGGATTTTTAATAAATCTAAGTCCCTTAAAACAAGATTGCTCTTGGTGAGAATATGCACTGGAAAACGGTAGCGGGCAATTATCTGCAAAGCTCCTCGCGTTAAGTTTAAGCTCTGTTCAGCTTTAGTATAGGGATCATTCATCGCCCCGGTACCGATCGTCCCCTTAGTCCGTAGTGAAAAAAGCTCCCGTTCCAGGAGCTCCAGAGCATTTACCTTGATATAGAGATTGGAAAAGTCTTCAATCCCATAACATTCACTACGCGAATCACAATAGATACACTGGTGTTCACAACCCCGATAGATATTCATGCTATGTTTGATCCCAAACCAGGGATCAGGTCTGGTCGCATGGGACAGCAATTTCTTGGCAGTTATTTCCTTATGCATAATTCTCCTTACTCCTCTTTTTCGCCGAGTAGCAATTAGATTATCTTTAAAATATCAGGTTCTTTCCGGCTAGGCACAGCAGGTATTTCAACCGGATATCCAATAATAATCGGGGCTACAATTTCACAATCATCCGGAATTCCCAATTCGTTTAATGTTTCTGGTGATTGAATAGCGGTTGCAAAATTGATCCAGCACGTTCCCAGGCCCCTGGCCGCAGCAGACATCATCAAGTAGCTGGCCGCAAGCGTACAGTTGATTTTCATGTTTTTCAAATTTCTTTGGCCGATAATAAAGATCACCGATGGTGCATTATAAAAAATATTGTACTGCTCTTTCCTCAACATCTTCTCATACTTTTGGGCATAGTCATTCCGATTTTCTTTTATCCTTTGCAAAATATTTGCTTTGGCTTCATCCGATATTTTCTGCATCAATAATCGATCATTTACGATGATAAATTTCCAGGGCTGATCATTGCCTGAACTTGGTGCATATATGCTCTCACCAATTATTTCTATCATAGTTTCCCGTGATACCGTCTGATCAGTAAAGTTTCTAACTGAACGTCTTTTTAAAAGTAAATCATGATAATTCATCAGCTCAAAAAACCTCCCGCTTAATAGTATTGTGATTAATAGTATATAATATCAGAATCAAAATTACTTGAACAATCCTGCTATTTAAAAACTTTCATTATGTTTCACCGCTCACTCAGTTCGGCTAATTGCTTAAGAACATAGAATCTCCCTGGGAATTTCAATACTCAATCTCAAAAGACACATTTTCTGTATCTTTAATCAAATACTTCATATCCTTTAAAAAGATTTTACCCCGAAAATATCCTTTTTCTTGATTTATTGTACTCAATTGTTGGTATAATTCTTCAAAATCGGCTTGATTAATCTTTTGAATGGTATCATATTCTGAATTGATCAGCAAAGTGGCAAAGGCTTGATTAATATAGCGCACCCTCGAAACATCGGTTAGTTTGGCTAAAAGGAGTGCTTCCTTGCTCGTAATTCCCAGTTTTTCTTGTAATTTTTTTCGGGCGGCCTTAGTAACGATCTGTTCATAAAGCTCAACGGTAGTTTTTATCCCGATCGCCGCCAGCCCTTTAATTGTTTTTGCCGATAAGCAAGGGAAATCCTTAATTTTTCTGGCCTGCGGGTGATAACTATTTACTTCC
Source organism: Halanaerobiales bacterium (assembly GCA_022360715.1). GTDB lineage: Bacteria > Bacillota > Halanaerobiia > Halanaerobiales > DTU029 > JAKSCG01. The sequence goes on from JAKSCG010000249.1 coordinate 10,450, forward strand.
CTTCGAAGAATAGTCAAATAATCAATTGGTAAAAAAGTTGTTGCGGCAAATTTATTTATTTGAGCTTTTGTTTTCAAGGCTTGTTTCAACTCGTTCATATTATTTATATTCTGATCCTTTATTTTCTGAAATCTTTCATCCAAATCATCTTTGAGAATTTGCTGGCTGGGAAGCAACTCGCCGTTTGCTAATTTTTCCCTAAATTGTTCCAACGAAATCTTACTTAAATCAATGTAATATCCCATCATGATCTCCTCATCTTTTTATAAAGTTTAAGGGTTTTTTTGTTTAACCGGAACATAAAATTCTAAGACTGATTCCGGATTATCGTGCCCTTTAAAGCGTTTATCATAGCACTGGATGTCAAAGGAAGCAGCAGCCTGATACTGAGAATTGCTGAGCCATTGATCAATCTGCCGATATGCTTCTTGATAACCCCCGTCGCTAAAACAGTGGATAAAGACTGCATAGGTATACCCGGGAACTACCTTTACAAACAGTTCTAAGGGAAGATCAACAATTGCTGTTACCTCAACGCCGATAAAACAAAGATGTCTCTTTGGTGCAGAATCATCTTCAAAATGGAGTTCATAATCTTTGCCGTCGATTTTATACTTAATAGCTGAATATTTGCGTTCAAACCTCTCCCACAACTGTCCAATATTAATATCATCGACACTCTCCCCCACGGCGACAGTCCCGACAATAGTCATTTCCCTGCCCTCGATCATCTTAACTTCCACTTAAATGTCTCCTTCCTTTTTAACTGAATTCCAACACTTTTAAAAAATGCTCAAGATCATTTAAACAATTCTTACGCCATTCTTCGTTCCGGGGCATCTCCGGTTCAATATAAACTCCCATTGCGGCACACAATCTTTGCATCAATGCATATAATAATATTCGTTTATCTTCTGGTAGTTGGCCATACCCCCGGGTAAAGGCTTTCCATTGCTCTGCTCCAACGCAGCCTTGCCACTGCCATTGATGATCTCCGCTTGATACATATACTCATTTGGTGATATTGAATAAAGAATCTTTTTCGGGTTATCACTCCATAAACCGGATTGCTCATTTTTAATTCCATGCATTTGACGATACAAACACCCTAGCGTATAATAGATTGCTGTTTGATCTTTTAGGCTTGACCGACAGATTAATTTACTCAATTTTCTTCCATCCATCTTTTCCTGCAAGATAAAGGGATAAGGTA
>JAKSCG010000173.1 GCA_022360715.1 Halanaerobiales bacterium
CAAAATAATACCATATTTCATCTGCCCAGGCTTCAACCCATGCATGATTTGAATCGCAGTGAGCCCACCTAGGTATATAGCACTGACGAGCAGGAATACAAAGACTCCGTAGCACAGCTATTGTAAAGGATGATTCTTCACCACATCGGCCTAGCCCATTATTCATTAATGTAAGGGCGCTTTGCTGCTATCTTCTTTTTTTCATTAAATCTTTTTTCTATAATGCTAAAATATCTTTGGTCTATGTTAAAAACACCATTCATTATTTAATCCCCCTAAGTTGACACACAAAAAAAAAAATATCTACCTTAATTTATGTTATTAAATACTTTTTCTTCTATTTATAGATATTTTTATCAAAAAAATTAACCTTTTTTAAATACTAACAGTCATTCTGAATCATAGCCTGTTTGATTTTTTATATGTATTTGTATTTTTTAATAAAAAGTTTACCTTATTGGGTATAATAATGTGCTTGGGTATGCCACATTGCCGCATATATTTTACTATTATTAATCAGCTCGGTATGGTGCCCGTATTCAATCAATTTACCTTGCTCAAAAACAGCAATTTTGTCGGAGAAGCGACAGGAAGAGAGGCGATGAGAAATATAGATTGCCGTATTAGCACCGACAAGCTGATTAAATTTGGCATATATTTGATACTCGGCATAGGGGTCCAGAGCGGCGGTCGGTTCATCCAGAATGACGATCGGAGCATCTTTGAAGATTGCCCTGGCTATGGCCATCTTCTGGCTTTCCCCGACGGAGAATTCAATCCCTTTTTGATCAAAAGTTTTATAAATAGGTGTATCCAGTCCTTTTTCCAACCTTTGTACTTTATCCAGCAGCCCTGCCTTTTTCAGGGCTGCCCGGACTGCCTGGTCCGAATTATTACCCGCCTGGTCAAAAGCGATATTTTCTTTAATCGAAAAAGAGAACAGCTTATAATCTTGAAAGACTACCGCTAATAGCTTGATATATTCTGAATAAGCAAATTCCTTGATATTGATCCCATTAAGCAGGATTTCCCCCTGGTCCGGGTCATATAATCGGCATAGTAATTTTATAAAAGTGGTTTTTCCGGCCCCATTTGCTCCGACAATTGATAACTTCTCACCGCTCTTTATTTTAAGCGAAACATTTTTTAGGGTATAATCCGCACTGCCCCTGTACTTAAAAGAGACGTTTTTAAATTCCAGGGTAGCCGGGCTGATCAGATTTACCTTTTTCTTACCGGTCGATTTTTGGGGTTTAATACTGGTCAATTGCCGGAATGAATCAAGGTATTTACACATCTGGCGAAGTTCGATCCATGAGTTTAAGAATGTGGAGATATGATTGGAAAAGCTATTGGTAGCAGCCAGATACATCGTAAAGTCGCCAATCCGGATTGATTTGATCAAAACTCGATAGACCAGATAGGCATAGACAAAGATCAGCTGTAGCTGGAGATTAAGATGGGACCAGCCTTGAAACAGTCCGACCGTTGCAAATAATTGGCCGAAGTGTTTTAAACTTGCTTGATGATAGCGATCGACCTTTTTTAAGAGATATGGTGACATATTATTGAGACGAACATCCTTGGCCATTGAAAAATCACTCGCTAACGATTTATAATAAGCAAATTGGCGGTTGAGCGGGGTTAACATTTGATGGAAGTTGAATTGGGCCTGCTGGGTTTTTTTAAAGATAACTGTATTTAGTAAGAGGACCGCCATGATTATTATAATTATAAGTGGGTTTAGACTGAAGATAATTGCCGTTAATCCGCTCAGCGCGATGATTGACTGGATCATCTTGATCATACTAGTGATCATCTTGGAGAGGGCCCCTTGCGTGTTAATCGGAGCCAGGGCCCGGTCCTTTAAATCAAGGATTTGCGGGTCTTCAATCTCTTCATAATCCATCTTCATGAGATGGTGGCCCAGGTGCAGTTCAATCCGGCTGATTAACTTAAATTGGGCCAGCTCAACCTTAACCGCCCCAAAGCGATTGATTGAATTTAACAGAGCATTACCAAAGATAATAATACCGACAAAGAGCAGCAATTGCTCCATCCTTTGACCACCCATGAGCTCATTAATAATGAATCGGGGCATAATAATGTTGATAAAAGGTGTTAAGGCATAAAAAAATGATGAGCCAATAATCAAAGGCAGATAGGAAGGAATTAGTTGATTGCTCAGTTGCAGGAAATAAAGGGCAACTTGCCCGTCCTTTTTTAGTTCAGTCCAGCTTTTCATCATTGACACCACCCTCCTCTTGATAGTATTGAGCCTGGAGAGCAAACATCTCCCTATATTTACCGTTTCTGGCCATTAGCTCTTGATGAGTCCCGTATTCAGCTAATACTCCGTTTTCGATTAAAGCGATCTGGTCACAAAAACGGGTGCTGGCCAGCCGATGCGAGATATAAATGGCAGTTTTATCCTGAAAATAATGGTTAAACTGATTATAAATATTGGATTCGGCCAGCGCATCCAAAGCAGCGGTCGGTTCATCCAGGATGACAATTCCACCATTTTTATAAAGCGCCCGGGCTAAGACGAGCTTTTGCTTTTCACCACCGGATAATTCAACCCCTTCACGATCCAGAAATTTTAACATGGCGGTATTAATGCCTTTTTTTAATGAAGCAATTTTTTTGTCCAGCCCTGCTTTTTCCAGACAATGCTGAACCCTTTCCCGGTTAATCCCTTCACTTTCTGCTAAGGCGATATTTTCAGCTGCCGAGAAAGCCAGGATCTTTATTTCTTGAAAAACAGTAGATAACAAAGAATAGTATTGCTGCTGGGCAAACCTTTCAATGTTAATCCCGTTAAGGAGTATTTCCCCTTGCTCCGGCTGATAAAGCCGGCCAAGGAGCTTGATCAAGGTTGTTTTCCCGGCCCCGTTTGGTCCGACGATAGCCAGTCGCTGTTTGGCCGGAATTAAGAGTGAGAAGTTTTTATAAATATAGTCGGCACTATCAGGGTATTTAAAGGAAATGTTTCTAAATTCAATTGAATAGGGGGCAGGGGGCAAGGGGAGAGTTTCCTTTTTTTCCTGATCATTTTCTATTGCCAAAAAGGACCGCAAATCATTAATATACAAGTTTTGGGCCCGGAGGTGTACAATATTGTTGATAACCGATTGCATCCAACCGGCAAAGCCGGCAATTGTCGCCAGATACATCATAAAACTACCAATTGTTATCCCGCCGTTAATATAAAGATAAATCAGATAGACATAGATTACCCCTTCACGAATTAATAGCAGGATCGTCTCGACAATACCGATCATAAAATAACGGTATTTGATCGCTTGCTCGATTTGCAGTCGCTTCGCTTTAGCCATCCGGTAAAGACGGGCAATCCGGCCGGCCAGATTATAAATCCGTAATTCTTTCCCATAGGCAAAGTCATACATTATCTGGTAGGCATAGGCTGAACGCCGGTCATGTTGAGAAATTTCATCATGTTTGCTGTGGGCAAATTTTTTGGCCTGGAAGGAAAGGAAATAGGTCACACTAACCGTTAGGATTAAAAATAGTAAGACAAAGGGATTTAGACTGGCAATAATCGCCAGATAGCCGCTTAAGGCCAGCAAGTTGCTGAACAAAGAAAAGAATTGATGTAAAAGGCCCTGTAAACCATTGTTCACATCGGAGAGGGCTCGATTGGCGTTTTCCATTTTGTTTAAGTAGACTGGATTTTCGGTATTAATAAAAGCCGTTGTTAGATTTTTTTCAGTAATTCTGCGGGCAAAGCGAAAAGTTATTTTAATTACTTGAGTGGTTTTAAGGCTGCGTAAATAGGCAATAAAAAAACCGCTACCGGCTGACAGGAGAAACATTGCTAACAGGATTAGGATTAAGGTAAGTGGTCTTTGCCGACCGGTTAGCTCGTCAATAATAAATTTAGGAAAAAGGATGACAATAAAAGGCTGGATTGCGGTTAAAATTGCATAGATGCCGTAATAAACAAACAGTGACTTACTATCTTGAAATGATTGTACTATTATGTATTTTATGTTTTGCCAGGTGGTGTAGCTTTTACTGGCCCTCATTATGGTCACCTCTTTTTTATACCCAAGTTCGAAAGTTGATAGATAAACAAACCCCTATGAATACTTAAAAAAATTCGTAAATATTTTCTTTTTAGCACTATAAATGATTTTGTTTATATTTTTAATTATTTGGTGTTTATTGTCTTTTTTCGTAGTAGTAGTCATTTTGTCCAATTTATTATGTATCCGAGTACTGACTTATTGGTCCTTATTCAAGAGTAAACTGAATTGCACGTTAATTCAACAGCATCCTATTTTAGGCACCTCCCGTGATGTTTTTAAGTATATCTCCATATTATAAAAAAATATCCAAAGATAAAAAAATGTGTGCTTATCTACTTTTTCCCTTTTATCTAAGTCACTTTTTGAAATTATTTTATTATCCATTAGTTAATATTTTCACATGTTTACTATATTCTTAATTAACTTAAAAACACCTTCAAAATATATAAATTTTATATTTTCTAATAATTTTTTACATAGTACCATATTAAAGTTCAATAACCGATTCTCTTTTCCGCTCAAAAAAATTCTAAACCTCTGCCAGATCCTCAATCCCTTTAATCCCCAACTATGCTTACGTTGAAAGCTAATCTCTGGGTCCGGATATGCCAACCGGATCTTAGGCCAGTGAGAGTGAGGCTTACCGGTTCAATCTGATTATTTTCTTTTGGCAGCGGCCAGATGGCGGCAGCGATATCGTCTTTTATTGGTACTGTTACTGGTTGATTCTGCTCTAAATGCTGAGAGTTATGAACCTGCAGAAAACAATACCTTGATCATCACGGTGAATCTAAAGACTATATTTTTGTCATCCTGTAATTTGTTTTAGTGTTGGTCTATAAAAGACCGTTTCTAAACAGTCTTTTTGTTTTTGAAAGTTATTAGGCTTTGCAAAAGCCTAAAGAAGATACTAGTAGATTAAAACTAAAAAATCTCTCTACCGATGAGCTAAAACTGGAGATAAGAGCTAGTGGGATAACACTGCTATCCTGGATAAACATCCAGGATTTAAAGTAGTGATCTATTCTAGCCTGCCTGAGGAACCACTAGTTAGGTCGGTTTGTCTTTAATAGTTTGCTAATATGGAATGACTATAACTGGATTGATCAGTTTGCCGGGATGTTAAGATTCCAGGGTGTGATTTGCCAAGATTATTTTTTGATATACTACTAATAAATAATTTCCCTAATCATTTACCTTAACTAAAACAACGGCTTTTATCTTTTCCGTATCTTTAATAGCAGATTTAACATCTTGTTCTTCGATATCAATAATTCGAACCACTCCAGAGCAATTTCTTTATTATCCATAAACTTTAACCCCTTCATTTTTTATTCTATACTCCAGAGTTGAAGCTAAATTTGCTCGATCATAGAAATCATTCTGATCATAGACGAGGATATCTAATGGTTTTGAAGTAAGAGTTATGATTGCTTTTCTGACCTTTCTTATTAAATCAAGTTTACGCTTGCCGTTTAGTTTACGAAGCATCAAAAAAATCGCCCAAATAGGCGATTTTTCTACACTTCTACCAGATCCTCAATCCCTTTAATCCCCAACCCTGCTTCCGGTGAAAAACTAATCTCCGGTCCGGTCATGCCAACCCCACCCAGCACCGGATCTTCAGCCAGTAAGAGCGGGGCATCCAGATCCAACCTGGTTATATTCTTTTTGGCAGCTGCCAGATGGGCGGCGGCCGATATTGATATTTTGCTCTCCAACATACAACCCAACATGCATTCAACCCCCATTGCTTCAGCAATAGAATTAATTAATAGGGCCCGATAAATACCCCCGGCCTTCATCAGCTTGATATTGAGCAAATCACAGGCCCTTCTTTTCAATAATTCAAAACAATCACGGGGAGTAAATAGGCTTTCATCAGCCATAATCGGGGTTAATACCTGCTCGGTTACATACTTTAAACCGTCCAAATCGTAGGCTTTAACCGGTTGTTCAACCAGTTCGAGCTCCAGACCGGCATCTTCCATCTGGCGGATCGAAGCGACTGCTTCCTTGGCCTGCCAGCCTTGATTGGCGTCTAACCTGAGCTTAACCCCTGCACCAACCGTCTGCCGGATCGCCTTGACCCGCTCAAAGTCCAGTTTACTATCCAGCCCGACCTTGATTTTTAAGGTGTCATAACCACTCTTAACCGCAGCCAGGGCATCGGCTCGCATCTCTTCCGGGGAATTAATGCTGATCGTCAGGTCACTCCTGATCTGAGCACGGTAACCCCCTAACAATTGATATAAAGGGGCCTGATGCAACTTGCCATAAAGATCATAAACAGCCATATCAAGTGCTGCCTTGGCACTGCTGTTTCCGACAACAGATTGATTGAGCCGGTTTAAGATCCCTTCGATATTGGCAATCTCTGTTCCGATCAGTTCGGCTGCCAGCTTATTTTTAATAATTCCCCGAATGCCCTCACTGTTATCGCCGGTAATTAATTCGGTCGGGGCGGCTTCACCATAACCAACCTCACCACAATCAGTCATAACTTTAACCACGGTCTCTTCAGCGGAAGTAACCGTTCTCAACGCTGTTTTAAAGGGTTTTTTTAAAGGTATACTAAGATGGTACAGCTTAATATCTACTATTTTCATCACATTTCTCCTCCTCTGATTTAAAACTAGCCGTAAAGTATTCCCCGGCCCCCCTTAAACATCCTTCATTTTCGGGTCCAGGGCATCCCTTAAACCATCACCCAGCAGATTAAACCCCAAGACTGTATAAGCGATCGCCAGTCCCGGGAAAAGGGAATACCAGGGAGCAGTCCGCAGGTACTGTAAACCATTGTTAATGATCGAGCCCCAGCTAGGTGTCGGTTCCTGGGCTCCCAGCCCCAGGAAGCTCAATGATGCCTCCATCATTATCGCATTGGCGATCCCCATTGTAAAGATAATGATCAGTGGGGCCAGACAATTGGGCAGGATATGCTTGAACATAATCCTAAAGTGGTTGTTGCCGATCGCCCGGGCTGCCTTTACATAATCCCGCTCCCGGGTAACTATAAACTCACTCCGCATGATCCGGGCAGTCCTCGTCCAGGAGACCAGGCCAAGGGCCAGGAAGACATTAAAAATACTGGGACCGAGGGCAACCATTATCGCAATAATTAAAAGCAGGCTGGGGAAACTGAGGACAATATCAACTATCCGCATGATCACCAGGTCAACCTTGCCGCCATAGTAACCGGCCAAGCTTCCCAGCAAAGTCCCGATCGTTAGAGAAATAAGCTGGACAGTAAGACCAACCGCCAGTGAAATCCTGGTCCCGTAGATGATTCGACTTAAAAGGTCCCGGCCGTAATAGTCAGTTCCCAGCCAGTGCTCACGGGATGGAGGGGTTAAAACACTAAAAAGATCGATTTGCTCAGGTTGATAAGGAGCCAGGAGTGGGGCCAGCATTGCCACCAGAATAAATAAAATAACCATCATTAAACCGAGCATCGCTGCCTTATTCCTTTTCAACCTTTTTCCAGCATCAGCCCAGAATCCCTCTCTCTTTTTCCCTCTTCCTGGATTCATCTCTTCATCTCCCCTCTTACTCATATTTAATCCGCGGGTCCAGGGCTACATACAGCAAATCAACGATCAGGTTAAAAAAAATGAAAATAACGGCACCGACCAGGACCGACCCGGCAATCACCTGGAAATCTCTTTTCTGAATAGCTGCCACCATATATCTGCCAAAACCGGGCCAGGCAAAAATACTCTCTGTTAAAACAGAGCCGTTTAATAGACTGGCCAGATTTAAACCAATCACTGTTATCACCGGGATCATCACATTTTTCAAGGCATGTTTTAACACAACCATGCTCTCCTTAACACCTTTGGCCCGGGCAGTACGAATATAGTCATCTCTGATGATTTCCAGCATAACTGACCGGGTATAGCGGGCCAGAAAGGCCGCGAAACGGCTGCCCAGGGTAATTGCCGGTAGGAACAAATACTGCCAACCACCGTCTCCCATCCCTGAGATCGGAAACCATCCCAATCTCATTGCAAAGAAAAAGACCAGGAGCATTCCGAACCAGAAAACCGGAGTTGAGATAAAAAGCAGGGCAAAGGTCATCGCCACATAATCGATCCAGCTATTCTGATAAATAGCCGAAATAATTCCAATCGTTACCCCCATGATAATAGCAACTACAATCGCTGCCAGGGCTAAACGGACTGTATTCGGCAGCTTCTGCAGCAAGGCATCGCGCACCGGAATGTGGGTGATATAGGAACGCCCCAGGTCACCACGCAGGGTGCGGAGCAGATAATTAGCTAACTGGCTATACCAGGGGTCATCTAGCCGGAGTTGTGCTCTAATTCGAGCGATACTCTCATCACTGGCATGTTGGCCCAACATAGTTAAAACAGGATCACCCGGCACAATATACATTAAAAAAAAAGTTATTAACATTACTCCCAACAAAACAGGGAATACTAAGCATAACCGGTAGAGGATATACTGAAACATCACTGTTTCCCCCTTTACTGTGCTCTATCCAAAGTGAACGGGTCAGGTATAAGCCCGGCCCGGCTATACCTGACCACTCCTAACTATCTTACTTTGTCAGCTCTGCCTTTATCTCCTGGTCAATCCACCAGGTTACCAGTTTATCGGCATCATACATCTGGTGATGAATTTCCCCTTTAATCCAGGGTTGTTTAACTGTTGTTGAGCTTGTATGGAAGAGCCAGACATAGGGATCACCCTGCTGACGAGCTACTTCAATAATTTTCTTGGAAATCTCTACCCGGGCTTCTACACTGGTAGTCCTGGCCATCTCTTCCAACATCTTGTCGATTATTGCATTCTTGTAATTAATCCGACTTCCTTCACTGGCATAGAGAGCATCGAGAAAATTATAAGGATCGGCATAATCGGCCCACCAGGAAAGATAGTAGGCCGGGGCCTTCCCTTTTTTAACGGTGGCAAAGAAAACACTCCAGTCATTCTTGACCAGTCGTACTTCAATTCCAACCCGCTTCAGTAGGGCCTGCAAAACTCCCCCTACCCGGACCGAATTCTCTCCGCTACTGGTCCAGATCTCCATCGCAAAACCATCAGGATAGCCGGCTTCAGCCATCAACTCTTTGGCCTTTTCCGGGTCATAACCTGGCCCGGTTTGGCTCAAACCACCGGGCATTCCTGCCGGGATGGCATCATCGGCCGGAATATATTGCGGGAAAAGGGCCCGGGTAATCTGTTCACTATCCAGCGCCAGTGCTATTGCTTTTCTGATCCTGGGTTGATTCAATGGTTCAAAATCGGAATTTAAAGCCAGGTAGTAAGTCGATAACTCAGCCATCTGGTGGAGATAGGGCTGCCATTCCGGATTATTTGTCCACCGTTTCAGCTCTTCCTGGGGAACTGCTGTGTAATCAAGATTACCGGCCTCAAACTCAGCAATTCGGGTTAACGCGTGGGGAATCACCCGATAAACTACTTTATCGAGATAGGGCCGGCCTTCCCAGTAGTCTTCATTGGCTTCCAAAACTAGCCTTTCGTCATGTCGCCATTCGACAAACTTCCAGGGACCTGTCCCAACCGGATTTTGGCTAAACCGGTCTCCCCAACGTTCAACCTCTTCGCGCGGTACGATCAGACCATAGGGCAGGGTGAGGTGGGTCAAGAATAAGCCAAAGGGGTATTTAAGCTCAAAACTGACCGTATAATCATCAAGCACCTGCACTCCGGCCAGACCATCACTCTTGCCGTCCAGGGCCTGCTCAGTACCGACAATCATATCATAGACCCAGGTCCCCGGGGAAGCAGTCGCCGGGTCATAGAGACGGTCAAAGCTATATTTTACATCTGCTGCTGTCAATTCCCGCCCGTTATGAAATTTGACACCCGGCCGAAGATGAAAAATAAAGGTTTGATTGTTATTACTGACTTCCCAGTTCTTAGCCAGATTAGGTCGAATCTCATTGGAGTAATAGTCAAATCTAACCAGACCGTCAAAGATCTTAACTGCCATATCCCCGGCATCAAAACCGGAACAGTAAGCCGGGTCAAGTGTATCCCAGTCCGTATTATTCTCCCGAAAGAGAGTCCCCCCATACTGGGGTTGCTCCGCTGCAAACAAAGCCACACTTACAACCATCACTAAAACCAGAGCCATCATTAAAACCTTATTACTCATTGCTTCTCCTCCTCTGCTTTTGCTTTAATCAGCCCAACTCTGTTCCTCTGACTCTCCTCCCCGGCTTAAAAAAAATCACCCCCTCTGTCAAGTCTATCCCTTTCTATTTAAAGCTCCGACCAATTGTTAAAGCTTCCAGATAGCTTTGTTTTCCGCTGGTTAATAATTGTTCCAGTTCCATCACAAAAACCCCATGCACAGTAACCGCCTTTATTTTCCCTGTTTGTTTCCGGACCGCATAACCGGCTCCGTCGTGGATCACATAATCCTTTCCTTGAACCCTCCCCAGATAAACCATTACATGTCCCTTCAGATAAAGGGGATCACCCGCCGCCAGTTGGGCCAGTTGTTTTTTTCTTGCGGCCACTGAACCACTGAAGCGGATCAGCCGACCGGCCGTTCCGACTTCCTGCCGGTTGGCATCCCGGGGTAGAATAACCCCCACTGAGCGGTAGATATCCAGCACAAAACGCGAACAATCCCTCCGGCCGAATGAGCCGCCCCAGCCATACCGTTCACCGAGCATTTTAAAGGCCTGGCGGAGCAAGTTAGCCCTGGTGTAGGGAAGGTATCCCGCTTGCAGGTCATTCCGGCGCCGGATCAAAGCCAGTTTAAACTTAAGGGCACCTGTCTCATCCCTAACCGGTACTTTGATCACATAATTACCGATCGGCGCCTGACCATGGGGATGCCCGGCCGGGATGGAGTCCGGTATCTCAGCCGGCTCGGCCAGGGGCAGTTGATCTCCCATCTGGTATTTAAGATTGGAGATCCGTCGATCAAAGGGATTTGGTTCAGTCTCCACCCAGGCCCCACTCACCGTTAGAAAGCTGTCTCGCCGCAGGAAATCAAAAAGCTCAGCCCGTTGAGCAGTTATCGCAATACTGTCACTCCGCAGCCACCCCCGGTAAATAGTGCTTTGCACATAAGACCACCTACCGTCAGTACTGTGGTGGAGAACTGCTACCGGGCTATTGGGCGATAAACTGGTCAGTTGAAAGAGATCATGGTCAATTAAATCGGGGCTTGGCACCGCTAGGTCTTCGGTCGGAAAGGCTCGCAGGTCTTCCCGCCTGAGCAGGAGGCCGAACTTGACCCGAATTGCCGGGGGAATCCCGGCCAGATTGGCCCGGGCCAGCACTGCTTCCCGCTCCGATTCTGTGATCGGTCGGCCCTGTTGATTATAACAAGGTTGAGCGGGAAATACCCCTGGCCCGGAATAAGCGGCGATGATCGCCAGTAGTTCTGCTCGACTCAGCTCGGTCGGAAATTCCTCCAACTGGTAAAGGTCATGCTGCCAGCCCTGCTCCTTCATAATCTGAAAAGTCCTATTATTCAAGTCGTCAAGCCCGGTTTTAGTTAACAGTAATTCCTCGGCCCCTGCTGTCCGCTCCAGCCAGTATTCCGGAGTAAGCATCTCCTCGGTAACTCCGGGCGGAGAGAACGGGTCCACTCTTCTTTTCCGGTCATCAAGCAAAACGTTCTACCTCCTTACAACAATATTTGACCGGTTTTTACTCCGGTATGTTCGTTATTGGTGACCACAATCTGCCCGGCGACAATTACCTGTTTAATCCCCGTTGGATATTGCAAGGGATTGAGGAAAGTTGCTCGATCAATCACCTGATCCGGATCAAAGATCGTCAGGTCGGCATCCATCCCCTCTCTAAGCAAGCCCTTCCTGGCAAGACCTAACCGCCAGGCCGGTAACCCGGTCATTTTATTAATCGCCTCTTCCAGACTAATTACCCCTTCTTCGCGCACATACTTCCCTAAGACCCGCGGAAAGGTGCCGAAATTACGAGGATGTGGTTTACCTCGCGCCAGAATACCGTAATCAGCCCGACTGCTCCCATCGGAACCGATCATTGTCAGGTGATGACGTAAAACCGTTTTTAAATCATCCTCACACATGGCAAACCGGATCATCCCGACCCGGCCCTTTTCCCGGACCAATATCTCCAGCACCGCTTCGGCCGGTTCAAGGCCCAGTTCCTCACTAATTGATTTTAGATCAAGCCCTTCCCACCTTTGATTCTCTTTATTATGAACAGAAGAAATCACAATATTTTCCCAGCCCTGGTGTTGCTGGGTCCGGACCAACTCAGCCCGGATTTCCTCGCTAATAGTCGGATCAACCAGCCGGGCCAGCATTGCTTTTAATCCACCCTGGTGGGCCCAATCGGGTAAAGTAGCACTCAAGCCGGTCGCAGTAGCCAGATAGGGGTATAGATCACAGCTAAGATCAACACCCCGCCGGCGGGCCTGTTCGATCAACCGGAGGGAACCGCTGACCAGTCCCCAGCTCCCCCGATCCGTTACCTTATGGTGGGAAATCTGGACGGGAATACCGCTTTTCTCTCCGACCATGATTGCCTCCCGTACCCCTTCGATCAACTGTGCGCCCTCATAGCGCATATGGGTTGTATAGATCCCACCCTGCTCGGCAGCTACCCGGGCCAACTCGACCAGCTCGGCTGAATCGGCATAAGCCGAGGGGGGATAAATTAGGCCGGAGGAAAAACCGGCGGCCCCGGCCGCAATTGCTTCTTTTAACAGCCCTTTCATTTTACTTAACTCAGCCGGAGTAGCCGGCCTGTTTTCATAGCCCAGCACCGCTGCCCGTAAAGCTCCGTGCCCAACCAGCGGCACCACGTTAACACTGATCGGGCTGGATTTCAGGTGCTCAATATATTCAGCAAAAGAAGACCAGGTCAGTTCCAAATTATAATCATCCTTTAACTGACCGGCCAATTCCTCCCGGTACTTCTCGGCAACCGGTGCCGGGGAATAGCCACAGTTTCCGATGACTTCGGTCGTAACCCCCTGCCTGATCTTGCTTTCAGCCCGCCCGTTGACGAGCAGAGTCAGGTCGGAATGGGTATGGATATCAATAAATCCGGGGCTAACCACTAAATCATTAGCTACGATCCTCTTTTTACTCTTCTGTCCCTTTAAGCGTCCGAGCGAAACAATCCGACCGCCGGCAATCCCCAGATCGGCCCTGAACCAGGGAGCCCCGCTCCCGTCAATAATCTTTCCCCCGCTAATTACCAGGTCCAACATCGCTATCACCCTCCCTCTAAGCTAAAAATCAATACCCTTCCGGGATCAGATCGTTTTTCAACAAATCGGCATAACTCTCCCTTTGCACGATTAAATTGGCTTGACCATCCTTAACCAGGACAATGGCCGGTCGGGGAATCCCGTTATAATTATTAGCCAGGGCAAAGGTATAGGCCCCGGTACCGGTCACTGCCAGAATATCGCCGGTCTCCGCCGGTGCAAGCTGCAAGTCTTCAATTAAAGTATCGCCTGTTTCACAACACTTACCGGCAATTGTTACCTTTTCGACCGGTTCAGTCAGGCTACGATTGGCCAGAAAGGCATCATATTTGGCCCCGTAGAGAGCCGGTCGGATATTATCGGTCATCCCTCCGTCGATCGTCACATATTTTTTGACCTGCTCAATTTCTTTGATCATCCCGATCGAATAAAGGGTAGTCCCGGCAGTTCCGATAATCGAACGCCCCGGTTCCACCCAGATTTCCGGCAAAGGGAAATGATGCTCGGCCGCTTCGGCGCTTACTTTAGTGATCAATTTATTAATATATTCCCGGATTGATATCTCCGGGTCATCATCGGTCTGGGGGATTCCAAGCCCCCCGCCCAGGTCCAGTCGGCCCAGGGTAAGACCGGTCTCTTCCCGTACTTCAGCCAGGAAAGAAACCATAATCTCGATTAAATGGCTAAAGGCCTCCTGTTCATAGATCTGTGAACCAATATGGGCCTGAATTCCCAGCAATTCAATCTGCCGATAACCCTGCAGTAATTTAATCAACTTTAGGGCATCACCGTTTTTAATCCCTACCCCAAATTTGGAATCAATCGTTCCGGTTACCATAAAACGATGGGTATGGGCCACAATGCCCGGGGTCAACCGAAGCATAGCTTTAATTTGCTTGTCCATCTCCCCGGCTAATTGATTTAATAACTCTGCTTCCTGAAAACTATCAATAAAAAAATTGACTACATTATTTTCCAGGGCAAATTTTATCTCAGCAACCAGTTTGTTGTTACCGTGAAAATATATTCGCTCGACCGGAAAACCGGCTTGCAGGGCTGTATATAGTTCTCCACCGGAAACTACATCCAGACTAATCCCCTCTTCCGCCAAAATCCGATAGAGGGTCCGGTTGGCAAAGGCCTTACTGGCATAGAGCACCCTTGCCCCCCCGGGATATTCCCGCAGGGCTTCCCGATACTCCCTTACCTTCTGCCTGATCTCCTTTTCATCAAAAACAATTAATGGTGTAGCATAGCGCTCAACCAGTTCTTTTACATTTACTCCTCCGATCCGTAAAAAACCATTTTGGTCGATCTCCATTGTTCCAGATAAGCGCACCATCTTCATCTCCTTTTTCGGCAATTAGTACCTAAATAATGACAAAATTAATTTATATAAATACATCAATGCATTAAATATACCAGCAGGGAAAAATAGTCTGCTCGGCTGACCGGTCGGCGCAAGGAGTATTTATTCCCGGATCAAAAGTTCGTTTTAGCGGAGTTTGTTTCCTGATTAACGAACTAATCAAGCCGGTACTTCTTTAATTTTTGGTAAAAAGCAGTCTTGCCCAGACCTAACAACTCCATCGCTTTTTTCCGGGAGCCTTCCGTATAGTTCAAGGCATTGAGCAGCAGTTCTCTTTCGGTCTGTTCCAGCGCTTTTTTAATCGGACCAACCCCCAGCACTTTAACCAATTGTTCCGGCTTTTCTCTCTGGCTCAGCTTTTCCGGAAGGTCGGCCGGGGTAATCAACTTGCCCGCACTAACATTGACCGCCCTTTCCAGGACATTTTCCAGTTCCCTAATATTACCCTTCCATTCATAGTTAATTAATAACTCCATCGCTGATTGCTCAATTTTTTTAGGGGTTTTTCTAATTCGCTGGCAGATCCTGCTGGTTAAGGAGCGGGCCAAAAGAGGAATATCTTCCGGTCGTTCCCGCAGGGGCGGTAAGATAATCGGCAATACATTAATCCGGAAATAAAGGTCTTCCCGGAAACGTCCTTGCTCGACCAGCTCCTCCAGGTCCTTGTTGGTGGCAAAAATTAAACGGACATTAACCTTTTTTTCTTCAACCCCACCGACCGGGGTGAAGGTCTTGCTCTGTAAAAAATGAAGGATTTTAGCCTGGAGGGTGGGGGTTAGTTCGACAATTTCATCTAAAAAAACTGTTCCACGCTCGGCCAGCTCCAGTTTACCCCTTTTCCCGGAGGTTAATGCTCCGGTAAATGAACCCTTTTCATAACCAAATAATTCACTTTCAAATAAACCTTCGGGAATGGAAGCACAGTTGATATAGATAAAGGGATAATTTTTCCTGGAACTGGCCTGATGAATCGCCCGGGCCAATAAATTTTTGCCGGTTCCACTCTCCCCCAATAATAAGACATTGGAGATCGTTTCACTGGCGATCAAGGCCATCTTTTTGGTCTGGGCAAAGCTTTTACTAATCCCCAGGATATTTTGAAAAGCCTCCTGGTGTTTTTCTTCCTTGTTTAGCTGTTTTTCCAGGTAGCGGATTGAGTTTAAGGCTTTATCCCTTTCGGCAATTACCTTCTTTAATTCCCGGATATCGACTATTTTTAAGATTGCCCCAATGACCCGACCTTGCTCCCTAATTGCCGCAATAGTCGAGCGGACCGGAATACCGTTGATAATTGATTCCCGGTTGGTAATCTCGGCTCCCTGCTCTTTTGCTACCGCCAGCAATCGGCTAATTACCCCAGAAGCAGGATGATAAGCCGAGATATGTTGGTCATAGATCACCGGTTTTTGACTGCCGGGACCTTTGCCGATATATTTTTTGCCGGAAAGAATGCTTTTGATATCCTCTTGCCGGGCCGTATATCCCCTGGTCTGATAAAACTTGACCGCCCCACTCTGCCCGTCGACAACGACCAGGTGCCCGGCTGCCAACGCATAGGGAAAGGGGTAGTCCTGCTGATTTACCTTGATCTTAAGTAATTGTTCCCGAAAATCGATCTTAGCCTCGAGCCTGGACCCCGCTAACTGGCTAGCTATAACTAAGCACTGTTCTTCACGCTGCCTAACCCGACAACGGGCTGACCCGGGGGTGGACCCGACCCTACCGATAACAACAAAAGCCTGGGAAGCTTTGATCTGTCCGGGAGCTACCCCGATTATCGCAAGATCAGCGGCAGTCAGCTGGCCATCATCCCCACCCAGACAATTATCGGCGATAATGACAAGATCACCGTCGGCGATTCTCCCCCCTTGATGGCCGGGACCAATCCGGGGGTCAAGTCCAAAGACACAGGCGGCTTCCTGGTTATAGACCTTAATCTTACCCTGATGATCAATCACAATTATTCCTTCATCAATTAAATCGATCCCTTTTTTCAAGAAATTTACCATAGCAGCCCCTCTCTTTTTTACCTATTTGCTATCATATCTCAATCCGATAATAAATATTCCCCGGCCGGTTAAGGCTTCAGGATAAGAGTTTTTTGATCTTACTTACTGCTCCGTCCAGCATAAAGCGCCGGAAGGCCATCGTCTCCTGCAATAAATCGGACAATCCTTGCCGGAAGATCTTGCTCCCCTTTAACTGGCCGGAGCTATCCCTGCTGACGAGCAGCTGCCGGGGATCAAGGTGTTCAAAACGAATCAACCCCCGGGCTTGTAGGTATTTCAAACCTAAAAGGACCGTGCTTTCCAGCTGTTCAGTTAATACGGCCAGTTGGTAGAGGTCGACCAGCCCGTCCTTTTCCTTAATACTGTATTTAAGCAGACCGACCAGCCTGGTTAAGAAATCTTTACTCCGCCCAGGCTCACTCCCCTGATAGGCCAGGATTAAGCGGAGCGGGGCCAGCACCAAAATCAATTCTTTTAAGATATCCAGGGCGGGGGGACAAGAGAGCAGGACCAGCGTCTTTCCCCTTGTTAATTGATAGCGGTTAATCAACTGCAACCGCTCCGGCTTTTTAAGTCCCTCCCAAAAGTAAACAGAACCGGTTTCCTCCAGTTGGGCGATCTCCTGCTTACTGCGCTGCCGGTAGTCCAGTATTTCCAGGGCTGCTGCTGCTTCCCTGACCCGGCCCTTGACCGTCTCGACTACCGTTTCCCGGTTAATCGCCTCCTCAACCAACAACTGTAAACTGGGTTGACCACTAAAATAGCTGAGGCCGATCGTATAAACCAGGTCGATTTCCCCGCCAACTTCCCGCTGACCTGACCACCACCAGAGCGAGTGGTGTTCCACTCCGTTTTTGGACAGTACCAGTTTCTGGTGCTGCTTATTACTCAGTGTTCGCCTGGCTATCACCTCGGTTTGATAGCACAAAAAGCGGGGTTTGGGATTCTGTTCGCCAAAAGGGGCCAGTTTTCGCAGCTGATGATAGGTCTGAAGCGAGACCTCAGCCAGTTCCAGTTCCTGATCAACCCTGATTATCCGCTGGTCGGTCAGTTGTTCGACCTCCTCTTTTAAAATCCGACCGATCGTCAGACTGAACGGGGTTAGCTGCTCCCGGCGCAAAGAAAACCCGGCTGCTCCGGCATGACCACCAAATTTCTCCAGAAAACGAGCCGTTTTTTTGAGCTGTTGATTAATGTTAATCGCCGGGATAGAACGGGCTGAACCGGTAACAGTACAGTTATCGTCTTTTAGCGACATCAAGATAACCGGCAGCTGCAGGTCTTCGGCCAGCCGGCCGGCCGCAATACCGAGTACCCCCTGATGCCAGTGGGGCTGGTATAACACGATCCCTTCCCGGTTAGCCGGAGTACCGATCAGCTGCCGGGCCTCGGCAATAATCTCCGCCTGTAATTGCTTCCGTCGTTGATTAAGCATTGCCAGCTGACCGGCCAGTTGACCGGCTTCTTGCGGTTGTTCAGTTAACAGTAATTCGGCCGCCAGGCGGGCATGGACAAGTCGACCGGCTGAATTGAGCAGCGGGGCCAGGCGAAAGGCAATATCCTCCTCGATTAGTCGCTCAGCCTGGAGTCCACTGACCTTAAAGAGCTGCTGTAATCCGATCCGCCCGGTCCGGGCCAGAACCGGTAACCCTGTTTGCAGTAAAAACCTGTTCTCACCCAGTAAGGGTACAACATCAGCCACTACGGCCAGGGCAACCAGGTCCAGGAATTCCCGGCTCTCCTCTACTCGCTGTAAAGAGTTCAGTACCGCCGCCGCCAGGAAATAGGCCATCCCGGCCCCGGGTAGTTGCCGGGCCTGATGTCCGTCCTCCAACAGCCGAGGGGAAAGAATCACCTCAGCCGGGGGGAGTTCTGCCGGCAACTGGTGGTGATCGGTGACTAACACCTCCATCCCCAGTTCCCGGGCCAGGGCTACCTCCCGGTAATTGCTGATCCCGCAGTCACAGCTGATAATCAAGTCGGTCCGGCCGGCCAGTCCCTTGATTACCTCCTGATTGATCCCATAACCTTCTTTAAAACGGTCCGGTAGGTGGTAAGTAACAACCCCCCCGAGCTTTCGGAACAGGGTCACCAGTATTACGGTAGCGGTCACCCCGTCTACATCATAGTCTCCGTAAACACAGACCCGCTTCCCTTCCCGGACCGCCGCCAGGACCATGGCGACCGCCCTTTCCATCCCGGGGAACTCGGCCGGGTCAGTTGGTTTAAAAAAGGTCGGGTCGAGAAAACTCCGCACATCTTCCGGGCTCTTCATCCCCCGCTGGATTAGTAGGGAAGCCAACAATCGATCTCCCCCGACCTCCTTTAGTAACCAGTCCGGCAGCTCGGTAGCACGCTGATACTCAATTTTTAGCTTCATTCTAAATCACCCTGCCTTTACCAGCTATCCCTAGTAGTGAAGCTGATCAATCTCTTCCCAGTTTAGTTCCGCTTCCAGCTCATCATCATCGACTAATTCAAGATAGTCGGCCCCTTGACCGTGACAGAGCGGTCGGTACTCACAGCGCCGACAAACCGCTTGTTTGTCGGTTGCCCGAAACTCCTCATAAGGGAGCGCCTTAATCTCGGTCAGTTTGCTCTTTAAAAAATTCCGGTTCTGCTGCAACATTTCTTTACTATAACGGACGGTGATCAGCTGGCCCGGAAAGCGCGGATTCCAGTAAATCAGGCTTAAATCCTCGCCGCTTAGTTTATTTCCGGGGAAATACGGCCGGCCGGCTTGAGCCAAAACATAGAGATAAACGATCGTCTGCAACTTTTGCGACCAGTTGCCCCCGCCCAAAGGCCGATCATTGGTTTTCCAGTCATAGATCAACACCTGCTGCTTGCTTTGATTAATATAGAGCAGATCAAACTTGGCTACCAGTTTGATCCCCCCTGTATTAACCCGTAACTCCTGTTCCGGCCGGAAAAGATCAAGCTGATTATATGGCCGAAAATCCCTTAAACGCTGAAACCAGCCGGCCACCTTCTCCGGGAGCAGCCGAGCGGGCAGGACCTCTCCCCGGGCATAATAGCGTTGGGCCAGGCGGTGAAAAAGTTGACCCTGTTCGATCGCCTGTTGTTGGGCGGAGCTTCCGTACCAATTCTGGGGCCAGTAAAGGCCATCAAGGTAGCGCCGGCGAAATTTCAATCGACACTGCTGATAAACAGCCAGGGCCGACTGGCTAAAATATAACTCAGTCAACTTTCTTTTCCACATCTGCTTCCCTCTCCTTGCTGATAAACTGTTGTAAAGCCAGGAACGGTTTAGCCGGCTTAACCTTTTTACGGTAACCGCTCTCATGGATTACCGCACGGTGCGCGGTCAACAGTAAGTTGCGACGGGCCCGGCTAATTCCGACATAAAGAAGGCGCAACCGTTCATTAATAGAGGCCAGCTTGGCTTCACTCCTGGGATCATGGCTTTTTTCGCCATCCAGCCGGGCGCTCAGGCTGGCCCGGGCCAGCGCACTGGGGTTACTGAACTGTTCCTGTAAATAATAAAACTCCCCCCGGAAGCGGTCGGCCAGCAGTGAAGGATAATAATCATCAGTCAGGTAAGTCAGATAGACCGTATCCCACTCCAACCCCTTGGCTTTATGCATTGTTGTAATCGTTACCACCCCCGGGCGGGGTTCAAAGCCCTTCCGTTCATAAATATTACGGGCAAATTGCTGG
>JAKSCG010000105.1 GCA_022360715.1 Halanaerobiales bacterium
GTCCCGCAAACGGTAATTGGTCTCCCGCCGGCCCAGGCCGGCCTTTTCCATCTCATCGCCCATAGCCGCAAAGGCCGCTTGAACACTTAATCCATTATATTGGCCGGAGTTAATCAGAGTTCCGTCACCACTGTATGCTTCACCCTGCAAATCTTCCGCGGTCAGCTCCTGCTCCCGGTCGTCCGGCTGGATTACTACCGTAACCGGCAGCTGATACTTGCGGGCAAAATCGAGGTCACGCTGGTCGTGGGCCGGCACCGCCATAATTGCCCCGGTCCCGTAACCCATCAAAACATAGTTGGCAATCATAATCGGTATTTCCTGACCGGTCATCGGATTAATTGCATAACCCCCGGTAAAGAACCCGATTTTAGCTGATTCCGGCGAAGTCCGCTCGATTTCTTCTTGTTTTTTCACCTGATTAATAAATTCCCGGACCTCATGCTCCCGGTCGGTTCCGGTAATCAACTTTTCCACCAGAGGGTGCTCAACGGCCAGGACCATATAGGTTGCCCCAAAAATGGTATCGGGTCTGGTTGTAAAAACCTCCAGTTCTTCCTCGAAATCCCTCAGCGGGAACTTGATCCTGATTCCCTCGCTCCGCCCAATCCAGTTTCTTTGCATAATCTTGACCTTTTCCGGCCAATTCTGCAAAAGGTCATGGTCTTCCAGTAAGCGCTCAGCATAATCGGTAATTTTAAAAAACCATTGTTCCAGTTCCTTTGCTTCCACTTCGCTATCACAGCGTTCACACTGGTTATTGATTACCTGTTCATTGGCTAACACTGTTTCACAACTGGGACACCAATTAACCGCCGCTTTTTGCTTATATGCTAGCCCTTTTTTATACATTTGTACAAAAAACCACTGGGTCCATCGATAGTAGTCCGGGCGGGCGGTCGTTACTTCAAGATCCCAATCATAACTTAAACCGAGAGCCTTCATCTCTTTTTTCATCTTCGCGATATTCGCCCAGGTCCATTCCCGGGGATGGATCTTCCCATGCTGGATTGCCGCATTTTCAGCCGGAAGGCCAAAAGCATCCCAGCCCATTGGATGGAGAACATTATAACCATTCATCCGCTTAAAGCGGGCAATCACATCGCCGATCGAATAAACCCTGACATGACCCATATGCAGATTACCCGAGGGATAGGGAAACATCTCCAGGACATAATAATTTTCCCGGTCAGTGCTATCTTCGCTTTTGAAAAGTTCTTCCGCTTCCCAGATACTCTGCCACTTCTTTTCTACCCCTGTAAAATCATAATAGTCTTTCAAACTAATACCTCCTTCGCTAGCTGCTCAACTTTTTAAACAAGAATAAAACCCCGTCCGCTTACAGGGACGAGGTCACACCCGTGGTACCACCCTTTTTGGTCTGATTATTACTACCCACTCTTCACGTTAACGCCGCTTACGTAACCGGCTAATCACTTTGACCGGTTAAACTCCGGGACGAGTTCGAAAGATCCCGATACCGATTTCCAGCAGCCATCGGTTCTCTATGATCAGGAATACGATCTACTACTTCTCATCATCGCTTCAACATTATTTATATTAAAAACAATTATAATCATATTTTACACACTTGTCAAGAACTGACCGAGATCCGGTCGGCATCAGCCCACAGCCTTTCCAGTTCATAGTATTTTCGCTCATCCTCATGAAAAACATGGACAATTAAATCGGCGTAGTCCATTAAAACCCAGCGGGCCTGAGCTTTACCGGCGATTTTTTTCGGCTGAATCCCCGCTTCGGCCAATTTTTCTTCTATCGACCGGCTAATTGCCTTGACCTGTGTTTCCGAATTACCGCTACAGATTAAAAAATAATCAGCAATAACGGTTAATTCTCTTACATCAAGGATTTGAATATCATTGGCCTTTTTATCTTCTGAGGCTTCGGCTGCTTTCAGAGCCAGTTCTCTAATCTGGTCAACCATTCAACTATCATCTCCCTTTTTATTCTTCGAGATAGTCCTTACCGATAATGATCGTAATAGCACCATGCTGCTTAGTTTCACTCCCTTTGGTCAGCTCTATTCTTCCGCCCAGCACTTGCTGAATCTCGGAAGCTGTCTTCTGATCCCCTTCGGCAAAATACCTGATCAAGGTCTCCTGATAATTATAGTGATCGGCATTTCCGACTCTGCTCACCTTAAAGCCGAACTTGTTTAATTCATCAGAAATGCTGGTCGCTAGACCTGTTTGCCCATTACCGTTGAGCACTGTTAATTGATATTGGCTATTTTTAATATACTCCTTACTGCGGATTAAATTATTGATCACAATATCCAGTTGCGGCCGATCAGCGATCCAGTAGCTGGCTCCGTTAATATATTCGGGCTGACCGGGTAGCATCACCGTCTCCAAATTTTCCAGTTTTAAATCCTTAATTAACCAGACAAAAGGACCGGCATCCTGGAGCGGAATATTGGTATTGACCGTATTTCTGGTCTCCTTATAAATCGCCGGTATCTTGATAATAATATCCGGGTTAAGCAATCGCTTGACCATCGCTTTTATAAACCGCTGTTGTCGCTCTACCCGGCCAATATCCCCTTTTACCTCTTCCCGGTAGCGGACATACTGTAAAGATTTATCACCATTTAGGACCTGTTTCCCGGCCGGTAAATCAATATATAATCCCCCGGCCTTATCAACATAGTTAAGGGGTTCCTTGATCTCGATCTCTACTCCCCCGATGGCGTCAATTATGCGGGCAAATCCCTGGAAATCGGTTTCCAGATAGTAATCAATCTGGACCCCCAGGTAAGACTCCAGTGTATTAGCAGTTAATTCGATCCCGCCATAAGCGTGAGTCGCATTAATCCGGTTCATCCCGTAATCGGGAATCTTTACCCTGGTATCGCGCGGAATTGATAATATCCCCATCTCCTTACTTTTTAAGTCAATACTGGCCAAAATAATAGTATCGGCCCGGGGCGGACCGTTAATCGACGAATCATAGCCGACGACCAAAATATTGAGTTTTGAGTCGCGAAAAGGGTTATTCTGTAATGCCCAGAACTCAGTGTCCATGATAAATGATAGCATGATTCCAAGTAGTATCAAGAAAATAAAGGCGGTAAACACGATAATATTCCGTGGTTTTCTCTTCATTTAGGTTGTCCTCCTCAAACAGGAATTCCTCAGCAAAAGCGTATTGGGATGAACGATCCGTCCCCGCTCAATATTATATTTGATGATATTACCGGTGATCGCGATCAGCGCTGCTTCGATTCCTTGCCCGGCTAAGTTCCTGATCTCTTCCAGTCCCGGAAAAGAACGGTTGGGTTCAATATAATCAGCAATATAAATAATCCGGGCCAGCAAACCCATCTCCGGGCTACCAATAGTATGGTATCTAATCGCTTCCAAAATTTCCGGGTCATTTATCCCAAATTTGGTCAAGGCCAGATAGGCCCCGACTGGCGCGTGGAGTAGTTCCGGTACTTCCATTTCAATTTGATCAACGACCCAACCTGATTGGGCAAGCAGCTCTTTTAACTGAACAGTGGCGAGCCCTTTAGCGAGATCATGGAGTAATCCGGCCAGTTCTGCCCGCCCCTGGTCATAACCCTCCTGCCGGGCGAGCTGGCCGGCAACGCTAACTACCCCCATGATATGTTTAAATCGATCGTTGGATCGACTACCTTTTAGATATTCTATTATACCAACCCGGCTCAATTTGTCGCCTCCCGGTATAGACCATGTTCTTTGATATAGCTGAGCACATCTCCCGGAAGCAGAGCACAGACTGACCGCTTCTCCCGGAAGGCTTCCCGGAGCGTTGAAGAAGCAACATCAATTACAGCTCCCGACAGGAGGTGAATATGCTCACGGTAGCAACAAAAAGGTTGCTGATGAAAGATATCATCCAGCTGATAACCCGGTCTTTCGGCCACAATAAATTGTCCATTCTTTAGCAAAAAATCACTTTCTCGCCAATTAATCAGATCAAGCAGCGAGTCAGCACCAATGATCAAAAATATCTCCTCGGCCAGGCCGCTCCTTAATAGATAGCGCAGGGTATCAGCCGTAAAAGAGCTCCCGGGCCGCTTTAACTCATATTCGGAAACAACAAAATGGGCCTTATCCTTAATTGCCAATTTAAGCATAGCCAGGCGGTCTTTAGCCGGTGTTATGCTAAGTTGTAATTTATGGGGAGGGATCCCAGCAGGCATGAAGATAATCCGGTCAAGGGCGAAACTTTGATAAGCTTGTTCAGCTATTAACAAATGACCCCGGTGAATCGGATCAAAGGTACCACCGAGCATAGCTATCCTTTTCCAAGTTGCCATCAATCATTCCTCCAAAAATATACATACAACTCTATTATAATTGATCAATATATTTAATTCAAGTTCCGCCTTGTTTTAAAAGCTTAATTTTCTGGGTCATATAACCGCCAATCTTGCCGGTCTCCTCTGCTGTTAAACCTCCCCAGCCCAGTTCTTTCACCTTCGCCAGTAAACCTAATTCCTCGGCTACCTCCAGTTTCAGTAGCATTAAAGTAAGATCATCTGTCTTTTTAGCCTTTTTGCTCATCAAATCCCCCCGGCACAAACTGTAGAAATCCTGTTTCTTTATATATTTTATGGTTTCTTACTCCTTTTATTCAACGATCTCCGGTTTAGGCTCCTCACTTTCACCAGTTAATTCCGGGACTTCGTCCCCGGTATGCTTTTCCGGATTAATACTCCGGGAACGATGGTTCAATAATATCTTCATAATATCCTTAATATCATCTTCCGACTCTTTAATTTCAGCGATGATCTCCCGGCGGTTCCTTTCCAGTTCTTCCGTACACCCTTGAATATTATTATACAGTTTATTAATCTCCAACATATTTTGATTGATCTTGCTGATCAAGTCTTTATATAAACTCTCATCCAGGTTTTCTATTTTACAATTAAGATCTTTTAAAGTAAATTCATTTCTCTCCCAGTTGGAGAAAAATCTTTTAAAACGATCGTTAATATTCCAGAGTAGCCATCCGTAGTAACCAAATATTACCATAATTAGTCCCATAAAAAGGGTGTCGGAATTACCGACTAATAACCTAATCAGATACTGAAAGAAGAACAAATTAACCTCCTCCTTCTAAGATCCAGTCATACATCATAATATTCAAACGCCGGAAATATGTGTTATCTTAAAAAAAGGGAGGTGGACTGCCCGCTATGATTAATTTTGATATAAGACCATTGTGGTTAAAGGTTCTACTTCCGCCTGCTCCCCTTCGAGCGTCTGCAGAACCTTCGTTCCGGCTTGATCGCCGCTGACTACCACCTGCCAACTACCACCGCCCGGCAGGTTGAAAATAACCGTTTCCCGGTTAGGATTGAATAACACCACTATCACCTGCCACCGGTCTTGATTAGCATAATCTTTGAGCATAAAAGCGACGGTATTGGCGGGAGCAGCTAAAAAGTGGAGATGCTTTCTGATCTGCTCGGCATCCTTTAACCGAAAGGCCGGATGTTCCCGCCGCAATTTAATCAAACCCTGGTAATATTTAAAGGTCCGGCTATATTTACTTTTGCGTTCCCATTTTAACTGATTTACCTGATCACCGGCCTGATAACTATTATGCTCACCCCATTTTGTCCGCAGTATCTCTTCTCCCCCTTGCATAAACGGTATCCCCTGGGCGGTAAAAATAATCGCTTGGGCCAGTCGGTCCATTTTAATCCTGAGCTGTTCACTATCCCAACCGTTGGACTTATTAATCTTATCCCAAAGGGTCAGATTATCATGGGAAGAAACATAATTGATCGTTTCCCAGGGTTGTTCGGTAAAATCCCGGATATCATGGTTATAGCTAATCGAGCCGACAATCCCCCGCTGGATCGCCAGTTCCTGGTGACAAGCACCGGAAACAAAACCGGTCCCCATTCCATCATTATCCCCTTTAATCGCATTCCGGAAATGATCGTTAAAAACAGCCAGCTTCATCCCCCGTTGGACTCCTTTTAACAACTGCTGGGAGGAATCAAGGGGAGAAAGACCGCCCATCCAGGGTTCGCCATAGAGCAGAATTGAGGGATCGATCACATGTAAGACCCGCTCAATCTGGAGCATCGTCTCTTTGTCATGAAGGGCCATCAGGTCAAAGCGGAAACCATCGATGTGATACTCCCGGGCCCAGTATTTCACAGAATCAACAATAAATTTCCTGACCATCGGTTTCTCCGAAGCAATTTCATTACCGGTACCGGAACCGTTGGAATAGTGGCCATATTCATCAAAACGATAATAATAACCCGGGACCAGGAGGTTAAAGGGAGACTCTTCCGTATAATAGGTATGATTATAGACTACATCCATAATGATCCCGAATCCCCGTTCATGAATCGCCTTAACCATCTCTTTAAACTCCTTGATCCGGCTTGAATCAGAGGGATTAGTGGAATAAGAACCTTCCGGGACATTATAGAAATAGGGGTCATAACCCCAGTTATAATGATTACAATCATAATCGTCAACCGTGGCAAAGTCAAAAACCGGCTGGAGCTGGATATGAGTAATTCCCAGTTCGGCTAAGTGGTCAAGCCCGGTCTGATCTTGGGTCGGACTGCGGGTTCCTGTTTCCGTAAAAGCCAGATACTTACCTTTATACTTGAGTCCGGAGTGGGGAGAAGATGAGAAGTCACGGAGATGGACTTCATAAATAACCGCATCCTGGGGTTGTTTTAAGACATACCTCCGGTCCTGCTCCCACCCCGGCGGATTGGTTTTAGCCAAATCAACAACTAATCCCCGTAAGCTATTGGAACTAAGACCCCGGGTATAGGGGTCAACGACCTGATTAATCTTCCCGTTAAGATAGACCTGATAGATAAAATAGCGGCCGGCTTGGTCCCCTGCCACTTCAGCCAACCAGGTCCCACCGATATCCACTTCCATTTCATACTTTAAATCGGCTACCTGACTCTCTTCCTGCTTAAATAACAATAACTCGATCCGGTCGGCGGTAGGAGCCCAGACCCGGAAAACGGTCTTTTCCACTGAATAGTTAACCCCCAGATCATCATGTTCATAATAATAAAAATCATTCCCCAATTCACCGTGAGCTGCTTCCAGATCACTCTTTTTCTCTGCTTGAAGATAAGCCAAGAATTTTTTCATTGATTTGCTCACTCCATTCCCTTTAGTTATTTTATCTCAGCTTTTAAAAAATAATTCTTCAGTTCCGACCAGGAATTATTCTGCTCAGCGCGAAGTAGAAAGAATAGGGTAAACTAGCGTGAGCCCTGCTAATATCTAAGGAGGGATTATTTAATGCTACACCAATACAAAGGTGAAAGACCACAGATCGGAAAAGATGTTTATCTGGCTCCGGGTAGCCGGATAATCGGCAAGGTGGTGCTGGCCGATCAAGCCAGCATCTGGCATAACGCCGTGCTCAGAGGGGATCTCGCTTCGATCAAGGTGGGAAAAAGGACCAATATCCAGGAAAATTCAACTCTCCACGTTGATCGGGATTATCCTTTAACCCTCGGTAATAATATTACCGTTGGTCATGGAGCTATTTTACACAGTTGTACGATTGGCGATAATTGTCTAATCGGTATGGGGGCTACCATTCTCAACGGAGTCGTGATCGGTCCGCAATCAATCATCGGGGCCGGGGCTTTAGTCCCGGAAAACAGAGAAATCCCGGCCCAAAGTCTGGTCCTGGGAGTTCCCGGTAAAGTTATTCGTCAATTAACTCCGACTGAGCTCAAACGATTACAACAATCAGCCGACCACTATTACCAACTGGCGGCAGATTACCTGGCTCAAGGGGACGGGTAAACCCTTTCTCCCCCCACATAGCTAGCCAGTACTTTAATCTGCTTGAGCCGCTCCGGCTCAACCTGGAAGGGGTTTTCGGCCAATACGATAAAATCAGCCAGTTGACCCGGTTGCAGAGTCCCTTTTTCCTTTTCGGCAAAACTATGATAGGCCGGGGCCCGGGTAAAAAGCTCAATTGCTTGATCGATATCCAGGGCCTCTTCCCGCTGCCAACCCCCGCTCGGATAACCCTGTAAATCCCGGCGACAGACAGCCGAATAAACCCCTTCTAAGGGAATAAAGGAATCGACCGGACCATCTGAACCTCCCGCCAGATGGATTCCTTGTGCCAACATGGTCTTCCAGGCGTAAGCCCCCTTTATTCTCTCCGGACCCAGTCTCTCCTCGGCAATATGTAAATCACTATTTAAGAAAATCGGTTGAATATCCAGACAGATACCCAGTTCGGCGATGCGGCGGATTAAGTCCGGATTGGTCAATTGGCCGTGCACTATGCGTGGCCTTAGTTTAAGGGCCGCTTCTTTCAAGCTAAGCCGGCTTCGGCCGGCTTCCTCACCCAGAATGGTCTGATAACAATCGAGAATAATACTGATCGCCCGGTCGCCAATCCCGTGGACGGCCAGTTGGAAGCCATGGCGCGCAGCACAACTGATGTATGCTTGTAGTTCATCCGGCGGGTAGATTAAGACCCCACAGCTATCCGCCTGGTCATGGTAGGGGGCAGAAAGGGCTGCTGTCCTTCCGCCCATTGAGCCGTCGGCCAATATTTTGCACGGCCCTATTTCCAGGAACTGATCCCCGGTACCGGTCTTAATCCCGGTTGCCGTCACCAGTTCTTCAAATTCAGCCTGATTACCCATCCTGACCTTAAGATTGACCCGTAAGGGCAGTCTCCCCTCATTTTTTAATTCTTGATAGACCTGGTAAATAACTTTAAAGCGGGCCTGACTACCGAAATCATCAGTCTGTACCGAGGTTACCCCATGTCGGCTCAATTCACCGGCAGCCTGGGCAATCCTCTCTTTATAATACGCCGGCTTCGGTTCGGCTATGCTATTTGCAACCAGATTGATCGCATTTTCCCTTAAGATTCCGGTCGGTTCGTTCCCGCCGGGATAGCGGTCAATTACTCCCCCGGGTGGATCAGGGGTATTTTTACTGATTCCGGCCAATTTTAGGGCCAGACTATTGACCACGGCCAGATGACAACAGGCCCGCTGTAAAATAACCGGATTTGCCGGGGAAACAGAATCAAGCAGTCTTTTATCCGGTAAAGTCCGCCCGGGATAAAAGTTTTGATCCCAACCCCGCCCTTTGATCCACTCTCCCGGTTTGATTTTTTGGCCTTCGATCAGGTCCTGTAAGCTCGTCCTGAGGTGGTCAGGGGAATCACTCCCGGTCAGGTCCAGGTTCTCCATCGCTTCACCAATACTGAGCAAATGGAGGTGGCTGTCATTAAAACCGGGGATAACCGTGTTACCGTCCAGATCAATCTGCTCATTGATCCCGGTAAAATCAGCCGGCCGGCCCAGGGCCTTAATCACCCCATCTTCGACCACCATGGCGGTTGCTTTCGATTGGCGCTTAAACAGCGGATAAATATTAGCATTAAAAAATAAAGTCCTCATCGGTCTCCTCCTTATTATTCCTTGCGCTCTGAATAAAAATTAATCTCCCGATAATGTCCTTCCTGGTCAAGTACATGCAGTTTATGATATCCGTTGGCAAGGGTGATCGCTTGCTGATGCAGATCGATTGTTTCGCCCAGATAGCGGTCATCAAGATACCAGAATAGCCGGCTATTTTTCTTGCTGTGGGCTACACTGAACCTTACTTTTTGATATTCCCCGTTAAGACCGCGTGGGATCAGAATTTTACTGCCCGGCTGTGGATAAACAAACTCAATCGGGTTAGTCGGATTTACCATCGGACAACTCCGGCGGTGCGGAGGAAGGGTATAAACCGCTTGGCCCCTCCTTTTCAGGTATTCGATCACCTCCGGCGGATAAACCACCTGTAGTACTTCTTGCAGATCATCCCTCTCCCAACAAAGGGAACATACTTCCTCTTTCCCACTCAAGGTCAGATAAACTACCCTTTCATAGGGAGAATAGCGGAGGGGAAGGGCACCGGCCGGGGCATCGACCTCAACCATTCCCGCTTGTTGCTTGCTTAAGCGGAAGCCGGTCCGGGCCGAAACCCTAATTTTTTTCAGGTCGGCCGGTCGCTCAAACCAGTTACCATAATAGTCCTTTTCCAGGGCATTAAATACTCGAAAAAGGAGGGGAGCAGCGGCCCCAAGACCGGTCAGCACCGGACTCTCCCGGCCATCAAAATTGCCGACCCAGACCGCAATTGTCCACTGGGGGGATACCCCTACTGCCCAGGCATCCCGGTTACCATAACTGGTTCCTGTTTTCCAGGCTATCTTCCACTTAGCAGCATAATCCTGCCAATAATACTCCAGACCCGGTCGGTTCAGGTCTTTCAGGATATCCAGTATCAGGTAGGCCGAACCCGGGCTAAGTAAACTTTTCCCCGGCGGAGCGGTCGGCTCTTGCAATAACTGTAGTCCGGAAAAAAAACCATAATTGCCCAGTCCGCGGTAAAGGGCAGCCACCTCCCAGAGCGAGGCTTCCGCCCCACCCAAGATCAGAGGTAGGCCATACCCCTCCGCCGTCCGGAAAAGGGTACTGATCCCCCCTTCTTGCAAAAAATGATAAAATCTGGTCACTCCATATTGGGCAAGCAGGTTTACCGCCGGGGCGTTTAAAGAAGCGAGCAAGGCCTCCCGGGCCCTAACAACCCCCTGAAAACTCTCGCTATAATTATAAGGGGTATAAGCCCCATAGCTGACCGGTATATCTGGGAGCTGACTGTCCGGCAAAATCAGTCCTTGCTCGATCGCCAATCCGTACAGAAATGGTTTCAGGATCGAACCGGTCGAACGGGCCATCTGTACCCCGTCGATCTGGCCGGAATTACGGTGGTCAAAGAAATCATGGGACCCCAGGTAGGCTTTCACCTCCCCGCTAGCTGTCTCCGCCAGTAACAGGGCACAATTATGGGCCCCTTGTTCGACCATTAGTTCCATATAATCCCGGGTAATCCGCTGAACCTGCCATTGCAAATCCCGTGAAATTGTCGTCCTGATCACCGCCTGCTGACTCTGGCTTTTTAAGCGGACGGTCAGTTGCGGGGCCGCTAGCGGGAAAGGGAGCTGACCGGCCGGGACTGTTTCCGCCCGGGCCAGTTGATATGTCTCCTGAGTAATGACCCCCCGCTGGTAGAGCTGCTGTAAGAGCTTGTTTCGTTTAACCTGTAGGCCGGTCCGATTCCGGTCCGGATTAATTAAAGCAGGGCTGTTGGGTAATACGGCCAGCGTAGCCGCCTCTCCCCAGCTCAACTCAGCCGGACTTTTTCCGAAATACCGGTAGGAAGCAGTCTGATAACCAATAATATTCCCGCCATAAGGGGCATGGGTCAGATATAATTTTAAAATCTCCTCTTTGGAATACTGCAGTTCAAGGAGCAGGGCCTGGATCATTTCGATCAGCTTATTTTTAATCGTCCGCTCACGGGCACCGACCAACCGGGCCAACTGCATGGTAATCGTACTACCGCCACTTACTCGTTCCAGCTCCCTTAAATTCTGGTAGAGGGCCCGACCCAGGGCCAACGGATCTACACCGGGGTGCCGGTAATACCTCTGATCTTCGTAATTAAGCACCGCCTCTTTCAGTTTAACCGGGATCTCGGCCTGATCCGGCGGCAAAATCCACTGTTCTTTCTGATTGATAAATACCCGGAGAAAGCGGCCCTTTTCATCAAGTACCACTGTACTATAATCAGCTTCAAAGAGGGGGGAAGGCAACCGGACCAGCCACCCGCCCCCCAGGATGACCACTCCGACGATAAGGGCAATTATCACCTTTCTTTTCTTCATCTTGCTTTAACCCGAACTTTTTTCCCGGGGCTACCGGCCTGATAGTCATTATTATACATTGCCTCAACTACTGTCGGGGGCAGATAGAATTCCCCTACCGTTACCGCATTTATTTTAACGGCAAAGTCACAAAAATCCTGATTATCGGCCAGATCAAAGAACCACATGATCCGGTCGTCACGAATATCAAGGAATTCCTCCTGGTTTAAGTGCAAGTCCTCCATCCAGTCGGGAAGCTGGGCACTGTGTAGGCGGAGATTCTCGATTTCCCAGCCGGTCGGGAGCAACTGGACCAAAGCTATTTCGCTGATCCCCCCGCTCACTTCCTTCCCCACCCGGAAAACTCCCCAAAAAGTGGTGCCCTGTTCCAGTTCGACCGGATCAATCTCCCGACCGTCCTCATCCAACCAACGGACACTTAGGGTCAGATTCCTGGCTTGCGTCGTCAGCTGATCCCGTTGGGGAATCCCCTCCCATTCCAGCGTTGCATAGAGTGGCTGCTCAGCATCATTAATCAACCGGATCTCCTGGTCAAAACTCTGCTCCAGCGGCAAGGTAAGCAGTTCTTTCGCCAGGGCAAAATCAACTTCTTCTCCCTCCGGGAGGAGTACCCGGCCCGACAATATTTCGTGCTCGGCCTGTTCGGTCATGATATACTTACTGAGGGCCAGCAGGGAATAGGCGGTCGTCTGGGTTGAATACCATTCTCCGGAAGATAAATCCTCCACGATCACATCGTATAAAAGCGCTCCCCGCTGCTCATCCTTAAGGAGGGTAGCTACCTCCAGCATAATAGCCCGGTCCCTCAACCCGGAGCCATAGGTTCCCCCGGTTTCCCGGTAGTCTTTGACCTCGGTCGTCA
>JAKSCG010000216.1 GCA_022360715.1 Halanaerobiales bacterium
AGTTTTCTAAGAAAGTCAAACAAAACGTCACCTTGACTCTCGTGGTAGATTTTTTAGCTTAAACAATAAATTTATTCAAATAGTTTAAAGTAATAAAAGGTAGTGGAGGTAGTTATGCGAAAAGAATTAATTGGTGTATATCTAGTATTAATTATTTTCATTTTCTCAGCATGTAGTCAGTCTGAAGAGTTTAATACAAGTGCTAAGCTTTTAAGGGTATACACGGATTTGCAGGAGGAATCTGGTTGGTGGATTGTCTCTAAAGGAATTAGTGAAATGACTATTTCTGTGGAAGCTGAAAATACAGATACAGTCATATTTTGGATTGCTCCCACAGGTACGGAAACATGGAGTGAAAGAACACTAATTGGTTACGATAAAGATGGAAGTGATGGATGGTTCCTAACTTGGGAATTTGGTGATCGTACATTTCATGATCGTATTTTTGTTCAAGCGTTGGGAAGTGACAATTCTACTCAAGCTACAGAGACCATCAAAGTAATGACAGCAGAACCGTAAAGAGCATAGACTAAATACAGTACATTGAAACATGACGTGAGAAGTTCATTGAATGTTAAAAGTGCACACCCCTAACTAAAAATGCACCTTACTTTACATAAGATACACACCCGTGTGCATTTGCACCATATACTGGTAATTCCTTCAATAAAAACAAGACTGCTTTTAAGTAAGATTCCCCCTCCCTAAAAACAGCGAAAGCCCTTGAAATCAAGGGCTTTGCATTGTATCAAAATTTGAGTTCTTATTTGGAAACCCTATATATATTCTCGCTCAACACTTCTTTGCACAGCATAATATTCACTTTGATGTAAAGCAAGTTATTGCTTTAACCAACAAAGATGAAATATCAAAACAATATCGCTGGCTAAAGCAAATTATTGAGCGTCTTAACAGGACTTTCAAGGGCGTCTATAGAGGAAAAAACGGTTTTACTACTTCATTAGAGAGAACCAATGAACTCATGGTTTTATTTGCCTCTTTCATTCAAGAAAAATCGTGTAGAAAAAGAAACAGGTGCAAGTATCAGGCAGTTTGATAGGGCTATTGGAATAAGAAGAAATAGAATCCAAAAAGCTTAATTGTAAGTCAAACAAAACGTCCCCTTGACTTCCCAGTGGGAATGGCCATTTTCTTCAGGTTCCCCAACAGTTTCTGATGTAACAAAATACATGAAAAAAGATTCTCCATACAGTACTCGACCAGGGACTGTTTATAAGAATGATTCATCTACGTTTGTAAATTATAAAACTGACGTAATATTCTATTTAGGAACTGGAGGCGGACATTTCGCTAAGGTAAAGGAATATAATTCAGATGGCTCAGCAAAAACAATATATTCCAAATGGGGTGGTTGGGAATTAATAAGGAGTAATGGAGAAGACCCATTTGGTTCATTTTATGGTAGTCCACAACATTATTATCATTAAACAGAGTTATATTAATTATTGAACATATGAAGGTTTAAGCATATAATAATATAAGGAGATGAGTTTTAATGAAAAGGAAAAAAATATTAATATATTTGATATTATTTGCCGTTTTAGTTGCTATAAATGTATATACTTTTGCTGGTAAAATAAGTTATCCAGAACCTGAAGATAGCAAGGCTCCAAAACACCTGGTATGGAATCCGGACACAGGAGGGTATTATAATCCTGATAAGTTTGAGTGGGATGAAAATAGCCAAAAGTATATTGACAAAAGTATGGTGTCATTGGAAAGAGCAAGTACGGGGATTTTTGCAGTGGATAATACTGTAGAATTATGGATTGAACAACATAAAGATAGTACGAATGCACTTGAAAAAGCCCTGGTTGAATACTACAACAAAAGTAAGGATATACCACCTCAAATACACTCAAC
>JAKSCG010000232.1 GCA_022360715.1 Halanaerobiales bacterium
AAGAATTGGGGGTCTGGCATGAGTAGTATTGCTGCACTAATCATTACCCAGAATGAGGAAGAAAATATCAGGGAATGTCTGGAGAGTATTAACTGGTGTGACGAAATCGTGAAGTTAATAAAAAAAGTGGATGGTGAAAGATTTGGAAGATAAAAAAATACAATTATTTTTTGAAAAAGCAATAATCGTTAATCTTTATTTCTTTTCGTTAGGAACCATGGTATCAAAGGCATTAACCAGTATTAGCGGGGCTTTAGTTGTTGTTTTTTGGATACTTAGAATAATTTACACTAAAGGCTATAGCTTTAAAACAACTCCTCTGGATCTCCCGATTTTATGCTTTATTAGTACGATATTGTTATCAGGAATTGGAGCGTTTACTCGAAATTTTTTTGAGGATTTCTTTAATTACACTCTTTTAATACTATTATATTATGCTATTATTAATACCATAAAAGATTACGAAACTCTAAAGAAAATATTATTATTAACTATAATTTCAGTAATATTAGCTTCGCTCTTTGGCTTGTATCAATATTATGTTTTTGAAGTGAGTAGGGTTTCTAGTTTTATGTTAATTATAGGTTATGGAGGGGTATTATCTATTGCTATTATATTTGCCTTTAGTTATTTATTATGGGGAGACTTTCGCTTTAATTATAAACTCGTTCTGATTGGTTTAATATTAGTATTTGGATTAAATTTACTTTTTACTAAAGCTCGGGGAGCATGGTTGGCATTTATAGGGAGCATTTTGTTATTATCATGGATTAAAGACAAAAGATTAATCTTAGTATTAGTATTTTTAATCTTATTATTAGGTATATTTTTGCCTAGTCAATATACTGATAGATTTTTCAGTATTTTTGATCTGGAAAATGATAACTCAAATCAAGCAAGAATAATACTCTGGCAAGGTGCTTTTATGATGTGGAAAGACCATCTGGTTAATGGAGTGGGTGCAGGTAATTTTAAAGAAACATTTGAAACAAATTATATGGATTTAGAACCTATTACTACAGATCATGCCCATAATAACTTTTTACAATTTGCTGCCGAAACTGGTACATTAGGCTTTATTGCTTTTAGTTATTTAATGGTTATTATACTGAAGGTTTTGTTTGAATCTTATAACGAGATAAAGCGTAAAAATTGGCGTTTATTTTTATTATCATCCTTTGTTTCAATGGTTAGTTTCAATATTTCTGGTTTAACAGAGTTTACTTTTGGGGTTACAGCCTTTGTTCGCTTTTTCTGGTTCCTATTAGCTTTAAGTATGGTTGTGATAGATTTTAGTCAAAACCGAGAGAAAGATGCTGTATATAATTATTAAATGTGACCAGTGAGGAAAAGAATAATTAAGTCTTGGCATTAATAAAACAACGGGGTGAAAGAATTGAAAATTAGCGGTTTTTCGATGTGTAGAAATGCGATTAAGCTTTATTATCCAATTAAAGAAGCAATTGAATCTATTTTACCGATCTGTGATGAGTTTATTGTTGCCGTGGGGAAAGGTGATCAAGATGATAATACCAGAGAAGTAATCGAAGGGATCGGCAGTAATAAGGTTAAAATAATTGACACAATTTGGGAGGAAAAAGACTTTGTCAAAGGACGGGTAAACGCTATTCAAACTAATATTGCATTAGAGCAATGTTCGGGTGACTGGTGTTTTTATCTGCAGGCTGATGAGGTGGTCCATGAGAAATATTTGCCGGTAATTAAGGATAGATGTCTGGAACTTTTAAATGATCAAGAGGTAGAGGGATTGGTCTTTGATTACCGGCACTTCTGGGGTGACTATAATCACTATCAGATCAGTCACGGATGGTATAAAAGAGAGGTCAGAATTATCAGGAATAATATCGGGATTAAATCTTATCGCAGTGCACAGGGTTTTAGAAGAAATGGCGAAAAAAGAGTTAAGGCAGCGCATGCCAATGCAGAGATATTTCACTATGGTTGGGTTAGACCTCCCCGTTATATGCAGAGTAAAACTAAGGCCTTTAATACTTTACACTGGGGTAAGCAGAGAGCTGAGGAATACTATAAGAGTGCTCCGACAGAATTGGATTATGGACCATTAAATAAACTTCCAGAATATACAGGTACCCACCCTCAGATTATGAATAAGTTGATTGAAAAAATGGATTGGCAGGATAAATTACAATATACAGGTGAACCCTCACCAGAACGAGAACAACATAAGCATGAAAGATTGAAAGCCAGAATATTGACCTGGCTTGAACAGAGACTTGAAAAAAAAATTGGGGGGAAAATATATCTAAGCGGGTATCGAAATTACAGGTTAATTGGCAATAAATAAGTGTTATAAAATGAAGTATAGATTGAAGTTTAAATGGATATTGGCAAGATTTAAAGAGAGGGAATATAAAAATGTCTAGTTTAGCCAGTTATTTAGCAAAATTTAGTCAGCAGAAAATATTAGTGGTCGGAGATATAATTGCCGATGAGTTTATTACCGGGCAACCACAAAGATTATCGAGAGAAGCTCCGGTTTTAATCTTAGAGCAGATTGAGAATAATCTTTTACCCGGTGGTGGTACTAATGCTGCTAATAATATAGCGGCCCTGGGGGGACAAGCCTATCTTGCCGGGGTAATCGGTGATGATACAGTTGGGAATCGATTAAGGGGGAGATTGCAGGAATTAGGAATAATCACCAAAGGGCTGGTGGTTGATAGCACTCGTTCGACCTCAATTAAAACCAGGATTATGGCGGGCGGAAACCAAACTGTTAAACAACAAATCGTTAGACTAGATAATATTGAACGAGAGCATATTTCCCCGGCAATAGAAGATCAACTCTGTTCTTATATTGAAACCGTAATTGATCAGGTTAATGGCATTATCTTATCTGATTATGGCAATGGGGTTTTTACTAAAAGAATCCAAAAAGAAATTGTTAGTTTGGCCAATCAACATGGTCAATTGATCGCGGTTGACTCAAGATATCAACTTAAGAGTTTTCAAGGGATTACAATTGCAACACCAAATAAAGAAGAAGCAGAATCAGTGGTTGGGTATAAATTAAATTCCCGGCCAAGGATAGAAAAGGCAGGTTGGCAGCTAAAAGAAGAGCTAAAAGCAGCAGCGATCTTAATTACACTGGGTGGAGAAGGGATGCAACTTTTTACTGACCGGGGAACAACCCATATCCCGGCTTCTAATTTTACGGAAGTCTTTGATGTTACCGGGGCGGGAGATACGGTAGTTGCCACTCTAGTCCTGGCTTTAGTTAGTGGTGCCGGGCTGATTGAAGCGATGAAGATAGCTAACTATGCGGCCGGAATTGTCGTCAAAAAATCCGGGGTAGCTACGGTTAATATAAATGAGTTAAAAATTGCATTGGGAGAGGGAAATAATGAGGGAGAAGATTTACCCGATAGCTCAATTAAAACAGATTTTACAACGAGAACGTAAAACTGGGAAAAAAATAGTATTTACTAATGGTTGTTTTGATATTCTCCATGTTGGTCATGTCCATTATCTGACTGCGGCCAAAAAAAGAGGGGATATTTTAGTAATCGGATTAAATAGTGATCGTTCGGTTAAGGGCCTGAAGGGAGATAAACGTCCTTTAATTGATGAAACGGCCAGGGCAGAGGTCTTATCTTCGTTAGAAGTGGTTGATTATATCTCTATTTTCAACGAAAGTACCGCTAATCAAATTATTGCTGATTTACAGCCCGATATCTATGTTAAGGGTGGAGATTATCAAATTGGGAACCTACCGGAAGTTAGCACAGTTGCAAGCTATGGAGGGGAAGTGCAATTAATTCCGGTGGTAACCGGTGCCTCTACTACTAATATAATTAAAGAAATTCTCCGACGTTACGGCTAATTTAAGCAACTTGACATTTTAAGGTGCCTAATGATAAGATCTTTTCAGCTAGTTTGGAGTTAGAACGGCATCGGGATAAATCAATTATATCATCAAAAAGGGGTTTATGTATATTATGAATATGAAAAAGCATGCCAGTAAATATCGCAAACCGATCTCCAGGTTATTTTTTATCATTGTTTTATTTTTCATCTTGTTCACCCAATATTCCTGGCAGCCGAATAGTATATTGGATATAGTTGTTGAAACGATAGGGTTTATCTTGGTTGTTCTTTGTTCGCTGGGGAGGATTTGGAGTGGATTGTATATTGAGGGGAAAAAAAATAATGAACTGGTTACCAAAGGTCCTTACTCAATGGTCAGGAACCCACTTTATTTGTTTAGTTTTCTGGGGGCATTAGGCCTTGGTTTGTCCTCCAAAAATCTGATTGTTTTACTCCTGCTCGTTGGATTTTTTGCACTGTATTATCCCCTAGTTATTAAAGCAGAGGAAGAAAGACTGCAGGAATTATATCAGGAAAAATTTTTATCCTATAAAAAGTCGACACCAAGGTTTATGCCGGACTTTTCAAAATATTACACTGAAGCAAAATACTTGGTTAATGTAAAAAGATATATAAAGTCTTTTTTAGATGTGATGTGGTTTTTCTGGTTTTACATATTCTTGCGGATTATAGAGGTTATGCATATAAATGGTATTATTCCGGTATTTTATAAAATTCCTTAAAATATCGGAGATTTAAAATAAAATGGAGAGTTTACGCAAGGGGGTTAAAGAGATCGGAAAGTCTGTGGAGCAACTGGAAAAAGAGTTTCCTTTGATTAGCAAGATCAGGGCCGGCCTACCGGTCTATTGGAAAAATAATGATAAAAAAGCAAGTAAAGCGTTACTGGCCGGTCTTCCCTTTACAAAAAGTGATTTACAGCAAGCAGAAAAAAGCTGGCTGAAGTTCGCCCCATTGCTGGAATGCTTATTTCCCCAACTAAAGGTTACCGGGGGAATTATTGAGTCTAAATTAAAGCCAATCTCCACTATGAAGTCGGAATTGGTAGGTATTTACCGGCAAGAAATTCCCGGTAATTTGTTTTTAAAGGGGGATCACCAGCTCCCAATTGCCGGTTCGGTCAAAGCCCGGGGTGGAATCTATGCTGTTTTGAAATATGCTGAACGACTGGCCGTTGCCAATGGTCTATTAGAGCAAGGGGATAATTACTCCAAGATAGCCGCCGAAAGCTGTCGAAAGTACTTTAGTCGATACAGGATAGAGGTAGGTTCTACCGGTAATCTGGGGTTGAGTATCGGAATAATGGCTTCAGCGCTGGGATTTCAAGTAACAGTTCATATGTCCAATGATGCCAAGGAGTGGAAAAAGAAATTATTAAGGGGAAAGGGAGTAGTTGTACACGAATATGATAATGATTACACTGAAGCGGTAGCAAAAGGCAGGGAATCGGCCCGGAGTAATCCGGTCAGTTATTTTATTGATGATGAAAATTCGGCCGATCTTTTTTTAGGGTATAGTGTTGCCGCCCTTCGTCTCAAAGAACAACTAAGCAGGGCCGGGATTACAGTGGATCATAAAAATCCCCTTTTTGTCTATTTACCCTGCGGGGTTGGGGGGGCACCCGGCGGAATTACATTTGGTCTGAAACATGTTTATGGTGATGATGCTTATTGTTTTTTTGTTGAACCGACCCATTCACCGTCAATGCTGCTGGGTCTGTTAACTAAGGAGTATGAAGGGATTAAAGTTCAGGATTATGGAATTGATAACCGGACAGTAGCCGACGGTCTGGCGGTTGCTTCTCCTTCGCCTTTAGTTTCCAGGATTATTGGCGGGCTGGTAGACGGTATATATACGATTACTGATCAACAGCTTTACATTTTGCTGGCTATCGGCAAAGAGAGTGAGGGGATTGAGATAGAACCTTCCGCAGCGGCCGGATTGTTAGGACCAGTGCTGATTTCCCGATTTGGCAAGGATTATCTCAATGATCAATTCGATTCGGTAACTCATCTGGCCTGGGCGACGGGTGGGGCATTACTCCCGGCTGAAAATATGCTGGAATATTATCATACCGGGAAAGGGTTGTTAAAGAGAAGCCAAGTGGTGCTGGATTATTAGACTTAAGGGAATCATTATTTAACCAATAATTTTTCCTGGGCCGATTTAATATTTTTGGCAACAAGACCTGCTTTGATCTTGATAATATTTAAGTCCTTAAGATTAATAACTTCTTCTAAAGTCGCAACAGATAAGGTTATTTGATCGGCTAAATCATCGGCCCCTTTTGCGATTAACTCGCTGGTAATATTAGCTTGTTGCTGCTGTATTTCCCTTAAATAACTATTGATGTTTTGGTAATTATTTTCGGCAGCATCCAAAATAATTTGGCGAAGATAATACTTTATATAATAGATTGAAGCGGCAAGACGATCATTTAATTCCCGGAAAAACAAGGGAATATATTCAGCCAGGGCATTGGAGTTGGATAGTGTCTGAAAATAATTACAAGTAGAAACAGCCATCGTTAATTCATTTAAAGCTGTCTCAAAACCGGTAATGGTGGTTGCCGCAAGATCTTCCTTTAATAACTCCGGTTTTAATTCATCCCACTTTACATGGATATGGTTTATTTTTTCCGAGAGGTCTTGCCAGGTAAAACTAATATCTTCAGGAATCTTTTCTTTAATTTCTTCAATATTATACCGATGTTCTTCTTCAATAGTTTTAACTAATAGGAGGTCAGCATTAGTTATTGGTGCAGGTTTAAATGCAGGTTCATTATCTTTGATTGCGGACTCCGAATCCCTTTCTTCCTCTTTTGCCTTTAGTTGTTTTTGATAATATGGTATGATATCTGCCTGGCCGATAATATCAACAAGATTTGTATAAATGTCTAGAATCCCCGGATAGATCAGGTTGAATTTATCTTTGCTTTCCGGGCCGGAGTTT
This sequence comes from Halanaerobiales bacterium, assembly GCA_022360715.1. Taxonomy (GTDB): domain Bacteria; phylum Bacillota; class Halanaerobiia; order Halanaerobiales; family DTU029; genus JAKSCG01. The sequence continues at coordinate 6,823 of JAKSCG010000232.1, forward strand.
TCCGGATTACGCGTACAAGCAGATAGGTTCAACACCAGCAAAAATATAATTAGAACTGAAGTAAATTTGATTTTTTTCATTTTGTTCACCTAGAAGTATCATATCCATAATTAGTTGAATTAATGCTATTTAATCTTGACCGCAATAAACATATATGTTATTATAATTTATACAGTTGCCGGATTGTGTAATGGTAGCACACATGACTCTGGATCATGTTGTCCAGGTTCGAGCCCTGGTCCGGCAGCCATTTTTTTATTTAAAACTAAACTTGATGAAACGACAATTAACCGGTTTATGCAAAGCCGGTTTTTCTGTTTAATAGGATCTTTAAAATTAGGAATAATATTTAGGGAGGGCTATTATTGACATATGTTAATAATAATGCTATAATTATTATTTGGAAAAATGAGTGGAGGCGATAAACTTGTACGAAGTTAAAGAGGGAAAACTGGTCCTTAAGTATGGTATAATTAAACAGGGATTAATTGCTGTAGCCAGTGGTAAAGGCGGGGTTGGGAAATCTACGGTTACGGTTAATCTTGCCCTGGCTTTGCAGCAACTGGGCCATCAAGTTGGGATTATTGATGCCGATATTCATGGTTTCAGTATTCCCCGGATTATCGGTTTAAAAGATAAACCAATGGTGTATAATGAAAAAGAAATAGTCCCCCCTGCAGAAAAGGGGATCAAGGTAATGTCGATCGGTTCTTTTGTCCAGGAAGCTGATCCGGTCATATGGCGGGCACCGTTATTAATGGGGGTTTTACAACAGTTTATGGAAGATGTCCACTGGGAAGAACTGGATTATCTGTTGTTGGATCTTCCGCCGGGGACCGGTGATATGGCTTTGAATATCATGCAAAGGTTACCCCATACGCAAATGCTGGTTGTTACCACTCCGCAAATTACGGCTACTCAGGTGGCGGGACGTATTGCCAAAGTTGCCGAAAAACTTGATGCCGAGCTATTGGGAGTGATTGAAAATATGTCTTTTTATCAATGTCCCCACTGTGCTCAGCGCGAGTATATTTTTGGTCAGGGCGGCGGAAAAAAACTGGCTGCTCAGTTAAAAACCGAACTCCTCGGTGAACTGCCGCTATTACCTGCCATCCGGGAAGGCGGAGATGCCGGCAACCCGCTGGTGCTTTCTTTACCTGATTCGGAAGCAACGGCCGTTTATCTCGATATTGCCGGCAAGATCAGGGGGAGGGTTAAAGAATTTGATTCGGCGATTAAACCGATCGTTTTAAAGGAAGAGCCGGAAAAGTAAAAACTTTGCTTTAATCGTAATAAACTGGTATAATCTTAATTAAATAGATGCTACTTTAAGGAGCGTGGAGATTGATGGCGAGACCTCCGAAAGAACGTAGAGTTGAGTATATACCGGAAATAAAGTTCTTTAAACCAGCCGGGGTCCCCGGAAGGAATTTAGAAATAATTAGCCTTACCATTGAAGAGGTAGAAGCGATTAGATTAAAGGACCTGGTCGGCTTAAATCAGGAGGAATCCGCCCAACGAATGGGGGTCTCTCGACCTACCTTCCAGCGTGTTTTAACCGATGCCAGAAAAAAGATTGGCGAGGCCTTAATTCAAGGGAAGGGGATTAAATTTCAAGGCGGGGATTATAAACTGGCCGAGCATTATGTACACTGCTCCGGCTGTGGAAAGAAATATAAAAACCCCTTCAAAAGAAGGGGTAGACATGGTATTATGTTTTGTCCCGATTGTCAACAATGACCTTAATCTTGCTCAATTTTTAATAGTTGTAGCATTTGATTGTAATTTAATACCCCGCTCTGTTTGTTCATAATTATTCCTCGTTCATCAAGGAAAAAAGTAGTTGGAATACCACGGATTAGATATTTGTCGCTGGCTTGCCCGGTTAAATCCAGGGCAATCGGGAAACTGTAGCCATTTATCATCATATATTCCGATACCACTCCCTTTGCTTCTCCCTGGTTAACGGCCAGGACTTCGATCCTTCCCCGATAATCGTCATATAGTCTTTGTAGATCAGGCTTTTCCATTCGACAGGGAGCACACCAGGAAGCCCAGAAATTGAGCAAGACTTTTTTACCCCGCAACTCGGAAACTGAGATATCTTCTCCATCTAGTCTTTGTAGCGTAAGATCAGGGGCCAATTGCCCGATTGATGTGCCCACCTCGCTCTCCTGTGCCTTTTTTTGGTCATTAGGCAGGAGAGACCTTCGCTGGTAAATCAAACCGGCAGCAACCACGATAATAATTGAAAGCAGGATGACCCAGTAAGATTTTCGCATCATTTCCTCACTCCTTTTAAAAATTACTAAAGACTTGAATATAGTTAGTAAATATTAAAATACCCAGAATTATTATTAATACTCCGGTAATCGTTTGAACTGTCGCAAGATAGGGCTTGATCTTTTTAAATCCGGGTAAGATCCGGTTGAAAAAGAAAGCGATCACTAGAAAGGGCAGGGCAAATCCGGCTGAATATGCCGTGAGCAAGACTGCTCCCCTCACGATGGTACCACTATTACCGGCAAAAATTAAGATAGAAGAAAGGATTGGACCGATACATGGTGTCCAGGCCAGAGCCAGGGCGAAACCCATCAAGAGCGGGCGCAGGTACTTGTTTTTTTCCTGATTAATCTCCATCTTTTTCTCCCGATAGAGGGCCGGAATCTTAATTAGCCCAATTAGGTGAACGCCGAGGATAATTACTACTATTCCGCTAATTTTTCGCAGAATAACCAGATTACCTAACAGTAATTGCCCAAGATATGAGGCTGACATTCCCAGGATAATAAAAATAGTTGAAAAACCGGCCACAAAGATTAATGCGGGTATGATTAGCGGTCTTTTCCCCTTTTGTTCAGCAAAATCCCCCAGTAAGATCGAGAGATAAGAAGGGATCAGCGGAAAAACACAGGGGGAAAAAGTAGAAAGTAAGCCTGCCCCAAAAGCAATCAAAATCGAATTAGAGGAACCCATCTGATAACCTCCTTTATTATATTCATTTTTATGATACCATATAACTTTTTATTAATAATGTAAAATGCACTACATTTTCGGCAAGGTTGAAATTGATATTTTTTTTGCAAAGGGATATAATGTTAGAGAAAGGGGGGTTTTTATGTCTAATCAAGATTATCAAGCAAAAAATGCCTGGTTGGAGATGAAGGAGAGTGAAGTTGAGGAGATATTTACCTTTAACCGCGAATATGGTCAATTTTTACAGGCAAATAAAACTGAATTGGAATTTGTTAAAAGTACGGTAAAACTGCTGGAAGCAGAAGGATTTAAAGAGCTCGAAAGCTACTCTTCATTAAAAACGGGTGACAAATTTTTTAAAGTAAATCGGGATCGGGCTATTATCGCTGCTGTTATGGGTGAAAAACCACTAACAGCAGGAATACATATTGTCGGCGCTCACATTGATAGCCCCAGGATTGACCTGAAAACCAATCCTTTATCAGAGGAGGAAGGGCTTGTTTACTTTAATACCCATTATTACGGTGGGATTAAAAAATACCAGTGGGTAGGTATTCCGCTTGCTCTCCACGGCATTGTGGTTAAAGAAGACGGGAGCAAAGTGGAGATTAGTATCGGTGAACAGAAAGATGACCCGGTTTTTTTTATCAGTGACTTACTCCCCCATCTTGGCCGGGAACAAATGGAGAAGAAGATGAGCGAAGGAATTAGCGGGGAACAATTAAACCTTATCATCGGGAGCATTCCTGCTCAAAAAACAAGTAGTGAGAAGGAGAGCAAAGAGCAGGTTAGAAAAGCGATTTTGAAATTACTGGACGAGCAATACGGTATCTCAGGTCAAGACTTAATTGGAGCTGACCTACAGGTTGTGCCGGCTTTCCGGGTGCAAGATGTCGGATTTGATCGCGGACTTCTGGCCGGTTACGGCCATGATGATCGGGTCTGTAGTTATACTGCTCTCAAGGCCCTGATTGATATAGAAAAACCTAACAATACGGCGATGACGTTACTGGTTGACAAAGAGGAAATTGGTAGTATGGGTAATGGAGGGATGCAGTCCCGGTTTTTTGAAAATACCGTAGCAGAGATGGTCAACTTAAGCCAGGAAAGCTATTCCGACTTAATCCTGAGAAGGGTGATCGAGCGCTCAAAAGCCCTTTCGGCTGATGTTGCTGCCGCTTTTGATCCTAGTTTTCCCGATGTTTACGCCAAAAATAATACACCTTATCTGGGACGAGGGATTGCCCTAATAAAATATACCGGTGCCCGCGGTAAATCCGGTACATCGGAAGCCCGGGCAGAGTTTATGGCTGAAGTGAGGAATCTCTTTTCCCGTTCTGGGGTGATCTGGCAGGTAGGTGAAATGGGTAAGGTCGATCAGGGTGGTGGTGGTACTATTGCCCAGTTCCTGGCTAATTATAATATGGATGTCCTGGACTGTGGTCCGGCTGTTCTGGCGATGCATGCGCCCTATGAGGTAGTTAGTAAAGTAGATGTTTACAATACATATCTGGCTTACCATGTTTTTTTTGAGAAATAGGAGCATCGGCTAATTCTGCTCAGACAGGATTAGCCTTTTTATTTATTTTTTTGTAAATTACTTAACATTAAATTTTTATATTTGCTTTATAATAAATACTAGCAGGATTTTGCTTGATCATATTCGTTAGTTAGTCTTATTATTCTTACTAAATTTAAAAGGGAGTGATTTGTTAATGGGAAAGGTCGAACAAGTGAATGATGGTAATTTTAGCAAAGAGGTTTTAAAAGCCGAACAACAAGTTCTGGTTGATTTCTGGGCTGAATGGTGTGGTCCTTGTCGGATGGTTGGCCCGGTTGTAGAAGAAATTGCCCGTGAATATGATAATATAAAGGTTTGCAAACTGAATGTTGACGAAAATCAATCTACTGCTGTCCGCTATGGGGTAATGAGTATACCGACCATGATTTTGTTTGAGAATGGTAAGGTCAAGAACAAAGTTACCGGATATATGCCCAAAAATGGTCTTGTCAGAAAACTGGGATTATGATAAATTAAAGCAGGGGGTAACGTCCCCCTGCTTTTTCAATATAATGAAAAGATTACGTTTAAATTAAAAGCTAATTATGGTATAATTTGTACAGGCATTTTACTTGGGGGGGTGAATTTATGCGTAAAATTTTAATAATTCATTCGGAAGAAGGTAATTTAAAAGGGGTAGTGCAAGGTATCGCTGAGGGGGCCAGTAGTAATGGACATCGGGTTGATATCATCAGTACGAAAGACAGGAATAAAATCGTTACCTTTTTCCCTTATGATTTAATTTTAACCGGCAGTCCGACCCTGGGATTTTTTAAAGGTAAAATAGCTGGTGATATTAAACATTTTTTAAGTCAGTGTAAGCGGACAGCCGGCAAATCAGCAATTGCTTTTGTAACCCCTCGTGCTTTTGCTACGACCAGGGCCTTAAAAATACTAATGGCCGAGCTAGAGAAGTTGGGATGTATTGTCAAAGACTTTGCTAACCTGAGGAATAAAAATGAAGCGATCTCTTTTGGGAAAAAACTATAATTTCATCCCCTTGTCAAAAAAATTTATCTGGTATATAATATATTTGGGGCCACAGTAGGGCTGTCACTGTACTGTGGTTTTTCCTTTTAGATGATGCCACGGCCTGGTTCGGCCGTTATAAAGGAAATAATAATTGGTTGCAATCAAAGGGGATGATCTTATGTCAAAATATATTTTTGTGACAGGGGGAGTTGTTTCTGCTCTGGGCAAAGGGATCAATGCTGCCTCACTGGGGAGGTTACTAAAAAGCCGGGGTTTAAAGGTCAGTATTCAAAAATTTGATCCATATTTGAATGTTGATCCGGGAACAATGAGTCCCTATCAGCATGGTGAAGTTTTTGTAACTGATGATGGGGCAGAAACAGACCTGGATCTGGGACACTATGAACGCTTTATTGATGTTAATTTGAGCCAGAGCAACAACTTTACTACCGGGATGATTTACGGCACGGTGATCAGGAAAGAGCGAAGGGGTGAATACCTGGGAGCAACCGTCCAGGTAATTCCACATATTACTGATGAAATTAAAAATAGGATTACCAGAGTCGGTCGGGAAGTAGATGCTGATGTGGTCATTACCGAAATCGGAGGAACGATTGGTGATATTGAAAGTTTACCTTTTATCGAAGCTATCCGCCAACTTAAAAATGAGCTTGGCCGGATGAACACATTTTACCTGCATTGTACCCTGGTCCCTTTTATTGCCACGGCTGGTGAGTTAAAAACAAAACCTACTCAACACAGTATTAAGGAACTGAGAAGTATCGGTATTCAGCCTGATGCCGTTGTTTGTCGTTCCGATCGGCCGTTGTCACAGGAAGCAAAGGATAAGATTGCCCTACATGGTGATATAGATAAACGGGCGGTGGTACAAGCCCTTGATGCCAACCATATTTATGAAGTACCTTTGATGCTGGAAAAAGAAGGACTGGCTAATATTGTTATCGAAAAATTGAGTTTAGAGAGTAAGGTTCATCAGCCCGATCTTACCGAATGGCGAGAAATGGTTGCTAAAATGAAGAACTTAAAAAATAAGGTTGTTATTTCGATAGTTGGGAAATATGTTAAGCTCCCTGATGCCTATATCAGTATCAATGAGTCACTAAAACATGCCGGTGTTGCTAATGATTGTGATGTAGAGATCCGCTATATTTATGCGGAGGATCTGGAAGGGGAGCGGTCGATAGAGGAATTTCTAAAAGGAACCGATGGTATTCTGGTTCCCGGTGGTTTTGGTGACCGGGGAATCGAAGGAAAAATAAAGGCAATTAAGTATAGTCGGGAGAACAAAATACCCCTCTTTGGGATCTGCCTGGGGATGCAGTGTGCGGTAATCGAGTTTGCCCGTAATGTTTGTGGTTATAAAGATGCAAATAGTTCGGAGTTTAATTTGGCGACAGAACATCCGGTGATTGACTTAATGCCAGAGCAAAAGGATATTGAGGATATGGGTGGAACAATGCGCTTAGGCTTATATCCCTGTAAAATGACTGCTGATACTATTAGCAAAAGTTGTTATCATGAAGAGATTATCTATGAACGGCACAGACACCGTTATGAGTTTAATAATCAATACCGTAACATTATTACCGAGAAGGGGCTCGTATTAGCCGGGCTTTCGCCTGATGAAAAGCTGGTCGAAATAATTGAACTGCTTGACCATCCCTGGTTTGTCGGCGTACAGTTTCATCCTGAGTTTAAATCGAGACCAAATCGCCCGCATCCGTTATTTGTTGATTTTATCAGGGCTTCTTGTCAAAATAGGGGTTAGAATAATTTATGATGGAGTGGTTAAATGAAACGAGAAATAATTTTATTTGATCTTGACGGTACCTTATTACCGATTGAAATGAATAGCTTTTTAAAGAGGTATTTTAGCTTATTGACGGCTGAATTTGTCGATATTGCCGAAGCAGATCTGTTTGCCGGCTATATTTATACGGCCACAATGGATATGATCAATAATAATGGTGAAAAATATAATGATCAGGTTTTTCGTGAGTCTTTTTTCAAGCAAGTGGAAGTGGACGACCGGGAAGATATATTGCGACGTTTTGACCGATTTTATCAAGAAGAATTCCCTACTTTAAAACCAGAATTGCCTGTTGACCCGACTTCAGCCAGACTGGTTAATCTGTTAAAACAGGCCGGATATCAACTTATTTTGGCAACTAATGCTGTTTTCCCCCGGGAAGCGATTGAGGAAAGAATGAACTGGGCTGGGTTAAACCCCGCTGATTTTCTTTATATCACCAATTATAGTAACATGCATTACTGCAAACCTAACCTCAATTTTTATCAAGAGATTGTTGAGCAGACGAAAATTGTTCCAGACCAGTGCATTATGATCGGTAATGATATGCAGGAGGATATGATTGCCGGTAAATTGGGGATGGCTACTTATCTGGTTACTGATTATTTAATAGACCGTGGGGCGGACTCTGAACGGTTCTACCCTGATTGGACCGGAAGCAGTGCTGAGTTATTATCTCATTTTGAAAATAAGTTGACCTAATCATTGTGCTATTATAACCGGCATAGACCAAAAGACTGTCGCCAAATGAGACAGTCTTTTGGTTTTTTGATGACTTTAAACCAAGTTGATCAACCAGGTGGCGATTGAGAAGTAAGTGAATAGAGAAATGGCATCGACAATCGTCGAAATTAGCGGATTGGCCATGATTGCCGGGTCAATACCCAGGCTTTTGGCGATAATCGGCAGAACTCCACCCATTACCTTAGCTGAGGTAATCGTAATTAAAAGGGTTAGTGAAACTATTGCAGCAATCAGCACCGAGTTTTGCTCCAAATAAAAAATGCGCAAAAAATTCAGGCCACCGAGGGCTAATCCGACAATAAAACTAACCCTTAGTTCCCGCCAAACAACTTTTGACAGGTCTTTCAGCTTGACTTCACCGAGGGCCAGACTGCGGATTACCAGTGATGATGATTGGGCTCCGGCATTACCACCCGTCCCCATCAACATCGGGATAAAAGCAGCTAACACCACCATTGATTCTAACAGGTCTGCATACTGGCGGATAATGTAGCCGGTAAAGGTAGCAGAAAACATCAGTATGAGCAGCCAGAAGATCCTTTTTTTAGCCAGCCCCAAGACACCTGCTTCCAGGTAACCTTGGTCAGAAGGCTGAATCGCGGCCATTTTATGAAAATCCTCCGTATTTTCCTGATCAATAACATCAACTACATCGTCAATAGTGATGATTCCCACCAGCCGGTTTTCATTATCAACGACCGGCATTGAGAAAAAATCATATTTCTTGAATAAATCGGCAATATATTCTTGATCATCATGGGTATTTACTCCAATATAATTCCGATTGATGATCTTACTTACTTTTTGCTGCGGTGCCGCCAGGATTAAATCCTTTAAAGAGACGATACCGAGCATTTTTTTATGACTACTGGTAACAAAACAGGTATAAATAGTTTCTTTCGATAAGGCAATTGTTCTAATATGGTCCAGGGCTTCGGCCGCAGTCAGGTCCAGTTTTAAATTGACATATTCAATCGTCATTAAGCTACCGGCCGAATTATCCGGATAATTTAAGAACTGATTAATTAGTGTTCTTTCAACTTCATTAGTATTCTTTAATATTTTTTTTACTACATTAGCCGGCATCTCTTCCAGATAGTCGATCATATCATCAAAATCTAAGTCCTTAATGATCGCTTTTAATTCATGTTCACTGATCGAGACCGAAAGATTTTGTTGGGTATCTGAAGAAAGATAAGAAAAGACTTTGGCTGCTTTATTTTTGGGAAGCAGACGGAAAATGAGCAAACTGTCTTTTTTATTAAGTTGATCAAGGAATTCAGCAATATCAAAGGGTTGTATTTCCAGCAATCTTTTTTTAATGATCGGAAGTTTTTTTTCTTGTAATAATTGTAAAATTCTTTCCGGCATCTTATTCCCCTCCTAAAATTATGATTTGGATCACCCAGAGAGGTTATACCACCGAGTGATCGAATTGGTCGAAAAGACCAGCTTTTCTGTTGGTAATTAAAGCGACTAAATTGACTAGCAGGGTCGGTATCCATTCGATCACCCCCTTTATTTTATCTTAAATTAAAAAAACTTCCATTACGAATGGAAGAATAGGATAACGATCAAAAATAGATCTCCATTCGTAGAGCTTTGGCACTATACAGCTTTGGAATAATCCAGCTACATTAAGGAAAACCTTATGTCGATAATCCCTGTTAACCCATTGGCATCTTTTGATGTTTCCGGGCAGTAGCATATATCTAGTATAGGAGCCTCACCTAACGAAGATATCAATTTATCTCCATATTAAATTGTAGATCTTAATTTCCAATAGAATTATAAACAATTTTTGGGCTTAAGTCAAGTGTTTTTTCGAGTAGGCCGAACATCCTCTTTTGTATAAAACTTGACTCCCTCGGTAATAATGGTAACATATGGGAGGAGGAATATCATGTTTAAGCCTAAACGGAGATCAATTTATTTTGTTTCTCAACTTTTTTCGCTGTTGCTTTTTGCTTTAATTGCACTCAGTTCAAGCGGGAAAGCAAGCTTAGCATTAGAGGGCTATATAACTGAACTTGATTTGACCAAACAGGCCTTAAAAATAGGGGGGAACTGGTATTATCTCGACAGTAACTCCGTGATTACTCGAAATGGACTGAGGACTTCACTGTTAAGCTGTCAACCAATTAGTGGACAATATCAATGGGGAAAAGCATTGCTGGAAGGCCGGACGGTCAGCCGGTTATTGATCGAATATCGAGTTTATGAAGGGGTGCTTGAGCGGATATCATTAACCGGTCAATGGCTGGAATTAAATATCTTTTTACAGCAGCCTACCGATAGCGCTACGGTAAAAAGATTTATCTGGCAAACTAATATCACCGATGGGATGAAACTAATCGGCAAACTACAAGCAGGGGACCATGTAGTAATTATTGCAGCCGGGGGTCTCATTTTACGGATTTTATCAGAATAAAAGAAGGATTTTTGCTGCTTGTGCAGAATAATTTAGGTTGAGGAGGTGAAGACCTGATTAAAGCTATATCAGGTCATTAGTCATGGTTATTGAGTTATCTACTTCATTTGCAATGCGTTGCCCTACCTGTGGGCGTCTTGACGTTCACCGATTAAATGTATTTAATCTCGCCGGGGGTGAGCCGCTGGAGTATTACTGTGAATGCGGTAGTCATAAAGCTACAATTGAGCGAAAAGGCTCAAAATACATTAACATAAGGTATTATTGTATTATTTGTGATCTGGAACATAATATGATTTTACCGCACAATATATTCTGGTCAAAAAACCATCTTAATTCATTAATCTGTCTTGATACAGAGTTAAACTTAGGATATTTTGGACCTGAGAAGAAAATCATGGCTGAATTGGACAGACAACGGGAAGAATTAAATTCCATGGCTAATGAACTTGGTTTTGATGAGTTTGCTGACCCGGAGATTATGCTCGAAATACTTGATTACCTCCATGATGTTGCGGCAGAGGGAGGTCTTTTTTGTGAATGTGGTAATCATGAAATTAGTATTGAGCTCTATACCGATAAACTGGAATTAACCTGTAGTATCTGTGGTTCGAGCCAACAGCTTGCTGCTTCCTGTAAAGAAGACCTGTATCAACTGAAGGGGATGGATGATGTAATTATTAAATTGCCCAAAGGAAAACCAAAAAGCTCTAAAAATCCAGAGGTAAAGTATTAAGAAAGTGATAAGGGGGAATGGTCAATGAAATTGATCTCATTGGTTGAAATATTAGCTCAAGCTAATCAAGGGCGTTATGCTGTTGGTGGGTTTAATATAAATAATTTGGAATTTTTACAAGGGATTATCGGGGCGGCGGAAGAGCTTAATTCGCCATTAATTTTACAGACCAGTGAAGGGGCAATGAAATATATCGGGATCGATTATGTAATCGGGATGGTTGATGCTGCTGTTAAAAACAGCCCAATTCCGGTTGCTCTTCATCTGGACCACGGGAGTAGCTTTGCTGTGGTAATGAAATGTATTAGAATGGGTTATTCATCGGTAATGTTTGACGGTTCCCATTTTCCGTTTGAGGAGAATATCAGGTTAACAAAACAGGTAATTGAAGCTGCTCATGCGGTTGGGGTTAGTGTTGAAGCCGAATTAGGTAAATTAGGTGGGACGGAAGATGATCTTTCGGTTGATGAAAAAGATGCTACTTTTACTGATCCGGAGCAGGCGGTTGAGTTTGTTGAAAGAACAGGTGTTGATGCCCTGGCGGTAGCGATCGGGACTGCTCATGGAGTTTATAAAGGTAAGCCCGAACTTGACTTTGAGCGACTAAAAACAATCAAAGATAAAACCAATATCCCAATAGTTCTTCACGGGGCTTCCGGTCTGTCCGACGATGATTTGAAAAAGGCGATTAGCCTTGGAGTTAATAAGGTTAACGTTAATACCGATTTTCAACAGGTTTTTGCCGCAAAAATCAGGGAAATTTTCCGTAATGACCGGGAGCTTTATGATCCCCGTAAGTATTGCGGACCTGGCCGAACGGCGATTAAAGAGAAGGTTATGGAAAAGATTAGAGTTTTGGGCAGTGCCAATCAAGCTTAATCAGTTAATCAGGGTTATCCCCCGGCGGGATATCCCTTTCCTCTTGTTTTCTCTACCTAATGTTTCTTCATCTTAATAATCTGATTGATAATTATTATTCCCTTCGTTATAATTAGGAATTGTTTTTCCAATACATATGAATTAACGGATAATCGGCTGTTAGGTTTAATTGATAAAGTTAGCTAAAACAGATTATATTTTCTGTTGTTTTTAGGATCGATTAGTTAGAATCTCAAATGAAAGGTGGAATTGTTTTGCTTAATATTGGCGAACTGGAAAAGCGGACTATTACCGAACTCCATAAACTGGCTAAAGAGCTGCAAGTCAGTGGATATGCCCAGTTGCGAAAAAAGGATTTAATTTTTGCCGTTTTAAAAAAGGAGACCGAAAAGGGAGGGCATATTTTTGCGGAAGGTGTCCTGGAGATTGTGACTAATGAAGGTTACGGTTTTCTCAGACCTTCCAAGTATTTGCCGTCAGGCGATGACATCTATATCTCAGCTTCACAGATCCGACGTTTTGAATTAAGGACTGGCGATGTGGTAGCAGGCCAGGTTAGAGAACCTAAGGATTCCGAACGGTATTTTGCCCTGCTCAGGATTGAAGCAGTAAATTTTCAGGATCCGGAAAAAGTGAAAGACCGCGCCTATTTTGAAGATTTGACTCCCCTCAATCCCCTGGAGAGAATTACCATGGAGCACCACTCCAATGAGATCTCAGCCCGGATCATTGATCTGGTATCACCGATCGGTAAAGGCCAAAGGGGTTTGATTGTCTCGCCGCCCAAAGCCGGTAAAACGGTTTTATTACAGAAAATAGCTAACAGTATTACCGTTAATTACCCCCAGATCAAACTGATGATTCTCTTAATTGATGAGCGACCGGAAGAAGTGACCGATATGAAGCGATCAGTGGCTGCCGAGGTAATTAGTTCAACCTTTGACGAACCACCGGAGAATCATCTTCAAGTTGCCGAACTGGCTTTAAAGAAAGCCAAACGATTGGTCGAACATAAATATGATGTGGTTATTTTACTGGATAGTATAACCAGATTGGCCCGGGCGGCCAATGTTACTATTCCCCCCAGCGGAAGAACCCTTTCGGGTGGTCTTGATCCTACCGCCATGCACTTCCCGAAAAGGTTTTTCGGGGCAGCACGGAATATTGAAGAGGGAGGTAGCCTGACGATTCTGGCGACAGCTCTGGTTGATACCGGTAGTAGAATGGATGATGTTATTTATGAAGAATTTAAGGGAACCGGTAATATGGAACTCCACCTGGACAGGCAATTAGCCGAACAACGTATTTTCCCGGCGATTGATATCCGCAAATCGGGTACTAGAAAAGAAGAGTTATTATTAAAAGGAGAGGAATTGAAGACCATGTGGAAATTCCGGCAAGGGATTGCCCGTTCTGATTCCAATGACATCATGAATTCTTTAGCCAAACAGCTGCGCAATACGGAAAACAATGAATTATTATTATCTTCATTAAAGAGAGTTTTTAAGTAAACAGATTTTTTTTTGGCCGGTTGCATTGGGAAAATCCTGTAACAGCATCTCGAAGTTCAGAAATAATTTCATGGTAAGTAAATTCTTCATTGAGTCTCTTTTCGATAGGTTTTTTTGCTGCCAGGAAGCTTCCAAACAGCTGGAGAAAGAGCCTATTCGGCACTTCGGCTTGTCATGGACAAAGGCTTTTCCGTTCACAACTAGTCTCGCTAAAGAACAAGTTGAAATAGCACGATTGGTATAATGTATCTTGTAAGTGTGTCCTGCGGATAATTCAACCAATGACACTTAACTATGTTCATCGTCTAAAGGTGAGAAAAACTGACCGATTAATTATTCCATTGGGTATAAAAGACGAGAAGTATTACTGAAGGAGGCATAGAACAATGGCCATTGAAAAACAGTATCAATCCGATATTGAAGCGATATTGGCAAAACGATATGATAACGGCTGGGATTTCTGGACGACTCCCGATAAACGCCTGAGTAAAGGAGGCCCGTTTTCCACCCTTGAGAGCGCACTTCTGCTGTTGGAATTGGGAATGGAACCCTCCGATCCTTTATTAAATGATGTTGCCGATCTGATTTTTAGCATATGGCGGGAGGATGGGCGGTTTAAACTATATCCAAAAGGCTCAATCTATCCCTGTCAAACGATCCATGCGGCCAATGTGCTTTGCCATTTAGGATATGCGACGGACAGCAGGCTTCAAAAAACCTTTCGGCATCTTTTTGATATACAGTATAGCGACGGCGGTTGGCGCTGTAACAAGTTCAGTTTTGGGAGAGGCCCGGAAACAGAATTTTCAAATCCCTTCCCTACGTTGACCGCTTTGAATGCTTTTCGGTTTACAAGTTTTCTCAATAAAGAACGGCTTCTCGATAAGGCTGTGGAGTTTCTTCTTGAGCATTGGACAATCCGACAACCGCTTGGCCCCTGCCATTATGGAATTGGCACTTTGTTCATGCAGACCGAATACCCCTTCGGCAATTACAATCTCTTTATATACGTCTATGTTTTATCGTTTTACAACAGAGCAAAGGAAGATAGAAGGTTTCGTGAAGCGTTAAGCACTTTACAGAGCAAATTAGTTGATGGAAGGATTATTGTGGAAAGGGTTAATCGCAAATTGTCCAAATTCGCTTTTTGTAAAAAGGGAGAGCCAAGTGAACTGGGAACTAAACGATATAACGAAATACTGAAAAATCTTAGATAAAAAAAGCCCGCAAGGATGGCGTTAACCAACCTAGCGGGCTTTCATTCAGTGTTTAGTCAGATTGTCCACGAATATGTGATTCGACCCCAAAAAGCTTTAAAAAGACAGCGTTTTTCTGGTATATTTTTAAGTAAACAGATTCTTTTTTGGCCGGTTGCATTGGAATTTTTACTATGGTATAATGGAGGAGTTGAGTAACAGTAGAAAGAGGTGAACTAATGAATAAGGAGATCCATCCTGAAATTATGGATACAAAAGTTGTTTGTGCCTGTGGGGCCGAATATCACACTAAATCCACCAAAGAGGGTATACATGTAGAGGTTTGTTCTAATTGTCACCCCTTTTATACCGGAAAACAGCGCAAGGCTTCCAAGGGTGGCAGGATTGAGCGATTTAATAAAAAATATGGCCGCTCTGAGGAATAGGGGGCCCATGTCAGTTAGTAGCAGGGCTAAAGAGCTCTGCTTTTTTCATGAATGGGAGTGACTTTTATCATGTATAAAATAGCTAATACCGGCTGGATCGAAATCATTACCGGTCCGATGTATTGTGGAAAAAGTGAAGAATTGATCCGGCGGATCCGGCGGGTTAAAATTGCCCGTCAACAGATTAAAGTATTTAAACCGATGATCGATCATCGCTATAGTAAAAGTGATGTGGTCTCTCATAGTGGTGCAAGTATTGAGGCAATACCGATCGACCATCCGGAGGAGATTTTAGAACGGACCGACGAGCAGATCGATGTAATTGCGATTGATGAGGTTAATTTTTTTCCGCCAGAGATTATCGCGATCTGTGAGAAGATGGCTGATAGTGGAAAAAGAGTAATTCTGGCCGGGCTTGACCGGGATTTCCGAGGGGAACCCTTTGGAGCGATCCCGGAATTATTAGCCCGAGCAGATTATGTGGAGAAACTCCAGGCGATCTGTGTGATCTGCGGTAATCCGGCGACCCGCACCCAGCGGTTAATTAATGGACAGCCGGCTACTGATCAAGATCCAGTAATTATGGTCGGGGCCAGTGAATTTTATGAAGCCCGTTGCCGTAAATGTCACCGGGTGCTGAAAGGGTGATCAAATGAGTAAAGTACAGTATGGGGGTCAGGCAGTTATTGAAGGAGTGATGATTAGGGGAAAAGATAAAGCAGCAATAGCGGTCCGAAAATCTACGCAAGAGATCGTATTGAAGGAAATCCGGTTAAACCCCCTTAGTTATAAATTGCCTTGCTTAAAGTGGCCTTTTATTCGCGGGATTACTGCCCTTTTTAGTTCGTTAGTGCTGGGGATGAAATCCCTATCTTATTCGGCCAGTGCGGTTGTTGAAGAAGAAGATGAAGAGATTACCCCATTGGAAATGGGCTTAACCATGCTGATCTCATTTGGGTTAGCAATTCTATTGTTTGTTGCCTTACCGGCCGGGATTGTTTCTCTGATTCAACCATATATTCCCCATAATATTATATTAAACTTTTTTGAGGGTATAATAAAGATTACAATGTTTTTAGCCTATGTTTCCTTGATTGCACGCTTAAAGGATATTAAAAGGGTGTTTAAGTATCATGGGGCTGAACACAAGGTAATCTTTAATTATGAAGCGGGTTTGCCGTTAACCGTGGCTAATGCCAGAAAGTTTTCCACCCTACATCCCCGCTGTGGAACTAATTTTATTTTTATTGTAATTCTGATTAGCATCTTTTTCTTTTCTTTTATGGGGAGGCCTCCTTTCCTGCAAAGGATATTATATCATTTGCTCTTATTGCCGGTTGTTGCCGGTACTTCCTATGAAGTCTTAAAACTGGCCGGGCGGAAAAGGGTTAATCCATTGATTAAATTAGTAGCGACACCGGGATTATGGCTGCAAAAAATAACTACCAGTGAACCGGATGATTCGATGCTGGAGATTGCGATTAAGGCCTTTACTGCCGTATTACCTGGGGATGAAAGGGGTAAAGACCATGTATGATTTTACGGAAAAAATGGAAGAGTTGATCCTCCAATACCAAGAGCTGAACAAAAAAATTAGTGATCCCCAGATTATTAAGGATCATAATCTTTACCAAAAGTTGATCAAAGAACATGTAAAACTGAAGAAGATCATTGATAAATATCATCAATATACCAAGGTTTTAAACGGGATTAAAGAGGCCAGGACAATTCTGGATAGTGAGGAAGATAATGATGTAAAAGAACTGGCCGAGCTTGAGCTGCAAGAGTTATTGCCGGAAAAAGAGCAGTTGGAAGAAGAACTACCGCTCCTTTTATTACCTGAGAATCCCAATGATCAAAAAAATGTTATTGTCGAGATCAGGGCCGGGGCCGGTGGAGATGAAGCAGGGCTTTTTGCTGCTGATCTGTACCGGATGTACAGCCGGTACGCGGAAAAAATGGAGTGGAAGACAGATGTAATGAACTCCAACACTTCCGGAATCGGTGGGTTTAAAGAGATTATCTTTACTGTTGAAGGAAATGAAGTGTACGGTCGTTTAAAATATGAGAGTGGTGTTCACCGGGTACAACGGGTTCCTTCGACCGAATCGAGCGGGCGGATCCACACCTCTACTGCCACCGTAGCTGTCCTGCCCGAAGTAGAAGAGGTTGATATTGAGATTGATCCCAATGAATTGAAAATAGATGTTTACCGTTCCAGTGGCCCGGGGGGGCAAAGTGTTAATACGACTGATTCGGCGGTCCGAATAACTCACTTGCCGACCGGTTTGGTTGTTACCTGTCAGGATGAAAAATCACAGCATAAAAATAAAGCCAAAGCAATGCGGATTCTCCGGGCCAGGATCAATGAATTGTATGAACAGGAACAGCAGGCGGAAATAGATGAAGCCCGTAAAAGCCAGGTCGGAAGCGGTGAGAGGAGTGAAAAGATCCGCACCTATAATTTTCCCCAGGGACGGGTAAGTGACCATCGGATTAATCTGACTGTACACAAACTGGAGCAGATCCTGGCCGGGGAGCTGGATCTTGTGATCGAAGAGTTGATCAGGGAAGATACAATTAAAAGGTTGCAGAAGGTGTAAAATGGAGATTAAAGAAGCCTTGAACAAGGCCGTTGACTTTTTTAAAAAACATCAAATCAGTCAACCCCGCCTGGATGCAGAAGTATTACTGGCCCATCTGATGGGAATGGAGCGGATTCAGCTTTATGTGAATTATGACCTGCCCCTGCAAGAAGATGAGCTTAAAGGTTATCGGCAATTAATCGTCAAAAGGGTCAGTCCGCTCCCGGTAGCTTATTTGACCGGGGAGAAGGAATTTATGTCCCTTGCTTTGAAAGTCAATCCGGCCGTCCTGATCCCCCGCCCGGAAACAGAATTACTGGTCGAGGAGGTCATTAATTTCTGTCAAGACCAGGGATTAAAAGAACCTAATATTGTTGATATTGGTACCGGTAGTGGGGCGATTGCCGTAAGTCTTGCTTATTATTTGGCCGGGGCCAGGGTGCTGGGAATAGATATTTCCCGGAAAGCCCTGGCTGTAGCCCGGGAAAACATATGCTCTTACCAATTGGAGGAAAGGGTCAAAGTAATTCAGGGTGATCTGCTGGAACCGTTGCTCAAACTCCACAAGAACAATGTTGATATAATCGTCGCTAATCCGCCGTACATTAGGGCTACAGCGATGGCTTCCCTCCCACCTGATGTAAAGAAAGAGCCGAAAGAAGCCCTATGGGGCGGTGATGACGGTCTTTTTTTCTATAAAAAATTGGGACAACAGGTAGCCCAGGTGCTTAAACCGACCGGACTACTGGCCCTGGAGATTGGTGATGACCAGGCCGAATCCGTCCGATGTCTTTTTAATCAGCAGTTGGGACCGGCCCGTTTATTAAAGGATTATGCCGGGAAAAACAGGATTATCCTCTTTGAGCGGAAGCAGCAGGTGGTTTCATGAAATATCATACCGTAATCGAAAAGTTGCCCCAGGAATTAGTTAGGGAAGATCAGCTTGAACTCCTGCTCAGAGAACGGGCAATCAGACTGGCGGCAGATTTATTGCGCCAGGGGGAACTAGTAGCCTTTCCGACCGAGACTGTCTACGGATTGGGGGCAGATGCGACCAGAAGTGAGGCGGTAGCCCAGATCTTCCTGGCGAAAGGTCGGCCGCAGGATAATCCCCTGATTGTACATATTGCCCGGGAAGAACAATTAAAGCAGATCATAGCCGGCCCTTTACCACCGCTGGCTGAGGAATTAATTAAAACCTTTTGGCCCGGACCATTAACGATTATTGTCAATAAAAATGAGGCTATTCCTCCGGTGATTACAGCCGGATTGGATAGTGTGGCGGTTAGAATGCCCGCTCATCCGGTGGCCCGGGCGCTGATAACTGCGGCAGGAATCCCTCTGGCAGCCCCCAGTGCCAATCTTTCCGGAACCCCCAGTCCAACCCTGGCTACGCATGTTTGGACAGATTTACAGGGTCGAATCCCCTTGATTATCGATGGTGGCCCGGCCAGAATTGGGATTGAATCCACCGTGATCGATCTCCGCGCCCAGACTCCGCTTATTTTAAGACCAGGCGGTCTCAGTCGGGAGAGACTGGAAGCGGTGCTGGGGATTGAGCTGGAAGTCGCGGCAGAGATTACCGCTGAGGAGGAGAAACCCCTTTCACCGGGGATGAAGTACCGGCATTATTCTCCAGCTACCCCATTACTCCTTAATAACTTTGACCGGGCCGAGCAACTGGCCGAGATCAGCGAGCAATACCGGGATAAAAGGATTGCCCTGGTTGTTACCGCAGAAACGGCTCGCGGGTTGGAGCATCTTGCTAATAATTTTAAAGTGGTAGTAATGGGCTCTCGTTCCAGCCCGGCAGGGATTGCAGCCAACCTCTTTGCGATTTTACGGGAGTTAGATCACTTAAAACTGGATAAAATTATTGTCGAAATGATTCCGGAGACCGGGATCGGGATGGCGGTAATGAACCGTCTTCATCGGGCCAGCAAGGTAGAATAGAGCTTACCAGCTGTACATATATATTTATTAGCGTTTAAAATGGATACAGTTGGGGGGAAATACCTTGGGTTTACTGGAAGCAATCACTTTGGCTGTGGCGCTGGGTACCGATGCTTTCTCAATTGCAATTGTCTGCGGTGTTCAGCAGTTTAATAGCAAAAAGATTTTTCAAATCAGTACGGTGATTGCTTGTTTTCATACCTTGATGACTTTGCTGGGAATTTATGGAGGTCACTCGTTCGAGTACTTTCTGGTCGAATCGGTGGGGCTGAACAGTAATATTGACGGAGTATTAAGATTGGTTGGAGCCGGATTATTGGCACTAATTGGCTTTTATATGATCATTGAGCGCTGGTTTGACCGGGCCAGCGAGTTCTGTATCTTTAATTTAACCGGGTGGGGGACATTGACCCTGGCTTTTAGTGTCAGTATTGATTCCCTTTCCGCCGGGGTAAGTCTCGGGATCTTGGGTGATATTACCCTGCCGATTGTTCTACTGATCGGAAGTACAGCCGGAGTAATGATGGCTGCCGGTTTATTTTTCGGCTATAAAGTCGGATCTTTCCTGGGGGAAGGGGCTCAGCAGTTAGGGGGTATTGCCCTGATTTTTTTAGCGGTCCATTTTGCCGGTTATTTATAGGAGGTGAAATCATTGCCCAAAATACTCTTTGTTTGTACTGGTAATACTTGCCGTAGTCCGATGGCTGAGTTCCTCTTGCGCCAGATGCTGGAAGGTGGGGAAGCACGGGAACAATGGGAGGTTAGTTCAGCCGGTATTTCCGCTATTGGCGGCAACAAGGCCAGCCCTCAGGCAATTAAGGTGCTCCAGGAAGAGGGGGTTGATCCTGGTAGTCATCAAAGCAGGCCTCTGGGGCTGAAGATGATCGAGCAAGCCGACCTGATTGTCACGATGACGGTCGATCATAAAACAGTAGTCGAGACTCTTGCCCCCTGGGAAAAAGGAAAAATTTTTACTTTGAAAGAACTGGCCGGAGAAACCGCTGAGCTTGATCTGGCTGATCCCTTCGGACAATCAAAGGAAGTTTACCGGCGGACCAGAGATGAGATCAAGCTGTTGTTGCAGGGGGTGATAGGAAAAATGAATCAATTTGCTTCAAAAGAAGGGAATTTAGTCAGCGAGGAGAATAACTATAAAAGAGGTGATCAATTGAAAATTGCAATTGCCTGTGACCATGCCGGCCTTACTCTTAAAAAGGAACTAATTGCTTATCTGGAAAGAAAAGGCCATTATTACCAGGATGTGGGGACCTGTTCGGAACAATCAGTCGATTATCCTGATTTTGCCTTTCAGGTTGCTTCAACCGTTGCGACCGGAGAAAATGACCGGGGGATTGTAATCTGTGGTACGGGAATCGGAATGTCGATTGCGGCCAATAAGGTTAAGGGAATAAGGGCAGCCCTCTGTCATGATGTATTCTCAGCAAAAGCAAGCAGGCAACATAATGATAGTAATATACTGGCGATCGGTTCGCGGGTGATCGGCCCAGGACTGGCCCTGGAGATTGTTCAGACCTGGCTGAGTGAGGACTTTCTCGGGGACAGGCATAAAAGAAGGATTAATAAAATAGATTTGATCGAGAGGGGCGAATATCAGGGCAATGAGGAAGGTAATTGTAATTGAACATCCGTTAATTCAGCATAAGTTAACCCTAATCAGGGATAAAAATACCGGACCCAAAGAATTTAGAGAACTGGTAGATGAAGTATCAACCTTGATGGCCTATGAGGTTACCAGGGATTTACCATTGCAAGAAGTGGAGATTGAAACCCCGATTCAAAGAGGTAAATTTAAGGTGATAGCTGGTAAAAATTTGGGGATAGTCCCTATTTTACGAGCAGGGTTAGGGATGTTGGACGGGGTTTTAAACTTGATTCCAACGGCGAAAGTAGGACATGTTGGACTTTATCGTGACCCGGAAACACTGGAAGCTATTGAATATTACTGTAAGATGCCGATCGATGTAGCCGAAAGGGATTTAATCATTGTTGACCCGATGCTGGCAACCGGTGGTTCGGCCAGTATGGCCATCCAATTTGTGAAAAGAGAAAATCCCCGTAGTATTAAGTTTATGTGCTTGATTGCCGCACCAGAAGGTATTGACCGGTTAAAACAGGATCACCCGGATGTGAATATCTTTACGGCGGCGATCGATCATAAGCTGAATGACCATGCTTATATTGTCCCCGGTCTGGGTGACGCGGGTGATCGACTCTATGGAACCAAGTAATGGTATAAATTCCCTTTGAATAAAGTTAGCCAGTTTGTTAAGATAGATGCGGAAAGAGGGATGATATGTGGACTTATCTTAGTGCATTTTTGGGCAGTTTAATCTTAAGTTACCTTTTAACCCCGCTGATTAAAAAAATGGCGATTTATGTGGGGGCAGTAGATCAGCCCAACAAACGGAGGATCAATACAGAACCGGTACCCAGTATTGGTGGAGTTGCAATCTATATTGCCTTTATTCTGACCCTCATCGTCTTCGTTCCGCTGCACAGGGTAACAATCGGCTTAATTATCGGGTGCTCCTTTATTTTACTGGTTGGGCTGTTGGATGACTTGTATGAGATATCCCCATTATTGAAGTTACTGGGCCAAATAATTGCGGCCGGTATTTTGCTTTTTTTTGGAATTAAGGCTGAATTTATTACTAATCCCTTTAACGGGGCAGTTGTTTATCTGGGTTATTGGAGTATACCGTTGACCTTGTTATGGACAGTCGGAATAACTAATACGGTTAATTTGGTTGATGGTCTGGATGGACTCGCTACCGGGATTACGGCGATTGCTGCTTTTACCCTCTTTTTGGTGGGTTTACAGGAGGGACAAGTAATTGCCGCGATCATGGCGGTTGCCCTGGCCGGTAGTTCGCTCGGTTTTTTAAAGTTTAACTTCTACCCGGCCAAAATATTTATGGGTGATACCGGGGCGATGTTTTCCGGGTTTGCTCTAGCGGCTATTTCTGTTTCCGGGGCCCTGAAGAGTGCGGCGGCAGTAACGATTATTGTGCCGATTTTAGCTTTAGGCGTACCGATCTTTGATACGGTTTTTGCCATTGTCAGACGCCTTTATAATGGGAAACCGATCAGTGAGGCAGATAACGGACATATTCACCACCGCTTACTGGCCCTCGGTTTTAACCAGCGCCAGGCCGTTCTGAGTGTATATGGGATCAGTGTGGGACTTGGTTTAATGGCCTTAATCATTAACGGGGCCAATTTCCACAGCGCCCTGTTAATCTTGTTGGTAGTAATTGTTACTTTAATTTATGGGGCCTGGAAATTGGGGGTATTTACGGTGGAGCTCCCTGCTGACGGGAGGTCGCTGGAAAAGGGTAATATCTAAAGCCCGTAATCCGCGAATCTTAACTTGGTTAACTGAACCGGATCCTGCATAATAATAAAACAGGTTATGAGTTATCTTTAGTTCTAACCTGTTTTAAATATTTTAATGGATTATGGAGAGAATATTTTTTGAAGAGTTAGATTTTTTTGGTTCAGGGAGGAATTTTGCTTTTCTTGTAGAAAAACTATAACGGTATTATAATTTAAAGAGGGTTTACATACAGATTATGAAAAAAAATGATTGGCAAGATATTTTAAGAGCAATTGGCTTGTTAACCCAACTTGGTTTAATTATGGTTAGCAATATCGGTGTAGGTTTTTATTTAGGCCATGTCATCGATCAATTGACCACCAGTGGGTTGTTTTTTAAGTTGGCCGGTCTGCTCCTGGGTATTGCCGCAGGCTTTTATTCTAATTATCTACTGATCAAAAAAATGACCAGTAAAAAGAAACAGGATGATCAGCTGAAAAAATAAAATTAAGGAGGCTGTTAGCAGATGAATCCTGGACCACAAGTAGTTTTGTATTTATTTGACAATCCAAATCTTCCGATTACCGATACCCTTATTGTAGCCTGGTTGTCAGTACTAATTATCATTATTTCTGCTAAATTAGCAACCAGGAAATTGACGATAAAGCCCGGTAAGGTTCAAAATGCGGTCGAAATGTTAATTACTTCATTTATCGACCAGTTGGAACCAATGCTGCCGGGTGAAGGATGGCGATTTTTGCCGTTTATCGGGACACTCTTTATCTTTGTTGGGGTAGGGAACTTGATCGGTCTTGTGCCGGGACTGACCAGCCCGACCGGTGATCTTAATACTACTCTGGGATTGGCCCTGGTTGTTTTTCTGGTCAGTAATTATGAAGGGGTCAAGGCACACGGTCTATGGGGCTATTTGAAAGGGTTCGGCCAGCCGGTGATCTTTCTGCTTCCGATCAATATCATCGGTGAGCTAGCTAAACCGATCTCCCATTCCTTCCGTCTTTTTGGGAATGTAGTGGGGGGGGGGATTATTATGGCCCTGGTTTATCAGGTTGTTCCTGGCTTGATCCCGGTGCCGTTACATGCCTGGTTCGGGCTATTTGTCGGCCTCATTCAGGCCCTTATTTTTGGAATGGTGGCGATTGCCTACATCTCAGTAGCCCGCTCCGACTAATTTCGTTTTTGTTCTTAAGGAGGTCTAATTTATGATTCAATTTACACCGGAAGTTGTTGAGGCGATCATTACTACTGCTTCTTTGATCGGAGCAGGTGTGGCCGTAATCGCCGGGATGGGGCCGGGGATTGGGATGGGTCTGGCCGCCGGCAAAGCAACTACGGCTGTCCGTCGCCAACCGGAAGCCCGGGGGGCAATTATTACTACGATGCTGCTCGGTCAGATTATATCTGGCTCTACCGGTATCTATTCACTGGTAATTGCTATTTTCCTGATCTTTAGTTAGTACAAAAATAGTCAGGTGGTTTTAAATGAAGCATATTGATGATCCGGTCCGTCTCCAGAAGGAAATACTTAAAAAAACCTGTTATTTGGCCGTTATCCCGGTGCTTTATTCCCTGGTCTCCGGGGAGTGGGCGACACTGCTGGGGCTGCTCTTCGGGCTACTGATTGGCACCCTAATTTTTAGATTGAGACTAATCAATATTGAACGCTCCCTGCAGATGTCTGAAGGAAAAGCGACTAGCTTTATCAGGAACCGGTATTTTATTGAATATGCGATTTATTTAGCCGTACTTCTGGTAGCCCGGAAAAACCCGGCGGTTAATTTCCTGGCGACAGCGATCGGTCTATTTTTTATTAAATTTACCGTGATTGGCTGGGTAATCATTGATTTAATCAGAGATGCTTTTAATCAGAAATTGGAAAGCTTTAAACGATAATTAAGGGGGAGGTGGGAATTAAATGGTCCAGTTTTCACCGGAGGTAATCGATACAATTATCAAAGCAGCTGCCCTGTTAGGAGCAGGTTTTGCCATGATCGCCGGGATTGGTCCCGGGGTCGGTCAGGGCTATGCGGCGGGAAAAGCAGTTGAGGCAGTAGCCAGAGACCCTGAAGCTAGGGGTAATGTCATTACCACGATGTTGTTAGGACAGGCTGTAGCTGAATCAACCGGTATCTATTCACTGGTAATTGCCATTGTGTTAATTTTTACCATATAATAAAAGCTGAAAAGGAGGGGAGGAGATCTTCCCTCCTGCAATTTGCAGCTAATTGAGCTGTCATTGTTAGTGTCCAGGAGGTGAAGCAGTTTTGGTTAATATTAATTGGACTATATTCTGGGAAGTAGTCAATTTGTTGGTGCTAATCTGGTTATTGAAACGCTATCTCTATCGACCGATTAAGGGAATACTGGATCAACGTTCCCAAAAAATTGAAGATGACTTAAATCAAGCGGAAGGTGCCAGAAAAGAGGCAGAAGGACTCAAAGAGAGCTATCAAACTCAACTGAAAGAGGCCCGGAAGAAAGCCCAGGAGATTTTAGAAAATGCCGAAGTAAGGGCAAAAAAGCAGGCTAAAGAAATAGTGGCGACGGCCAGACAAGAAGCCGAAAAAATAAAAGAGAGTAAGCTACAGGAGCTTGAGCAAGCCAAGAAAGAGGCTTTGGGTCAACTGCGCAATGAAGTGGCTTCAATCTCACTGTTAATCGCCGGCCGATTGATTCAGGAAAAACTGGACTACAACAAACATGAAGTCCTGATTAATCAGTATCTGAAGGAATTGGATCAAAAGAGATTGGGTGAACTGAAATGAGTTGGAGTGAGGTTGCCAGAAAATACAGTCAGGCTTTGTATCAACTAGGGAAGGAACACCAGCAACTCTCCCTTTTTCAGGAAGAGCTGGAAGCAATCCGGCAGATATTCAATGATAATGAAGAATTAAAAAAAGTCTTTTACCATCAGCGGGTCCAGTCGACTGATAAAAAGGAAATAATCAATAAAATCTTTGCTGAGCAGTTATCCGCTTTTATTCTTAATTTTTTATGTCTTTTGATTGATCAAAAAAGGGAGGATTCCCTGGTAGCCATCATCAGGGAATTTAATTACCTGGTCAATAAAGAGCAAGGAATCATTGAGGTTGAGGTTGTTTCGGCGATCGAACTTGACCGGCAAACTATGACTAAGCTGACCGAAAAGCTGAAACAAGCAATTGATTGTCAGATTATTTTAAAAGAAAAATGTGATCCCTCAATTATCGGAGGGTTAATTTTGAAGATTGGTGACTACATAATCGACGGTAGTATCAAAAATCATTTATCTTCATTGGAAGAAAGAATTGAGCAAATTCCAGTTAGTAGGTTAGGGGTGTAAATGATGCAACTTAGACCTGAAGAAATAAGTTCAATAATTAAGAAACAGATTGAGGGTTATGGAACCAGGTTAGAAACGATTGGTGTTGGAACAGTACTTGACGTTGGTGATGGGATTGCCCATATTTATGGCCTGGAAGATGCCATGGCCGGTGAACTCCTTGAATTTCCTAACGGAGTGTTCGGGATGGCTTTAAATCTGGAAGAAGATCACATTGGCTGTGTTTTAATGGGGAATGAGACCAAAGTAGAAGAAGGAGATCCGGTTAAAAGAACGGGACGGGTAGTCGAAGTTCCGGTCGGTGAAGCACTATTGGGGCGGGTAGTCAATCCGTTGGGACAACCACTGGACGGACAGGGGTTGATTGATACCGATCATGCCCGTCCGGTTGAATCTCCTGCCCCCGGGGTAGTAGATCGAACACCGGTTGATACACCCTTGCAAACCGGCTTAAAGGCGATCGACTCTTTAACCCCGATTGGGCGTGGTCAAAGGGAACTAATCATCGGCGACCGTCAGACCGGTAAAACGGCTATTGCTATTGATACGATCATTAATCAGCGAGACCAGGACGTGATCTGCATTTATGTGGCGATTGGGCAAAAAGCCTCGACAGTAGCCCAGCTCGCGGAAAAACTAAAGGAAAACGGAGCGATGGACTATACCATTATCGTCTCTGCTACGGCCAGTCAACCAGCTCCGATCGTTTATATTGCTCCTTATGCCGGCTGTGCCATCGGTGAGTATTTTATGTATGAGCAAAACCGGGATGTCCTGATCATCTATGATGACCTTTCCAAACATGCTGTAGCATATCGGGCTATGTCCTTGTTATTAAGACGACCTCCCGGACGTGAGGCCTATCCCGGTGATGTTTTCTACCTTCATTCCCGTTTATTAGAAAGGGCGGCTCGCTTAAGCAAGGACAAGGGAGGGGGCTCATTAACCGCTCTCCCGATTATTGAAACCCAGGCCGGTGATGTATCGGCTTATATCCCGACCAATGTAATCTCGATTACCGACGGGCAGATCTACCTGGAGAGTGAACTTTTCTTTGCCGGGGTTAGACCGGCAGTCAATGTAGGTATCTCTGTTTCCCGGGTGGGGGGAAATGCCCAGACTAAAGCAATGAAACGGGTTGCCGGAAGGTTAAGGATGGATCTCTCCCAATATCGGGAACTGGAGGCTTTTGCCCAGTTTGGCTCTGACCTTGATCAGGCTACCAGAAAGCGATTAAACCGTGGGGAAAGGATAGTGGAAATACTAAAGCAACCCCAGTATTCACCACTGGCGGTGGAAGAGCAGGTAATTATTATTTATCTTGGTGTTAACGGTTATCTGGATGATCTACCGGTTGATAATATAGAGCGTTTGGAAAAAGAGTTTTTAAGTTATTTAAAGAGCAATTACCCGGAAATCGGTCAAAGAATTAAAGAAACCGGGGAGTTGAGTGCAGAGACCGAAGAACAAGTAAAAGCAAGTATCAAGGAATTTAAAGAGACATTTGTGGTCGAGGAATACGGTTTGACCTGATCGTAAAATGGTATTGATCTAAGTAGGGTGAGTGAGGTGAATAACGATGGAATCAATGCGGGATATTAAGCGGCGGATTGCCAGTGTTAAAAATACCCAGAAAATTACCCGGGCAATGAAGATGGTAGCAGCGGCCAGATTACGCAAAGCCCAGAAAATGGCCGAGAATGCTCGTCCCTTCTTTAACAAAACCCGGGCGATACTGAGCGGTGTTTTCCAATCCTCCTGGGATACGAAAGATCATCCCTTGTTAGTGGAAAGGAACGGTAATCGGCATCTGTATCTGGTCATAACCGCCGACCGGGGGCTTTGTGGCCCCTACAATACAAAAGTAATTGATCGGTTGGAAGATCAACTGGGCGATAAAGAAGAGGTCAGTCTCCTGGCGATCGGAAAAAGAGGCCGGGATTATTTTAAAAGACAGGGTTATCATATTATTTCCGAATACATTCAAATTGCTGATTATCCTGATTTTAGTTTTGCTAAAAAGATCAGTGATGAAGTGATCTCCCTTTTTAGCGAGGAGATCATTGACCGGGTAAGTATGATCTATACTCATTTCAATTCTGCGATCAGTCAGAGCTGTCGGGTCATACCTTTACTACCGGTAGTATCACCTGAATCCGGGGAAGAGAGTACGGTCGATTACATCTATGAGCCTTCACCTGATTTGGTGCTGGAACTGCTCTTACCCCATTATGTTAACAACATGGTCTATACAACTTTACTGGAATCCAAGGCCAGTGAGTTTGGGTCCAGAATGACGGCAATGGATTCAGCTACTGATAATGCGGGAGAATTGATTGATAAATTAACCCTTTATTATAACAGGGCCCGCCAGGCGGCGATCACAACCGAGATTACCGAGATTGTTGGTGGGGCCGAGGCCCTGAAATAACGGAGTAAAGGAGGAAGAATAATTGAGTGCTGATCAGAAAAGCGGGAAGGTGGTCAGGGTAATTGGCCCGGTGGTCGATATTGAGTTCCCTGACGGCAATCTTCCTGAAATCTATAATGCGGTAAAAATTGAAGTTAATCAAAGCGATTTAACGGTAGAAGTGATGCAGCAACTGGGTGATAACAAGGTCCGGGCGGTAGCGATGGCTTCTACTGACGGGCTGGTCCGGGGAATGAAAGCGATTGACCAGGGGCAACCGATTAGTGTTCCGGTAGGAGAAAAAGTACTGGGGAGGTTGTTTAATGTCCTTGGTGAACCGATCGATCAACGGGGAGCGGTTGATGCTGAAGTAAGATTACCGATCCATCGTCCGGCCCCCAGTTATGAAGAACAGGAAACTACTTCCGAGGTCTTTGAAACAGGGATTAAAGTTATTGATTTACTGGCACCTTATGCCCGGGGAGGTAAGGTAGGGCTGTTTGGTGGGGCCGGTGTTGGTAAAACCGTCCTTATTCAAGAACTTATTCATAATATTGCTAAAGAACACGGTGGTTACTCCGTTTTCTCCGGTGTGGGTGAGCGCACCAGGGAGGGTAA
Source organism: Halanaerobiales bacterium (assembly GCA_022360715.1). GTDB lineage: Bacteria > Bacillota > Halanaerobiia > Halanaerobiales > DTU029 > JAKSCG01. Next base: position 36,349 of record JAKSCG010000232.1, read on the forward strand.
TGACCTCTGGTTGGAATTCCAGGAAGCCAAGATCCTTGATAAAGTTGCCATGGTTTTCGGCCAGATGAATGAGCCGCCCGGAGCCAGGATGCGGGTAGGATTAGCCGGATTGACGATGGCTGAGTATTTCCGTGATCAAGTCGGTCAGGATGTACTCCTCTTTATTGATAATATCTTCCGTTTCATCCAGGCCGGTTCAGAGGTTTCAGCCTTACTGGGCCGAATGCCGTCGGCGGTGGGCTATCAACCTACTCTGGCTTATGATGTCGGTTCACTACAGGAGAGAATAACTTCAACCAAAAAGGGTTCAATAACTTCAGTCCAGGCAATTTATGTCCCGGCTGATGACCTGACCGACCCTGCGCCGGCGACAACCTTTGCCCATCTTGATTCAACTACGGTTTTATCCCGGGCAATTGTAGAAAAAGGAATTTATCCGGCAGTTGACCCGCTGGAATCAAATTCCCGCATCCTCGATCCGATTATTATCGGCCAGGAACACTATCAGGTAGCCCGTAGAGTTCAGGAGATATTACAACAGTACAAGGATTTACAGGATATCATTGCCATTCTGGGGATGGATGAGTTGTCCGAGGAAGACAAAATTGTGGTTAGACGGGCCCGCCGGATCGAAAGATTTCTATCTCAGCCCTTTTTTGTCGCCGAACAATTTACCGGTACCTCCGGTAAGTATGTGCCGATTGATGAAACCATCCGTGGATTTAAAGGGATTATTGAGGGTAAATATGATGATCTCCCGGAAGAGGCCTTTTTATTAGTCGGGACGATTGATGAGGTAATCGAAGGGGCGAAGAAAGTGGAAGCAGGTGAATAGATAATGGCTGCCACAATCAGGCTGGAGATCGTAACCCCGGAAAAGGTTGCCTATGCTCAAGAGATTAATATCCTGGAGGGACCGGCTGTTGATGGGGAAATCGGTATTTTACCCCGCCATGCCCCCCTGGTAACCTGTTTAAAGACCGGTATACTTAAAGTTACTAAAGATGGAGAAAGGATTAAGATCGCAATTAGTGACGGCTTCATGGAAGTAAAGCCTGAGCAAATAAATGTGATCGTCCGGACTGCCGAGTTGCCCCATCAAATTGATATTGAGCGGGCCAAAGCAGCGCAGCAAAGGGCCCGGCAAAGGTTGGATTCCGAGCAGGAGATTATTGATTATGCCCGGGCCGAAGCCGCATTGAACCGGGCAATTGCCCGCTTAAAGGCGGCCGGACATCATTAAAGATAATCATTTTTAGCAAGCAACAGTATCAAAAAGGCATATAATGG
>JAKSCG010000114.1 GCA_022360715.1 Halanaerobiales bacterium
TACTAGACCATTATTATATTTATACTCTGCCGGCTCATTATACCATTTAAACTCACTAACAATTCCCTCAATAAACCCTGTTTTTTTATTATTCATAACAAACACCCCAATATGTTTTTAGCAGTCTTATTTTTCCTCTTTATTTAAGTAGACGGTCATACATTTGGAATACTCCCTATTTTCAGTGTTGAACATTTTATCAATAACAAATCCGGCATCTGTCAATTCTTTGATGTGATTATCCCAGTTAACAGCCCGATAAGATGTACCGGCAACCTCAAATTTCCTTCCGGTGCCCATATGACCTCGCTCTTGCAATTCAAAGGCAGTCGATAGATCGGTACTCCTTTCCGACTCTCCATCTCCCATATTAACCAGTAGAAATTTACCCCCTGGTTTGAGGAGCGAGTAAACCGAATTTAAAAACCCTCTTCGATCCTCGTCTTTAATCAACATATGTAATGTTCCTACTGAATATATCCAGTTATAATTATTACTCAATTTTTCACACAATTGTAAAGCATCTGATACTACCCATGCTATTTTTAACCCTTTTACTGCGGAAAGCACTCGACACTTTCTTATAGCTTCTTCTGCTATATCAACTGCAGTTATATTAAAGCCTTTCTTAGCCAGGAATAAGGCATCGCGTCCTTCTCCACACCCAATTTCGCATAGATTTTCACCTAGTGAAATATGGTGATAATCTACCCAATTAATTACTTCTGGAGTAGGTTTATTGGAGAACCACAGCAATCCTTCCTGGTGAATCTTCTTGTATCTTTCATTATAAGCATGGTAATACTTCTTCAAATAATAACACTCCTGACCGCAGAATCAATAGGTTGTCCCTTAAATTACCATTTTACTTATAATACAATAATTAATAACATCTGTCAATAGTGAGGGTTAACCTTCCGGATATATTGCTGAGTTTATCCACCTCCCATCGCTGATATAAATAACACTTCGTCCCCATCCTTTAAACGGCTTTTAAAGCGTTCCAATTTGTTAATATTCTGGTTATTGATAAAAATAACTGCATTCTTTAACTGTTTTATTCCGATCTTATTATATTTTTGATTAATCTTGACCAGTAATTGATCAATTCGCTCTGCTTCCATCTCCAGGCGGCTTTCACCAATACTTAATCTTAAAGTGCCGAAAAAACGGACCAGGATCATTTACTTACCCCCAACAGCTTTAATTTTTTTAAGGTTCTGTTTGTCGGTCGACCCAGCCTATCCCAACCCCGGATTTTATAATACTCCTTTTTCATTTTGGCAAGGGGGACAACAGTTTCAGGTTTTGCTGAAGGTTGTGATACATTAGTTAAGCGGTGAGGTAGATAATCAGCAAGAGCTGTCAATCCCCTTTTGACATTAAGTAATCTTTCCAGGGTATAACCCCGGGCTCCGATTTCAAGTAATTTACCAAAATTCATTTTCAGTCCGGTAACACTTTTGATTGCCCTGGTTAGCGGTACATTAGGCAGGTCAAAGGGAACAACTTTGGTCGGGTATTTATTAATAATGTTAACCAGCCAACCCATTCTGGGGAGCAGATTATTAACCAACCTGGTTAGCTTACTATTGGGTTTACTAATGATAAGATCGGGAAACATACTATACAGGGAAAAGATACAGCTACCTGCTGCTGAAGTAGCTTCCATGACATTTTGAAAGATGGTAACTAGAGCAGCTTTAGCTTTTGTTGTAAAGGGGTCAATATCAAAAGATAAACCCTCCAGTAAGACGAGATAGCCGGCATTAAGATGACAACCACCCCGGTTAGAAACAGCATAGCCAAGACCCTGCCCTACTGCTCCGCGAGGTTCATAGGCTGCCAGTTCCATTCCTTTAGAATGCATGGCAAAGTTTTTTCCACCAAATCTTTCAGCCAGTCGCTTGGTCCCCTCAGCCAACAAATCCCCTATTCCTTCTCTGTAGGCAATATCTTTAAAAATATCGGCAAGATGATCAGTCTTTCCGAATTGAAGGCCTGTTTTCCAAATCCCTTTTTCATGCAATTCCATCGCAAAAGCAATGCTTCCGCCGGTAGAGATACTATCCATTCCCAAATCATCTAACAGTACATTCCATTGCAATATTTGCTTTAAACTATTGTTTTCAATGTTTGGACCCAGTAGCCCGATCGTCTCAAGTTCAGGACCCTTAACCTCCTGTCCGTTTACTTTAACTACCCGGCCGCATCTGATCGGACAACTGGTGCAGCCTTTATTTTTAATTAAATATTTTTCTGCCAGGTATTCCCCTGATACCTTTTCAAAATCCTTATATTGGCCGTATTTAAAATTACGGGTTGCCAGTATTTTATGAGCATTCATACTACTTAATAAACCGGCCGTACCGAGACGGGGTAATTGATTGCCGGTTAATGAATGCTGCTGCAACCGTTTAATCCATTTTTTATAAACCTTTTTCATCAAATTAGCATTAACGGGAGAAGCCCTCTCCCTTCCCCTGACCACAACAGCCTTCAGCTTTTTCCAACCCATTATTGCGCCAACCCCGGCTCTACCGGCAGTACGTTCGCCACTGAAGATCGAGGCATATCGGACCAGATTTTCACCGGCAGGCCCGATAACCAGTTTTCCCGATTTCTTGACTTTTCTTTCCAATAATTGCTGAGTTTTGCCGGTCAACTCACCCCAGAGGTCAGTTGCATCATGAAATTTGACATGATTACTCTCTATTTCCAACCAGAGCGGTTGCTCTGCTTTCCCGGTAATAATTAAACCATCGTAACCAGCTTTTTTGAGCATCAAGCCAAAATCACCACCACAGTTCGAAGAGGTAATTAGCCCCGTCAGAGGTGAGAGGGTGGATATATTAAAACGGCTAGAACAGGGAGCTCCGGTTCCGGTCAGGGGACCGGTGGTTATTACCAGCATGTTATCTTTAGAAAAGGGTGTAGTTTCAACTGTTAGATTATCATAAAGAATTTTTGCCGCCATAATCTTACCACCAAGGAAAAGTTCGCGCGCGCGATCAGTCCAAGGATATTCCCTTACTTCCCTTTTGGCAATATTGACCAGCAAAGTCTTCCCCATATAACCGCCATAATTACTAAACATCTATCGTCCCCCTTTAATTAAAGAAACATCATTAAAGAATATTTAAGTTATCCGGTAGATATGACTGAATTAGTTATATTGGTTGACCTTAAGATTTTACTTATTCATCAATCCCAGCAGCCATCTTTGCAGATTATACTTTAACTTGTTGGGGTTATTAAGGGTGTTTAGTAATCCCTCCATGAGTTCTTCCGTAAATAGACCATTCGACAGCGCAATCAGACTCCTTAAAGGCATAAATTGCATCATTTGCTCCATCACTTCCGAACTGAGCAGTCCTGGCCCGGATTTTTTTTTGAATTGAATCATCATTTGTTTAACTATCTGTGCCCCCAAGGGGTTTTTCATTAATTCACCAATAGTTGTATTGCGATCGTATTTACTTTTGAGCTCTTTCCTCCCTTTGACATGAACTATATCTCTCAGGATAAGCTCTCTTGACGACTTTCCGATCAGGATTTCAAAGTCCCCGCTCTCCACATACCAGTCTTTAATCTCCTCTTCATAATAAGCAAAATCCCTTCCCTCCAGGACCAGGGTTACCTCTTTCTCCTCTCCCGGCTTTAAAGCTACTTTGGTAAATGCCTTTAACTCTTTTTCCGGCCTAATCTCCCGGCATTCTAAATCACGTACATATAACTGAATAATCTCTTTTCCGGCAATATCTCCCGTGTTTTTGACCTTTACCTTTATTAGCAAGCGCTCACTTTCGTTCATCTCCTTTTTACTTAACTGTAAATCACTATAGGCAAAACTGGTATAAGACAAACCATAGCCAAAGGGGTACAATACTTCCATATCTTTGGCATCATAATATCGATAGCCGACAAATATCCCCTCCTGGTATTTTACTTTACCCTTTTTACCGGGATAATTTAAATAAGCAGGATAATCGGAAAGTTTTAACGGAATTGTCTCGGCCAGTTTTGCCGACGGATTAACCCGACCAAATAATATGTCAGCTACCGCTCCGCCGCCGGCCTGTCCTGTTAGCCATCCCTCTAACAACCCCTTTACTTTATTATTCCAAGGTTGCATATTAACAACCGCTCCGTTATTTAATACAACAACTACATTCTTTTGGACACTTACCACCTCTTCAATTAGCCGCTGTTGGTTAAGTGGTATATTGATGTGTTCACGGTCATATCCCTCTGATTCATATCGCTCGGGGAGACCGGCAAAAATTACTGCTACCTCAGCTGCGGCGGCAACTTTTTTGGCCTGATTAATCAACTCCTGATCAAGCTGATCATGCTCGAGCTGATAACCGTCAGCATAATCAACCCTTACTGCTCCTGCTGTTATCTTTTCTATCTCTTGGTAGGCATTTTCCAGTTTAGCGGCATTGACCCGGGAACTACCGCTACCTTGATATCGGGGGAGTTTAGCCAGTCTTCCGATAACAGCTAACCGCGCTAACTTATCTTTATTTAAGGGCAAGATCGAATCTTCATTCCTGAGTAAAATAATACAATCCGCTGCAATCTCTCTGGCCAGTTGATGGTGTTCTTCCTGATCATAGCTGATATCTTCTCGCTTTTGCTGTACAGCCGTCAATACTATCCTTAAGATATTTTCTACCGTCTGGTCTAATATTTGTTCCGACAATTGACCTGCTTTAACTGCTGCCACTACTTTTTGATCCGATAAACCATTGGTTGTCGGCATTTCCAGATCAAGACCTGCTTGCAAGGCATTTACCCGCAGATCAACCGCCCCCCAGTCAGAAACGACAAAACCTTCAAATCCCCATTCTTCCCTTAAGATCTCTGTTAATAAGTAATGACTTTCCGAACAATATGTTCCATTAACTCTATTGTATGCACACATAACCGTCCAGGGACCGGCCTCTTTAACCACCCGCTCAAATCCACTTAAATATATTTCTCGCAAGGTTCTTTCATCGATCAGAGCATCAATCGTTAAGCGTTGATATTCCTGATTATTGGCCACATAATGTTTTAGAGAAGCCCCGACTCCCTGGCTCTGCACGCCACTAACCCAGGCCACTCCTAACTCCCCACTGAGTAACGGATCTTCCGAAAAGTATTCAAAATTCCGACCACATAACGGAGAACGCTTAATATTAATACCAGGCCCCAGCAGTATATTAACATTTTGGCTCTGACATTCGCGACCCAGGGCTTTACCAACTTTTGTTACCAGGTCAATATCCCAGGAAGAGGCCAGGGCGGAAGCAGTCGGAAAACATGTGGCCGGCACACTACCTTTAAGACCCAAGTGATCACTTTCATCCAGTTGTTTTCTTAATCCGTGTGGACCATCACTCATCATGATCGACGGGATCTGCAATCTTTCGATCGCTTTTGTTTTCCAGACCGTCGCCCCCGAACACAATGATGACTTCTCTTCTATCGTCATCTGGCTGATTAAGTTCTTTAGCTCTTTAATCATAACTAAATCTCTCCCTTAAAATTTTTTTTAGTTTCCAGGATTAGTCATCTATAATTATGCTATATATCTTCTGGATAAATTCCCTAAATCCTGGTTTTGACCAAATAATATTATTATATTTTTCGATAAAAAAATATAGTATTCCCTAAAAGCAACAACTTTTTTACTTATTTTTAATCCAATTCTAATCTTGGTCTAATAATTTTTTAATCTTAATATTGTATTATATAAGTAACCTCTTAAGGACAAACATAGACAAACCTTAATGAGATAATATAGATGCTTATACCTCAATTACTTCCCAAAGCCAATCAATTAAGATTGGCATATTTTTTTGGGATTAACTATTTTTTATCTTTACTATCCATTCCGCCGGCTACCTCAAAAATTTAAGGTAACAAAAAGAATAGATGATGAATACCTTAAGAATATATAAATACCATATATTATAAAGAATAAA
>JAKSCG010000040.1 GCA_022360715.1 Halanaerobiales bacterium
ATTATCCCGAACAGGATTACCTATCCCGGGATTATCATCGGTCTGGTTGGCGCGCTGTTTTTTCCGCCGCTTACTTTGGTAGAGTCCTTATTCGGTTTGATCATTCCGGCCGGTTTTTTGCTATTGTTAGCCCTGTTGGTTAAAAAGGGGATGGGCCTGGGTGATGTTAAGTTTTTGGGGATGGTCGGGACTTTTATCGGTTTGAAAGCAACCTTTTTAGCTTTATTCCTGGGTTCTTTCCTCGGTTCAATTATTGTCCTGGCCTTAATGGCCGGCGGCCGGCTGGAAAGAAAGTCCCTGATTCCTTTTGGCCCCCTGATCAGTCTGGGAACAATTCTGGTCTTATTGTGGGGGGAATGGATTATTAACTTATTAAATTTAAGTTTTCTGTTTTAAGCAAGTAGATAGTCAGGGGTGGAGTCAGATGTGGAAGTACCGCGATGAAACAGGGTTTACACTGATTGAAATAGTTTTAGCTCTGGTCCTCCTGGCGATCGTTATTATCCCTTTAGCCAGTTATTTTAGCAATAGTGCCCGGGTGATTCGAGTAAATGCGGTCCGGTCCAGGGCATTAATGCTGGCCCAGCAAACAATCGAAGCAAATAAAGCAGCTGATTTTAAGGATATACCGCTTGGTTCAGGTATTGTTAATTTAGCTAATTATCCGGCGTATACGGTCAAGGTAGCCGGTATCGATATATCAAGTACCATCCGGGAGATTACGGTTGAGGTCTTATGGCATGATCGTGGCCGTGAGAAAAGTTTGTCGCTGGTAACACGGATTGCTGACAGGTGATGTCAATGCATAAAGCAGCTCAGGGTGAACAGGGAGTTACCTTAATTGAATTATTGATAGTGATTGGTCTGATTGGGCTTGTTTCTTTAGCCAGCAGTAATTTTCTGACCTCCTTCTGGAGATTTGGTGATGAAAACCGCCAACAGATTGATTTACAACAACAGAGCAGGATTATTCTCCTTTATCTGGAAAATGACATAAAAAGGGCAACCGAACTGGCGATTGACGATATTGATACCGACGGGGTCCGGGAACTGCTCCTGCAGATGGGGGAAGCTCAATATCGGCTGTATGATATAGTTAATAATCAGTTGGTCCGTTTTAATCATGACCCCGATGTTCCCGGGGGGACACAATGGAAAGAGCAGGCTTTCTGGAATAGTAGCGGTAAAGCAATTACCAGTCAGATCTTTTATCAAAAGGAAAGCGGAGAACCTTTTTTTGCAGCCCAGGGAGACTTAATTAAGATCAATTTCCGTTTGATCAGCGAGCAGAATGATTATCCGGTTGAATTTTCAGTTCATCCCAGGGTTGCCAAGCTTTAATTGGGGAGGGAGCAAGATGAAGGAAGAGGGTTCATCCTTATTGTTGGTTTTGTTGTTAATCCTGGTTTTGCTTACCTTTGCCGCCGGGATTACCGCGATGATTAGCCATGAGATAAGGATGGTAGCTGATCATGAAAACAGGATTCAGGCTGCCTACCGGGCCGAGTCCGGACTGGAAGAAGCAGTTGATGCAATTATCAAGAATCCTACCGTCCGGGGAGACGACCTGTTAAATATTGCCGGGGATAATTATCGCATAACAAAGGCCAGCCGGGGCGTTGAGGGCGAGATCATCACCTATAATATTACCGCCAGGGGAACGACCGGCCAGGCAACCGAGGATATTAACATTCGGGTCCAGAGCCATTCTATCAATATTACAACTGTTAATTCGGCCAGTAATATTGATACAGAAATAGTAATTAACTTTTTTGGATTAAAAATCGAGAAGTCGACTGAAATCATCGGCGGAGAACAGGAAAATATAACGAATCTCCCGACATTTAACTTTGAGCGTTCGGCTTATGTTAATGAAGACCAAAGCGGCCAGGTGATTTACCATGGGGGTATAGCCGACACTACCGGCAAACTGGCCCAATACTATTTTGCCGACCAGTCCTCTTTTCAGACCAAGTTTACAACAGGCTTCTGGAATGTTCCGAACTGGGGGTCGCTGGGACGGGAAGTTGACCTGCCGCCCGGTGAGATTATCTACGTAGACGGCAACTTGAATTTAGGCAGTATCTTTGGTGAAATAAATGGGGGTACTGCTACCGAACCGGCGATAATTGTGGTTAATGGAGACCTTACTTATGATAGTGGGTTTACTGGCATTAATGATGTTGTCTTTTTAGTAAAAGGGAATTTTGAGTTAAGACAGGTGGGGTTATTAATCGATCGTTCTTTTGTTTATACTGAGGGTGCGATCAACATCGGAGGTAATTTTACCGACTATACTTTTGCGATGGATTGTGACGGGATTTTTGTCAGTAAGCAAGATGCCTCGATCAAATCTCTGTGGGGTTCGGTCGAGTATGAAGAGATCGATTTACGTCAGGCCTATCGTCTTTTATCCCGTGAAGACCAGTCCAATCTCAAACCTAAAATCGTTTACTGGGATTAAGCGAGCAAAGATATTGGAGAGGAGGGGTAGCGATGTTTTGGGGGAAAAAGCAATTTACCACAATCGATATCGGCTCATCCGGGATCAAAGCAGCTACTTTTACTACTAAAAATGATGAAATATCTTTAGTGGGTACAGCTTATGTGACCCTACCCTTTGCGACAATCAAAGAGGGTAAGATCGTCGATCCGTCGCTGGTAGCCAATAAGATCAAGGAACTGCCGGCTAAATTAAAGAGCGGAATTGGCAAGATCATAATGACTATTCCCAGTAATAATATAGTAATCAGAAATATTGAACTACCGTTGATGGAAAAAGAGGAATTAAAGGAAGCGATTAAATGGGAGTCTGATCACTACCTCCCCTTTCCGGTTGCAGGTGCTGTCCTTGATTATCTTATTTTAGCCAGGAGCGAAGAAAAAATGACTTTACTACTGGTAGCAGTTAAAAAGGAAACGATCGAAAATTATCTCAATCCCCTGGAAAAAAACAGTTTAACTCCACTGGTGCTCAATGTTCAACCAATGGCCTTATTATCCCTGCTGGAATATCAAGGTGAGTTGACGGAAGCAGTGGCAATTATTGATATCGGTGCCGCCAGCACCAAGGTGGTAATTGGTGACCAGCAGAACATCTATCTGGCCCGGAGTATTGATCTAGCCGGTGAGGAATTCACCCAACTATTGATGGAAAGCCACCAGCTTGATTTTTTGGAAGCGGAAGCGTATAAAAAGGAAAAAGGACTGGAAGAAGTGCGGGGAGAAGGCGGAGTAGACCTTGCGCCTGTTCTGGCTGAGATTGCGGTTACGGGAAATGAGCATGGTCAAGCGTTATCTTCCCTGGCGCGAAATCTGGTCCATGAAATTACCCGTTCACTGGATTTTTATGCGATGGAATACCGGGGTCAATCAATTAATAAAACCTTCATTACCGGGGGAGGCTCCAGACTGAAAGGGCTTTTTGAACTGTTAACGGCTGAATTGGATAGCAAAGTTATCCGCTTAAACCCCTTGAAAAATTTACAGGTGGCCAAGCGGGGAGTTAATTTAACCGAAGAATTGGCGGTTGTGCTTGGCCTGGGGATCAGTGAGGTGATTAATAATGCGGGTTAATCTATTAGGGGAACAGCAGAGCATCTATTCGATTGACTGGCCGAAAATAATAATCATCGTCATCCTGATAATTGCCCTGCTGGTGCTCGCTTCGCATTATCTACTGCTGAAGAACCGCTATGATTTGAGCAAAATAGAGGCTGAGCAATATCGGCAGCAACTCCAAATTTTAGCAGAAAAGAAACAGCAATATCAGTTATTAAGCAAGAGAGTGAACACCCTGGAGGAATATAAAACAGCGGTGGCGCAGGCTGATTATTACTGGGATGATGTAGTATTGGAACTGGGTTATCTTACCCCGGAACGAGTCCGCTTAATTAATGTCGAAGTTGACGATCGCTTAATGATTTTACAGGGGATTTGTGAAGATAATCAACGGATACTGGCGTTGATGAGCAATTTAATTGCATCCCGATATTTTACGGAGGCAAAAATAATAAAATTAGTTCAGCAGGAAGAGCTCAGTTTTGTAATTGAGGCCGTAATAAAGGAGCAGTGGGATTTATGATCAAAAGGCTAAACCGGCGCGAACGGATCATGCTGTTATTCCTCCTTTTTTTAGCAATTATTACTATATATTATTTTTGGTTTTATCAACCAATTCAGGAAAAAGTACAGGGGATTAATCGGCAAATTGAACAGGATAAAAATGAATATATCACTACTATCGCTATGGTCAAAAAATTGCCGGAGCTTGAACAAAGATATCAGCAGTTAAAGGAGATCGAGAATATTGTCCTGGCCCGGAAAAGTACCTCGGTAAAAGAGATATTGAAGGAAATGGAGCAGTTTTCTTATAATAATCAGGTTAGAATTATCTCTTTTCTGCCCCAGGAAGAGGAGATCGGAACTGTCTTGAACTTTGTGCTCGAAGGGAGCTATCAAGATTTTTGTAGTTTTTTAGCCGATTTAGAGGGATTGAAGAACCGGGTACGCTTTGAAACCTTGCGATTACAGGCCAATGATCCTAACTTACTCTTAAATATAATTATGATCTGTAATAAAGCTGATCAGCCAGGGAGGGAGTCCGGATGAACAAAAGGTATATTATGATCTTAATTGTCCTGATCGCAATGGGAGCAGCTATCATCTATTATTTTTATAACATTTTCAGTATTGTTCAACCGGTGGACAGTCAGAGCCTGTTATTACCACAGGATTTCACGGGGCGAACGCTGGAGTCGGCCGGAGAGGAAGCAGGGGTGGCAGCGGCCCGGCTTCCGGCAAGTACGACCGAGTCGATTAAAGAAAAAGGGCTTGCGCCGAGAAGCTTCCGCGATCCTTTTGAAAAGTATGATCCGGTAACAACAGTGCAAGCAGAAGAACTGGCCGCAAATAAAATAAAATCTCTGCTCCCGTTCACTTTAAAGGGAATCATCGGTAAGGAAGGCCAATGGCTGGCTCTGTTGGAGACCAGTGCCGGGAGCAGAATTATAAAAGATGATACGGTCCTGGATGAATTTCAGATCGTTCAGATCGAGCAAGATGGGATCTCACTTATATACAGGGGCATATCCTTTAAATTAGAAATAGGGAGTGATGATGGTGATCAACTTTAATAGCATAAACCGAAAAATTATCTTGATACTGATGATCTTGAGCGTGCTTTTTTCATCATGGCTACCTGTTTTGGCCCAGGAGAACGGGATCAATTTAATTAATATGACTTTTAAAGGGGCAGATATTAGGGATGTTTTAAGGAGTATTGCCGAACTGGCTGAGATTAACCTGGTCACTGACGGGGCCGTACAGGGAGTCATTACGGTTCAATTAAAGGATATCTCTTTTGAGAAAGCCCTGGACTTAATAACCCGAACCCAGGGCCTGGATTATCAATGGGATGACAATACGATCATTGTTGCTGCCCCGGAAAAAATAAAGGAAATTTACGGGAAGATCGTGACCAGATATATTGAGATCAAGTTTGCCGAATTAGACGAAATAAAATTAATTATTAATGGAATAAATCCAAACTTAAATATACAACTCGATCAACGTAATCAACAATTAATTATTAAAGGCCAGGTCCATGAAGTTGAAGAGGCCTTACAACTAATAAAAAATACGGACCATCCCCATCCGCTTACCAAGCGAATCGTAAAGATCAAGTATTCAGAGTTAAACAAGATCACCGAACAACTCCATGCGCACTATCCGGGGTTGCAGATCGAGCAGGATGAAGTCAATCATCGACTATTGATTAACGGTAAGCAAAGCGAGCTAGAGGATGCCCTTGCTTTAATCAACAAACTGGATCGGGCTTCCGAGATTAATGTAATCAAAAGTGTGATCCTCGAATATGCTGACGCTCAAGAGGTTAAAGAACAATTGGTTCAAAATTACCCTGACCTAAAAATAATTGAAGATACTCTTAATAATCAATTAATATTGTCCGGAAAAGGTGCTGAAATTGAGGATGGACTAGAGATTATCTCCCGCCTGGATATTCCGTCACAGCTTGTAACCGAAATTTTGCAGTTAAGATATAGTAAAGCGGAAGAGCTCAAGGACAGCCTGGCGGCATTAGTCCCTGAAGTCAATATTAAAGTTGATCATACAGCCAAACAATTGCTGATTTCCGGAAAAAATAAAGATGTTAAATCCGCTTTGGAGATTGGGCGCAAGATTGATCTCGGGAATAAGCGGATGACAGAGATTGTTAAACTTCAGCATATTAAGGCCCAGGAGCTAACTGCGATTATTAATCAAATCTTTCCGGGGGTAATAGTACAGAGAACCGAGGGCCAGGAAGTAATTATTAAGGGCAAGGAAAAAGAACTAAAAGAGGCTTTGCAGTTAATAAGCGGATTAGACCAAGCCGGCAAAAAAATGACTACCGTTCTGGGGATTAATCACCTGGACCTGGAAGAAGTTCAGGAAATAATCACTAACTTATATCCGACATTACAGCTCCAGACCAACCGGCAGAAAAAGGAGTTAATTATTAAAGGGGAGCACAGTGCGATCAATGAGGTCAAGGCGCTGCTCGCTAACCTAGATCAACCGCAACGTCAGGTGATCATTGAAGCCAAAATAGTGGAAGTCTCACATACTGATTTATCGGCGATCGGGATCAACCCGGATAGTCTATCCAAGATTGAATTTATCACTGACGAAGGTAATAATCTGACCGGAATAGGCTTTACAATACCTCAGTTCCTAAAGGCAATTGAGAATGATGGTTCGACCAATACCCTAGCCAATCCGCGTTTAATGACGATCAATGGCAAAGAGGCCAAATTGTTAATTGGTGATCGGATTCCGGTTAAAGTCGAAACAGGTGAAGAGGGGAGCACGATTGAATATATCCAGGCCGGGATTACCCTGGAGTTCTTGCCCTGGATCGCCGGGGACAATACGATTACAATGGATGTCCGACCACAGGTCAGCAGTATCGGTGATTCAATCGGGACCAGTCTCCCCCCGATTAATACCCGGGAGGCAGAGACTACAGTCCGCTTGAGGGATGGTCAAACCTTTGCGATCGGGGGGTTAATCCAGGATGATATAATTGAAACGATCTCCCGGATTCCGTTGTTGGCCGATATCCCGCTCCTGGGCCAGTTATTTCAGCATACCCAGCGGGATAACCGGAAAACAGAGATAATTATCTTTGTTACCCCGCGAATAGTTAAAGAGGAGTTTCCCGAAACCGAACTGCCGCTGATTGGAGAAGGTGAGGGAAGAACTGAACAGAACGAAGCCGAAGAGGAAGGTCGGGCCGGACACAAGGAACAGACCCGGAGACAGCAAAAGACAAAGCCCCAGGGGCAGAACTTGAACGGGAGTAATTTACCGGAAGTCAAGGGTCTTTCCGATACTGAACTGGAAGAGATCCTGAGCAGCTCACAAAGACGGAGGAGCAGACAGGGTGATCAGCTACCGGCTTTTTATAATCTTTTATATCAAGTCAGCTCCGGAGAGACACTGGTCGGAATTGCTGATAAGTTTGGACTGGAGCCGGAGAACATCAAAGCCGTCAATGCCCTTACGGGGGAAAAGCTAATCGTCGGTTCCTCGCTGACTATCCCGATTCCCCAGACGCATTTATACCGGATTAAACCGGGGGAAACCCTGTGGGCAATCCATCGGCGGTTCGGAGTTGATCTGGCCCTTTTGCAGGAGATCAATAAGATAATTGATCCGGAGAATATCCCGATCGGGCTAATTTTAATACTACCGAAAGACCTTACCAAATAAATAACTCGGCCTGAAAAGGACTTTTAGCAACAACCTGAATAACAGGTTGTTTTTTTATGGAATAAAATAGAATAAATAAAAATAATTAGAAAAATAAGCAGGAAAAATAAAATAAAAAAAGAAATTATATACTATTAATAACAAATAAAACCAAAAATAACTAAACAAAGAGGAGACAAGCAATTGACGGGGAGGGGACGGGTCTTGACTAAAGACGATCGGGAAGTAGCCTTTACTTTACTGGAGGTTATCCTGGTTATTGCATTGATCGGAGGGATGATGGCGGTTGCACCTTACTCCATTGCCTTGCGGGAGAGGATGGAGTTAAAAGCCGCTGTTGATCGGATCGTCAAGGATTTGAAATATGCCAGGGTTCAAGCAATTATTGCCGATAAAACCTATATTTTCCGGATCTATAGCCGGGATAATCTCTATCAAATTGATGATGACGGACAGGCCGATTACATTATTTATGAGCAGAATGGGGGACGAGAAGTGGTTTTAAGGGCCGGGGTATACCCGGCTAAATTCCAATTATTCCGGAATTTGAAACCGGTCAGAGTAAAAGATGACTATTATGAACGGATTAGATTTACCGGAAATGGTACGGCCCGTGGGGGGACAGTCGGGATTAAAAGCAGCAGTGGTACTTTGTTGCAGATCGTGGTTAGTTCACTGGGGAGGGTGAGAGTTGAAAAAGAATAAGCAGGCTGGTTTTTCTTTGCTGGAGGTGGTAATGGCCATGGCCTTGCTGGGCCTTTTTACCGTCATCTTTGTGCAGCTAAGCTTTAACAATTTCAGGCTCAGTCTGGCGGCCCGGCAGATTTATCAAGCCGGTAACTATGCCCAGTTGATGATTGAATATCTACAGGGTTCAGCCGTTGATTTAAGTCAATTACTGGGTCAGCGAAAAATAGTCGATTATCCGGTAATTAAAGATTTAATTGAACCGGGCTGGCGGGACAGGTATCAGCTCATAACCACAATAAAACAGGTTAAAGATAATAATG
>JAKSCG010000174.1 GCA_022360715.1 Halanaerobiales bacterium
CGCTTCCAGGTCAGCCTTTAAGCGCTCCTCATTATGGAAATCACCGATTTCGGTCTGGATCACCCTTAAAATTTCCTGCTCGGTAATCAGCTGATTACCCTCTACCGCTAAACCGGTAATGATCTGTTCGGTCGCTCCGGCAAGGACAGACAGGTTTAGCACAAAGAAAGCAAGGATAATTACAATAAGTAACAACTTTTTGATCATGTTATTTCCTCCCCCAAAGGTTATCATTAATCGATAAATTATAATTGATTAGCTGCAGCTCATTCTCATTTTGCCGTAAAGTTAACGTCTCTTCCTCCAGCTCAGCCAAGTTTAAACGGAGCGGTACAGGTTGGGTATAGGAGTTAAAGAAAATATTAATACTCAACAAAAAAAGCAAAATTACCATAGAAAAAATTGCGGTAATCGGTAATAATTTATTACTCTGTCGCTGTCGGGAAAAATAACTGATTTCCCAGGCTTTGTGTAGTTCTGCCTCGGCCAGCGAGATTAAAACCTCTCCTTCGACCAGACTACCGGCTGATACCTTTCCTTCCGCCCGGTCTAGCCATTCCCGGGCATAGGTAAGATGTTTTAAAATTCTTTTCAAACCTATTTTGATCACCCCCTGTTGGAATTCCGTCTCCTTGTCTTAATATCTGTTTTTTGCTCAATTTTTTGACCGACTGATTAAGGTTATTATGACGGATTAAAGACAATCAGATTAAAATAAATTGTTGTTCGGGGTCAAATAGACCCTTTTACTCCTCTTTCCAGTGTTTTAGAAAACCGGACAGTTTTCCCCGCAGTCGCTTGACCGCCCTCTTTTGCAAACGGTATAAATAGGAACAGCTAATCTCCATTTCCTGAGCCAGCAAAGCAGGGACTTTATTATTTAGATATAAACCATTAATCACCCGTTGCTCTTTAACTGGCAATTGAGGGATTAATTGATAGATCCGCTCCAGGAGGAGGATACTTTCTACTACTTGCTCAGTCAACTCCCCGGCCGGAATAAGGTGGTGCTCTAACTGGAGATGATAGTGCTTCTTGCCTTTTTGCCAATAGTCTTTGATTCTTCCTTTAATATGATAAACGGCAAAACTGCTAAATCGAACTCCCCTTTGGTGATCAAAGGAATCGACCGCCTCAATCAGTCCAATATTCCCTTCCTGGATTAAATCCATCAGCAAACCCTGATTACCGGTAGATTGATTGACCAACTTAAAAACCAAGGGCTGATATGATTCAATCAGTTTCAATCTGGCTGTAATCTGGTCATTTTCCTTAAATTGCCGCCAGAGTTCTTCTTCCTCCTCGGCGGAAAGGAGATTCAGTTTTTTAATCAACTTCAAGTACTCTTCAACCATTATCCTCTCTCCTTCCCCTAGAACTGCAGATTGGTTTCAATACTCAAGCGGTATTCTCCTTCATCCCGCCAGCTACCTTCCAATAAAAACTCATCGGTCAAATAATAGCGGAAAGCCAGTTGATCATCCCGTTCCTCCGGTGTAATAATGCTGGATAACTGAAGATACATCCGCCGATTGATATATTTCCCCAGATAGACAGCAATTTCTTGCTCCCAGCCCAGATTATAGCTATCGATCTCCATGCGGTCCAGACTAAATATTTCCTGGATTCTTGCTTCCAGATCATGGACCAGATCCAACTGCAGGCGCTCCGCCAGGATGCGAAAAATTTCTTTCTGAATCATCCCGGCCCAGTTACCAGTAGCTAAATCGCCCAGCCCCCCTTTACTGGTCAAAAGGGTTAAGATCTCATCTTCACTTAGACTGGGGCTAGAAGTGAAGGTTGTTACAAAATCATCGGCCGGCCCAAGCAACAGAACATTAATTTCGGTACCACTGACCCGGGTCCAGGCCTTGACGTTGAGTTCAGGGATATAATTAGGGGTTTTTTCCAATTGATATTCCCATAGCTGGTCTTGCTTAAAAATAACCTGTCCGCTTTCCAAAATAAATTTATTGTTGTAATAGGCAAACGAGCCCTGTTCGCTCTCCAGTAAACCGTCAAAACTGAGCTGGTCAGCTAAATAAGTGAGCTGTAGACTACCCTGCTGAATTAAGACATCAATACTATTATCATCGGTTCGAAGGTAAAGTCCTTCGCCAGGATAAAGGGTCAGATCGAGTTCAGGAAAGATCAAACTGTTTTCTTCTTCCGGCAGCGGCCAGTCAAAAGGCAATCCTACAACAAAATTATGGATCAACAGTTCTCCTTGCAAGAGCGGTCGCTTCAGCGAACCACTGATCGCTAAATTCGGATCAAACCGACCATTAAAAGAACCATAATAGAAGGGGAGGTTTCTCCCGCTTGCAACCAGGGCCAGGGCCTCTTTCGGCTCAAAAGGGTTCACTGACCCGCTCAGCGTAACCTGACCGTCACCATACCTTCCTTCGAGCGCCGGTAGAATAATCTCCTCTCCGGCAAATACTATTCTTCCGCGCAAATCAGAAAAGCGGGGAAAGCTCCCCAGGTTTATTCTTCCCGCGCTCAGGACTAACTCTCCTTTTAAACTGGGGTCAGCCAGTGAGCCCTCCACCAAGATAGTACCATCCAGATAACCGGCCATATCCGGTAGCTCCGCCGAACCGGCTGTAAGCAGGCGTAAGGGTAGCTCATTTAAAGCAAGGGTAAATTTTAAGTTGTCTAACCCTGTTTTAAGGGGCATATACCCGTTAAGAGCAAGACCCCTTTTATTGGCCAGCATTAGCCGCTGATCAAGGGATAGAAATCGGGCGGAGTTTATTTCGATCTGACCGACTATTTTTTCCAGCGAAAAGTCGTTTAACTTACCCCCGGTCAGAATGGTATCAAAGTGCAAATTATAAGCATCAAGCGGACCGGAAACCGTTCCGGTAAAATCAAGACTACCGTTTAGATTTATTCCTGAATCCTGAATAAAGGACAGCTCTCCAACCTCAATCCCTTTACCGGTCAACTCCAGCTCGATCTGTTGGGCCAGCTCACCCCTGACTTCTACCTTTCCTTGCTGAACACGGGGATTAAAAAAAGAAAAATCGAGCAGAACAGAGGGTTCTTGTCGACTCCCCTTTAAAGCTAAGTCCCCGCTGAAATAATAATCTAAAGGAACAGGAAATATCGTCAATTGTTGATCAAGAAAATGGAGCAGTTTCCCTTTTTCGGTAGTAAGTTTCAGGTCGAATTGAGCATTTTCCTTAATATTTTCAATCTTCCCCGTGAGCAAATAATTGCTATCGGCAATTTTCCAATCAAAGGCCGGTAAGACTAAAGTATGATGATGATATTTAAATTTACCGCTCAAGCGGTCCAGGTCCAGTTCTTGATAACTGAGCTGAGTAGCAATCAACATACCATCGACCTCTGGATTATTAAGCTGGCCGGCGATCGTGCCGGTTAAGTCGATCCTACCGGAGATCTTCTCCGGCAATTCCAGTTGTGCCAAGGAAAGATCGGCTAAAGCAAAATCAATACTTAATTCTTGAGCTCGGATCACCCCTGCTGCTACCAGGCTGGCTTGCCCGATCTTAACTCTGCTCTCCTCGATCTCCAGCAACTGCTGCTCACCCTGCCAACTGAACAACATTGCCAACTCTTCCAGGGTTAATTCCTGCTCAGCAAATCTTAAGTTAGTGCTAGCTGAACTAAGTTCACCCTTGATCCGGGGTTCTGGCCAAAAACCATCAATCGCCAGCTTAGCCGAAAATTCCCCGCTCAAAGGAAGGGGTTGTTCGATAACTTCCTGTAGCAAGTGGTAGGGAGCATCTTTTATTTCTATTCCGATCTGAAGATAAGGATTAGGGTCAGCTAATTCCAGCAGGCCACTACCCTGGAGCAGAGCACCATTATTAATGGCCGTAATCTCTGTAATCTCCAGTCGATCATTCTGATAAGAAATTACTAACTGTCCGTCCTGAAAATTATAGCCGGCTAATTGACCGTTCTTCATCTGCAACCTGGATTGGACCAGGGGATTACTGAACCGCCCGGAAATATTGGAATAAAAAGTGGCTTTTCCTTTCAGCGGCAGACCTTTCAGGTTTTCCAGCGGAAGATGGTTAAGCAAGGCACTATCAACTTGCTGGGCGGCTACTTCGAGGGCCAATTGATTATTCCTAAAATCTAATTCTCCGGAAAAATCAAGCTGGTCTCCCGCGAGCATAATCTTACCGTCCTGTATTAATAAAAGACCTTCAGTCAGCCATAGGCTACTAACAATTGCATCATAAGGGGTATTAAATAATTGGCCGGCAGTAAGTTCTATTTGCCCGCTTAAGGTTAATTTATCACTACTAAAACCCTGGCCGCTAACGGTCAGCTTTGTATTAACCCTGCCCTCGAGATGATTAAGCAAATCACTAGCCAGATAGTCACCCCAAAGTCCAAGTTCCAGGTGATTACCTGTCAGTTCCATACTATACTGCTCGGTCAAGAGATTATATACTCCCTGGGCGGCCAGGTCAGACCCCTCGCTTAACCCGGAACTCAAAAAGTCCAGATAAATCGCATTATTATAATAACGCACCCCGGCTCTAAGATTATTGAGCACATTGCCATCAATCTCTCCCCGGGGCAGGATCAAGTTCAGGTCGATCGTTGGCTCGCTTAATTCTCCAAAAAAACTCAGGTTCAAACTGGCTGTTCCTTTAAGCCGGGGCACGTTTATCTTGGTTTGATGATTTTCCAAAGCCAAACTGCTGCAACTCAACCAGCCCGAAATCTCAGGGTCTTGGTCTCCCCTAAATTTAACACTACTTTCAAACTGAAAGGGATTATCAGCATAAACAAACCGGAATCCTTTTAAAAATAGGGTTCGATCTTCCGAGTTAAAAAAAGCCCGGCCGCTCAACTTACTAATCCACTCATCCTCAACATAATCAGCCAGTCCTAACCTTCCACCAACATTTGCTACGGTGATTGCCCCTTGATAGGAGTCCAACTGCCGACCCGTTCCGGTAAAACTTACATCCAGACCGGCCTCTCCCTGGAGCTGAGCAAGAGTATAGTGATCCTGCTCAAACCAGCTGCTCAAATCTGACAAGTTCTCCAGTTGAAATTTACCGGTCTTAAGCCTTCCCTGCCAGCTCTGGCGGTCATAGGACAAAGCCAGCTCGATCTGGTCAATCATAACATCCTCGAGCAAATAATCAGAACTAGCCAGTTTTTTTATCGCCAGACCGGACTTGAGATTAATTTTGCCTTCCTCTTGATTAACGATCTCTAATAATAAGGACAGATTGTTAATTGCCAGTTCCTGTTCAGGCCCGAGATACTCAATGCTGCCGTCCTCGATCATTACATGGAGAAAAGAAGGTAGCAAAGCATTCCAGGGCTCTTCCGGCCCAAGGGAATCAAAGTAAGTGGAATTAATCGTCAAAACAGGTCGGAGCAGCTTAACAGATTTAATCCCCTCAACCCAATTTCCCCTTTGAAAAATAATTTTAAAAGAGTCATAAGATAAATTGAGCGCAGCGGCAGATAGCTTTAGATTACTATCACCGGTATTAATCGTAACATTCTCCAAGCTCAATTGATTCAATGGCCAATATCCGATATTCTCAACTTCTAATTGAAGGTTATATTCTTTTTCAAGTAAGGCAATTACCCCCTGTTTACTATCAAGTAAAGCCTGTCCAATTTTGACTAGCAATATTCCACCCAGAAAAACAAACATAAGTAAGATCAGTGTTAATACAATTTTTATTCTCATAAACTTGAACCCCCATCAAATCTGGAGCTACATATATTTATCCCATGTAATCAATGATATTATATTTACCCGCTTAAATCAACCTAAATATTTATCCATTTAATGAAAAGCCCTGAGGGAGAATCCTCAGGGCCGCTACTCTCTTTCCTTATTCATCCAGGGGTAATAAACCCTCATTATCTTCGTTATCTTCGTTCCTCTCAATATTTATATCGAGGACCAGATTACCTTCCAGGACATACTCGGTCTCGATTACCTTTTTAATTTCCGGTTCTTCCTCTTCTGTTTCCAACTCTTTCCCCATCTCTCCTGCTTCCTGTTCTGGCTCCAAATTTTCCCCGTTCGGTTGCTCACCTTCTCCCTCCTCTGCGTCAATTCCCTCAACCGGGTAACTGGGAAATACTTGAATAATCAATTCATTACTTTTCGGGAGGTTTAAAAAATCCTCGAGGATTGAATCAAAGTCCGTATACCCCTCAACAATCGCTTGATTAACCTCTATTTCTTCACCTATCTTTTCCTTCGGAGCCTTTTGATAGGTTTTTCCGGTAAAACCGCCATCAATAGCAATAGTCGCCATCCCGCTTTCAATATCTGCCGGCAAATCAATTGTTACCCTTTTGAGCATGGGTTCCTGGCGGTACGGCTGGATCGTAACCTCCAGTTCCAACTGATCACCGGGTTGAATCGTCTTATTTAAAACAACCGCTTCTTTGACCAGGGCTACATTATTAACCTGATCAACTTCAACCTCCAGTTTTAGATCAATAAAGTTAATTTTTTGAAAAGGGTTGGTGGTCAGGATATTCAGTAATTGATAAAAGTCAGATAAAGCTGTAGCGGCTATATCATTACGGCTGTAGTAAACATCCTCCCTCTCCACTACCAGATCAGGTAAACCATTAGCCGTAATTTTATAATTAACCCAGGCGGTTCCCCGGCCAATTCTGTCCAGGGTAGCATCAATTGACTGTAGGGCAATATTAATGGCCAGGGTAGTCAAGAGATTTTCTTCCTTAATTAACTGGACATTGACCCGATTTAATTTTATTAATTCACGGTCAATAACCTGAATAGATAGAGGAATAATCCGGGGTGATTGATTCAACTTACCGGCTACTCCTGCTCCCCGATCGACTTTGATCGAACCGATCAACTCTTTAGTCGGTGCCCCCAGTTTAAATGGCTGTTCCAGGCTAGGGATAATCTCATTAATATAAGCCCGGCTCAGCATGTAATCGGTCTTACCTTTATTCAAAAAAGGATGACCAAAAGCCAGGATATTATTATCTTGATCCAAATAAGTTAAGGTACCGATTGAGGAAATATTAATATCTCCCCGGACCAGTTGAACCGCGACGGCACTTCCGGCTTCCAGTTTTTCCGGCACTCGTTCCTTGCTTCTCCCGGCTCCACCGCTCTGAACCAGCTTAAAATTATAAGCTGCCAATGATTCTTCCAGCCGGGCTAAGGCCCGACCATTAAGTCCACTAACCATCAATGGTGTCTTTAATTCTAAAGACTCCGGAGTAAAATACTCGCTAACAGTTTGCTGCTGATCAATTAAGTCTAACATCGCCTCAATTGGAGTAACCAGTCCATAGTGATGATCACTAAAACGCCAACCATACCCGATCGCTCCAACCAGTCGATCATTGATATAGATCGGACTACCACTCATTCCGGCAGCGATTCCCCCAATCCGATCGATCTCCTCACCACCGGCTTTAATCAAAATTAAATCCCGGTTCAAGCCCTGGTCTTCCATAATATCTATTACTTCGATCGGAAAACTCTCCACGGTAAAGCCGCGGAAGACTGTTTTCCCAATACCGGTCATCCCGGGCAGAACCTCTTCCAGTCTCATTATCTCTTGCCCACAAACCGTTCCGCTGATAATAGTACAAATAAATAAAATCAAGACAAGCTGTTTTATTTTAAAAATCAAAAAAAACCAATCCCTTCTAATCCCTTTTTCCATGGACTATCTTCTAATGCCGACCCCTTCACTTGTCAATAAAACATCATGCAGATTATCAATCTCTTCCAGGGCCTGTCCGGTTCCTCTCGCCACACAGGTCAGTGGGTCATCAGCTAAAAAAATAGGTATATTAGTAATATCACTCAGTAGTTTAGCAAATCCATTCAATAAAGAGCCTCCTCCGGTCATGATAATTCCCCGGTCCATTATATCGGAGGAGAGTTCGGGAGGGGTTTTCTCCAGCACCCTTTTAATTGAAGCAACGATCGCATTGATCGGCTCTTGAAAAGCCTCTACCGTTTCCTCGGATGTAATCACCAGATTCTGTGGGAGACCGGACACCACACTCCTGCCCCTGACTTCATATTCTTTATTTTCTTGAACGTAGGCTGCCCCGATCGTCATCTTGATCTCTTCAGCTGTTTTAGCCCCGATAATCAAATTGTATTTGTCCCTGATATATCTAATCATTGCTTCATCAAAGCGATCGCCGGCAATCCGTAATGATTCGCTGATCACGATTCCTCCCAACGAAAGGACGGCAATCTCGGAGGTCCCTCCGCCAATATCAATTACCATACTCCCACTGGGCTCGCCAATTGGAAGACCGGCCCCGATGGCCGCAGCTAAAGGTTCTTCAATTAAAAAGGTTTTTCTAGCCCCAACCTGCATTGCTATTTCAATTACCGCCCGCTTTTCTACTCCGGTAATACCAACCGGAATACAGATCATAATGACCGGTTTAAAAAAATGCCTTCTTTTGATTGCCCTGGTAATAAAATGCTTAAGCATTATTTCCGTTACTTCAAAATTAGCAATTACTCCATCTTTCAGCGGTCTGATTGCTGATATATTGCCGGGGGTTCTTCCTAACATCCTCCTGGCTTCAATCCCAACCGCAAGAACTTTATTAGTCTGTCTTTCCATTACCACTACCGAAGGTTCCTGCAAGACTATTCCTTTGCCTCTTTCAAAGACAAGAATATTAGCTGTTCCCAGATCTATGCCAATTTCTTTGGAAAAAAACATCCCTCAATATCCCCCTTAATATACCGACCTGATATAATATATTTTACTATTATATCTATTTCTATGTTTTTGTTTTTTTTCCTGCAAAAACATTTTATAATAAACCAAAAGTATTATTTTCTTTTCAAATTCTGATATTTTTTCCTGGTAGCTTCACCCCCTCTGATATGTCTTTCTGCTTTATTAAACTCCAGAATCTGTTTGACCCTTTCTGCTAACTCCGCTTCAATCCTTAATAACCGTTCTGTAACATCCTTATGAATAGTACTCTTACTGACACCATATATCTTAGCGGTTTGCCGAACAGTAGCTTTTGTTTCGTAAATATAATGAGCAACCTCAATAACCCTCTCTCGAATATAATCTTTCAATCTCAGATACCCCCCAGCTGGTGAACAATTACTAATTAATGTATATGCACTGTTCCCGGTGAATTATACCAGTTACTATTTATTCAATATTCATAAAAAATAATTTTTTTGCCCGGGAGATATCATCTAAATAAAAAAAAGCCCTGTCCCATTCGTGGGCAGGGCTGCTTACTTTTAATTAATATAATCTGTTGGATTAATAGCTCCCTCTTGGGTCTCCAGGCCAAAATAGAGCGAAGGCTGAGCCGCCATCCCGCTACTCCCTAACCGGCCAATCTCTTGACCCCGGGCCACATTCTCTCCGATTGAAACTACTGCTTTCTGGAGATGACCGTAAAGGGTCTGCCAGCCGTTTTCATGTTCAATCTTTACCAGGATCCCTTTATATTGATCCTCTTTTACTGAGATAATACGGCCAGCGGCGGCAGCCATCACGATATTGCCGGCTTCCCCTTTAAACTCCAAACCAGATTGATATCGCCAGTCATCAAATACCGGGTGAAAATACCAGCCGGACTCCTGAATAATCTCCCCATCTACCGGCTTGAGGAGAGTTAAAGATCGACTTACCGGTTCTTCCAGGGGGTTGATCGGTTCGGTCACCACCCCGGCAATCTGCTCATCCCGCTCATCTTGCAGTACGGTGGCCTCTCTTTTGGGGCGGGGGTCACTTTCCCGGGGAAAGCCAGTTTCTCCTTCAACAGTCTGGTGATAATAACCTAACATCTCTTCAGTTGCTTCTCTTTCTTCTCCAAGCGGTTCAACTGTTATCCCCGGATTAGTTTCTAATTGCTCGTTTAAACTATCATTATAATAAATTGCAAACCCGATACCGATTAAGGCAAAAAACAGAATAACCATCGCCCCGTTCTTAAAACTAATCTGTCGCCGGGAAAAAATCTTTCCCATTTCTCTAAGCTGTACTTTGATTTTATCCCGATCCAGCTTAAACCAGAATTTTTTATCCATCCTTGTCCACCTCCGCTTATATTTTTACCAGAAGATGGACGATTTATACTCGGCCCAAAATAATTTACCGATCTTTTCGTAATAATTCCTCGGTGGAAAGTTACTTTTTAAGCCTACTGATCATAGTATTGGGATAATAGTGCTGCAAAATCTCTTGATAATTATACCCAAGTTGGGCCAAACCATTAGCCCCATCCTGGCTCATCCCCACCCCATGCCCTTTTCCCAAAACCTGAAATGCAAGAATATCCCCCTGCTGTGTGACAGTAAACTTGGCTGAAGGCAGGCCCAATTTTTCCCTTAATTCCTTGCCGGTAAAAACCTGACCGGCAATTTTTGCTTCAAGAACCAGACCGGTGTCGTTAGTTTTGGTTATCGCTAATTGCCACTGATTATCTTGAGTAGCTATTTGTAATTTATTTAAGACATCTTGCAAAGCGATATAAAAAGTACTCTGATAATTCTTGCTCTCCTGATCATAAGGGCTCTCCACACTTATTAGATAGGGTTTCTCTCCCCCCCAAACATCCTTGGCATTTTCGGTATAGCCCCCACTATTAGCGTGATAAACAGCTTCAATTAAGTCACCCTGATAGCTGAGCACCTCTCCTTTGGTCTCTTCAACCGCATTATTAATCCGGGCCCAGTAATAAAAAAAGGCGACAAAACCCCATCTTGCTTTCATCTCCTTTTGTGATAACCAGGCCTGACAATAGCGGAAATCTGTTGATAGGTCAGCCCCGGGATAAGCTTGACTACCCGTTCCTCCATAGGCCGGTAATTTTTGCAAAGTATAAGTTCTGGCCGCTACCGCCTGGGCTTTTAATGCTTCCGGATGATATTTAGCCGGCATTTCGGCGGCAACAACCCCGCGCAGATAATCCTCCAACTCGAGCAAAACAATTTTATCCTGGTGATGATTATAGACCTTTAGTATTATGGCCGCTTCTTTTTCCTTCCATAAAATCCCTTTAATCAAAACTACCGGTAAAGCTATTAAAATCACAAAAATAAATAATAAAAGGTATGCTGTTTTTCCCCACAAAAAAAACACTCCCCTTTTTAGCTCATAGTTATATCTATGAACTCCCTCCGGGAAGTAGAACTGCTCTTTCTGTTGTCTTATTGATCATTACTTTTGCTGATCATTGCGCCAATTCCGGCTAGCTTCTGGTCGATATTTTCATAGCCCCGTTCAATATGATAGATTTCACTAATATTAGTCTTACCTAGTGCTACCAATCCGGCTAAAATCAAAGCAGCACCGGCCCGCAGATCGGTAACGGTAACTTCCGCACCGGTCAGGTGGCTTGGTTTAATTAAAGCACTATGACCATCAATTTTGATGTCCGCACCCATCCGGTTAAGCTCGTCAACATGCATAAATCGATTTTCCCAGACCGTTTCAATTACTAAACTGGTCCCATCCGCTTGTGTCAGTAAAACCATCATCTGGGACTGTAAATCAGTCGGGAATCCAGGGTAAGGAAGGGTTTTTATATCAACCGCCTTTAGTTTTCCTTTACTATTTTTAATATAAACCCCGGCTATATCTTCGCGAATTTCCAGACCCATTTCATGGAGTTTAGCAATTAACGGTTTGACATGTTCGGCCAGGACATTGCGCACAAAGACTTCGCCTCTGGTTAAGGCTGCTGCTACCATATAAGTCCCGGCTTCAATTCGATCCGGTATAATTCTATGTTCTGCCCCTTTCAGAGCTTTAACACCTTCTATTTTAATTAAATCAGTGCCTACTCCTTTGATTTGAGCACCCATCACGGTCAAATAATTAGCCAGATCGACAATCTCCGGTTCACGGGCAGCATTTTCAATAATAGTCTGCCCCTCCGCCATACAGGCTGCTAAAATTATATTAATTGTAGCCCCAACACTGGGATAATCCAAGTAAATCCGTTCTCCTTGCAGTTTATTAGCCTTAACTTCAACAATTCCATGGTCTAACCTTATTTCTGCTCCCAGGGCTTTAAAGCCTTTCAAATGTAAATCAATTGGTCGGTTACCAATATTACAACCCCCGGGTAAGCTCGTTCTGGCATAGCCTTGTTTGGCCAACAAAACACCTAAAATATAGTAAGAGGCTCTCAATTTCCTGGCTAATTCATGGTCTGCTTCCGGTTCAGTCAAACCTGCCGGATCGATCATAACCTGATTGCCACTACATTGAACCTTTCCGCCCATTTTGCTAATAATAGTACATAAATTAGTTACATCACGTAACATAGGGATATCAAGTAACTTACTGGGACTATTAGCCATTAATCCCGCTGTGATAATTGGCAGAGCAGCGTTTTTAGCCCCGCTAACTTTTATTTCTCCCTCCAAGGGGGTTCCGCCCGAAATTAAATATTTTCCCACTTTTAAAGCCCCTTCCTCGTTATCTCTCCCTTAAAAGGGACACATCTATATTATATGCAATACCTATTTATTCGTGATAAAATCCAAAATTCCTTTTTTACTACTTAAGGAAAATAAAGTAATTTAATCCCCTTCTTCACAGACACATTTATGGCCGGTAATTTGATCAAGCCAGCCGCTTTTTTGATAATTAATTAATTCTTCCGGTGCCTTCCGGGCTAATTCAGACCAGCATTGAGCACACAACCGGGCTCCCACATTCCTGATAATGTAATCGGAAATCCCTTTTTGCTGCAACTGCTCTTCCCGTGATAAAACTCCTCTGTTTTTAACCTCTACGGCCTGATCACTAACGACTACCAGCGCAATATCCCCGACCAACTCCGGTGAGCTGATCCGTTTAAACTGGAGATTGTTATCTCGGGCCAGTTTGATATAATCATGAGCAGATTTTAGGTTTACCTTCCGGTCAATAATCAATTTTTTAGCCGCAGAGTGCCTGATTGCGCTAAGTATTTCCGGATAAGTACCGACTTCTACCACCTGCTGATAGGTCAGGTATTTGATCACCCTCTCCTTATATTCCCCTAAAAAGCGGTTCTTTTCCCCTTTTTTTAATTCAGGTTGACCATAGAGCCCAGCTATTATGCGCTCTTCCAGTTTACTCTTATTGTCACTCAATCAAACCACCACCGGCTAAACAGTATCTAATCCACCCTGACGGGCATCCTTTATATATTATTACCATTATATGCCTTTTTGATACTGTTGCTTGCTAAAAATGATTATCTTTAATGATGTCCGGCCGCCTTTAAGCGGGCAATTGCCCGGTTCAATGCGGCTTCGGCCCGGGCATAATCAATAATCTCCTGCTCGGAATCCAAC
>JAKSCG010000047.1 GCA_022360715.1 Halanaerobiales bacterium
AAGGGATTTTAATTATTGTTTTTGGGTTTATTCTGGTGATGCTATGCAACTTCAGTCCACCCATTGATTTTGACGATCCCCTTCTCGGTTTGTTTGTTCTCATTAGGAGTGTTCTGCTTGGAATTGTATTGTCGCTTCCGTATATCGCAACTCGTTTAATCAAAAGAAGGAGAACCGACTTTCTTTCAACTTTGATTTTTCCTTTTGCGGTGGTTGGTATTTATTTTCTTGAATCTATTTATGGACCTTTTGATGGGGTGATTATATTCTATGCCTATACACAATATGGTAATATGCCATTGGTGCAGTTATTATCTATTGGAGGCCCGTGGTTGCTGATTTTTCTGTTATCGTGGTTCTCTTCTGCTGCTTGCTGGTTTTGGGAGAAGGATTTCAATTTTGCTGAAACCAAAAAAGGGATTTCAATATTTGTGGGTATAGCTGTAATATTGGTATTTTATGGCGGGTACCGTATTTCTCCATTCAGCCATGATTATGAAAATAAGTCTGTACGAATTGCAGCTGCAGTATTGCCAAGTGAAACACTGGAAAAGGTTGGGTTTATTCAACTAATGAATGAGCGCTTGTTTTCACCAATGGAAGAAACGCTTCAAGTCATTGAAAATACCACTAAACAGGCAGCTTTAAGTGGTGCTAAAATTATTGTATTTCAGGAGTTTTCTTTCATTGTACTCGAAAAAGAAGAACAAAAAGCGATTCAGAAACTAAAGAGAATGGCAAGGGAAAATAAGATTTACATGTGTGTATGTTATGTTTCGATGCCTGAATTATTGCCTGGTGAACATGAATATTCATTTGGAATTATGGAGCTTTCAGATGAAGAGGAAGAAGGAAGGAATATGGCAATATTAATTGATGATTCTGGTGAGATATTAACGGAATACCAAAAAACAAACATGGTGTTTGGTGAAGACAATTGGGTGCTTCGAGGATCAGGAAAAGTACCGGTTGTTCATACGCCATATGGAAAAGTAGGGGTAGTTATTTGCAGGGATATGGAATTTTCAGATTACATGAGAAAGGCAAAAAATGCAGACATCGTGCTAGCTCCTTCTTATGAAGCAGTTAAATCCCTTTCAATTACTTATGCACAAATGCTGCGAAGTGTCGAAAATGGTTTCTCTTTTGTTCGTGCGTGTGGAAATGGCTTATCAGTTGCAGTGGATTACAATGGCAAAATTTTATCCTCTCAAAATAACTTTACAAGTTCAAACAATATCATGTATGC
>JAKSCG010000073.1 GCA_022360715.1 Halanaerobiales bacterium
TTAATATGGGAGATGGAGAGTCGGAAAGGAGTACCGATCTATCGACTGCCTTTGAATTGCAAGAGCGAGGTCATATGGGCACCGGAAGGAAATTTGAGGTTGCCGGTACTTCTTATCGGGCTGTTAACTGGGATAATCACATCAAAGAATTGATAGATGCCGGATTTGTTATTGATAAAATGTTCAACACTGAAAATAGGGATTATTCCAAATGTATGACCGTTTATTTAAATAAAGAGGAAGAATAAGACTGCCAAAAACATATTGGGGTGTTTGTTATGAATAATAAAAAAACAGGGTTTATTGAGGGAATTGTTAGTGAGTTTAAATGGTATAATGAGCCGGCAGAGTATAAATATAATAATGGTCTAGTAATTAAAACATCACCTTATACGGATTTTTGGCAAAAAACACACTATCAATTTCAAAAAGATAATGGTCACTGTTATTTAACCGAGAAAACAGGAGATTTTTCCTTGATTGCTTCTTTTGAATTTACCTATAAAGTGCTATATGATCAATGCGGATTATTCTTAAAGATTGATCAATATAATTGGGTAAAGACATCAATTGAATATGAAGATAAAGAAGTTAGTAAACTGGGATCGGTAGTTACAAATTTTGGGTATTCAGATTGGGCAACTACCGATATTTCGACAGGAGTTAAAGCAATGTGCTATCGGATTAACAAGAATGGCAATGATATTTTATTAGAAAATTCACATGATGGGATCAATTGGAAGCAAATG
This sequence comes from Halanaerobiales bacterium, assembly GCA_022360715.1. Lineage (GTDB taxonomy): Bacteria > Bacillota > Halanaerobiia > Halanaerobiales > DTU029 > JAKSCG01. Next base: position 750 of record JAKSCG010000073.1, read on the forward strand.
CGGATATCACATCTACATAAGGATTCGGAAAAAGTACAGGTCGGAATTTATGCATGTAGCCCTAAAGATAGTAGTTTTGAATGTAAGGTAACTAAGGTTATTATAGGTGAAAATAAATGGAAACATGAAGAATAAATTGTAAGATCAAACGGCGCTGAATTACATTGCTCAAAGTTTGATGGTGAATATCGTGGAGATTTGAAGAAGTCTAACTCAGGATATAAACTCGTTCTGATAAAAATTAAGATACTCTTCTCTAATTGACAGGAAAGTATTTATTCTTTTTTCTTTTAGTTTTTTTATAAAGGCATTACTTCTTTCAATCTGTAATTCAATCCTTTTTTGGGGTATTTTTTTTATAATTGAAATTGTTCTAATATAATTTGTCAATTCGCGATTAAATTGATTGAAAGTGCTAATGGAAGAGTAAAGTCTCCGATGATTTTGCTGGTTAGGATAATAGATTGAGGATATTTTTCGGCTATGGTCTTCTTCTACCTTTAGAAATATAATGAGATCAACCTGGTTAAAATCTTTTTGATTGATTGATAGAGGGGGATTCAAAAGTATATTTCTCATTTCAGCCAGGTTATCGGCATGGACTGTCGACACGATTGTTCCTTTTCTGATAAAACTAAAGAAAACGCCGGCGGCTTTTCCCCAGATATAGCTATAAAAAGGGCTGTTATAAATCTCATGTGCTATAAAATATTCTTGGTTTGATTCTAATTCTACTTCCCTTCTTCCGCTATATGTTTTTATCTGTATACCTGGCTTTACAAAATTAAGTAAGGCGGCCATTAAAGTGGATTTACCGGCACCGTTTGGACTGGCCGCAGTGATAAAGGAGAAACCGTTGGACATCGCAAAGACTAAAACCCCGGCTATTTCTTCCGAAATAGTTCCCATTTCCATTAAGTCAGTAAGGGTTAACATCCTTCTACCCATTCGAGTTAAGCTGAATATTTGATAATTATTATTTCTTTCCGTCCGATAATTGATAACCCTTTCTTCCATAAGAATAACCTCACTTTTTAAAGTACTGATCTTATAGTATGGTGTTATCAGAAAAATGGTGTAAAGTTTTTTTATATTTAAAGGAGATATAATTAGTTTAGAGAAGTAGAAGGGAGTGAATAAAAATGGAATATATTAATATGGAAAAATGGGATAGAAAAGAACACTTTGAATTTTTTTATAGTATGGATTATCCACAATACAACATTTGTGCAAATATTGATATAACTAAATTTCTTGCTTACGTAAAAAAGAAGCAATTATTATTTTATTATGCCATGATCTATTCTTCCACATTTGTTGCCAATCAGATTATTAATTTTCGCTACAGGATCAGGAAAGGCAAAGTTATCTTGCACGATATTGTACACCCCTCATTTACTGATATAGACCAAAAAAAACTATTTAAATTAGTTAACGTTAAAATGGAAAATGATATCTTTGATTTTACCAAAAAGGCAGCCGATCAAGCTGGAAAACAAAAGGAATATTTTGCTTTAAACGATCATGTAAGGAGAGATGATTTAATCTATATCACCTGTCTGCCGTGGATTTCGTTTACTCATGTCTCCCACACTATTTCACTAAATAAAGATGATTCCGTACCTAGAATCTCTTGGGGTAAATATTTTACCGAAAATAATAAAGTTTTATTACCGTTTTCAGTGCAAGTAAACCACGCATTGGTTGATGGCGTACATATCGGTCAATATTTTTCTAAATTACAAGATTTTATAAATACAAAATAGCCGAGTTGATGAAAAAAGAAAAGTAAAGCTCAATTTGCCGAAACTAATAAGTCAGTATTATCAGATTATAAAGCACTGGAAAATAAAATAAAAGTCCCTTCCGAGTTACCGGTGGCTGGATATGATAATCATCCCTTGGCCGGAGTATTCACCCCTTTTTTAACAACTGTTAGTTACCCGACTGAAGAACTGCAATAGTGTAGTTCCTTAAACCAAATTTGATCATAAGACAGACTACTTGTTAATATAAAAATATTAAAACTGGGGGGTAATCAAGGTGGCAAAAAGTGATTTAAAAAGAGTATCATCATTACGTTATTCGTTAGGGATGCTGGGGCTTTCTATACCTAGTCAGGCTTTTACGGTTTTTTTGATATTTTTTTATGTGGATAATCTTGGTCTGGCAGTAGGGTTGGCCGCAATCGGCAGAAGTATTTTTGCAGTATGGGATGCAGTTAATAACATACTATTTGGTTACTTGTCGGATAATACGAGAAGTAGATGGGGGCGACGCCGTCCCTGGCTTATCAGTGCAATTCCCTTCTACCTTTTGCTATTTATTATGGTCTATACTGTTCCGGATATTTTTTTGGATGGTCGCAAACTGTTTTGGTATTTTACAATAATTATTTTCTTATACGAAACAGCCGCGACAATACTTTGGGGCAATTATAATGCATTATTTCCTGAAGTTTTTAAGAAAACAGCGAGCAGGGCCAAGGCAAGTGCCTTCAAACAATTATTTGGAATTATCGGCATGGTAATTGGTATTGCTGTAACCCCGCTAGTATATAGTCAGTTTGGCTTTGCCGGGATGGCAATTATTTATGGGATAATCGGCTCTATTATTTTGTTGTATTCTATATTGGGCAGCCATGAAGATCCAAATAGTTTACTTCAGCCGGTAATGCCCTTTCTAGAGGCGTTTAAAGTAACTTTAACCAATAAGCCATTTTGGCATTATTCGCTGGCCTATACTTTTATACAATTTGTCTTTGGCTTACTTATGGCTGGTATACCCTTTTATGCCCAATATACACTGGGACTTGATTCAGGAAAAACTTCAATACTTTTAGCATCAGTATTTGCCGTAGCTCTACCTATGGTATTTATCTGGGCAAAACTGATTAAGAAGTGGGGGGCAACGAAAACATGGCTTATCGGTGTGGCAGTATTAGCCATAACAGTAGGGCCTTTAGGGCTGGCAAATAATATGACCACCGGGATTATAGCGGGTGCAATTCTGGGTTTAGGTTATTGTGGAGTACTGGTCAGCGGAGAAGTTGTTACTTCCGAAATTATCGACAGGGATGCTGAACAGACTGGAGTTAGAAGAGAGGCGATCTATTTGAGTGTTTACGGATTTATTATCAGGATTAGTGGTATTCTGCAGAGCTTGGCCTTTGTCTTGATCGGTATACTATTCGGATATGTAAGTGGTGATCACCCGGGACCACAACCTGATATTGCTTTTAGGTTTTTTATGTCAGTTATTCCTTTTGTTGCTTTAACTATTGCATTTGTAATCGGAATGCTCTATAAAAAAAGCAGCAGTATTTATCAAAAAAATAGTGAGGAGACTATCAATGGATAAAATCAGCTCAAATAAACGGTATCTAATTATTAACGCAGATGACTTTGGGATGTGTCATTCAGTCAATCAGGCAATAAAAAAATTACTGGAGGATAAGGTTATTACTTCTGCCTCAATTATGCCGGTCTGTCCCTGGTTTGAAGAAGCGGCTATGTATGCCAGGCAGCTATGTGAGGCTGATATTGGGATTCACCTTACTTTTACTAGTGAATGGTATTATTATAAGTGGGGACCGATAAGTAATGGAAAGTCACTAACCGAAGAGAGGGGCTATTTCCCTGAGGATTGCTATTACTTTGAGGAAAATGCCCGGAATGAAGAAGTAATTACAGAAATATGGGCGCAGATAAATAAAGTAAAAGCGGCAGGAATAAGATTTTCTAATATTGATAATCATATGGGAAGCTTATATGGACTAATGACCGGCCGGAGTTTTTTGCCGGTTGTATTTGAGATCTGTCGAGAACTGGGTATGCCTTTCCGCTTTCCCAAATCATTTTCCGAACATAGAAGAAAGAGTGTACCTAAGCTGCAACTGGAAGAGTTTGAAAAATTACGCGACCTGTCTCTGGCAAAAGATATTTTATTGATCGATTATTTAGTAGAATATCCTTATCAGCTTAAATCAGAAGAAAATTATAAGGCCTATGTTGATATGATAATTGCATTATTGAGAGACCTCTCCCCGGGAATTTCAGAGCTGTATATCCACCCGTCGCTCGATAGTAAAGAGATCAGGGCTATTAATCCCACCTGGGAAAAACGAGTTATGGAATTTCGGGTTTTTTATGAAGACAGGGTGCAAAGGGTAATCGAGAAGGAGGGGATTGAATTAATAAGCTGGGGGGATTTAAAGCTTAAGTGATTGGCAAATCAGGGGGAACATTTTAAACTAGCTTATCAAAACTTGTAGATTGGCAAGAAATTGGTAGCGATAATACTTGAAGAATTAAGGGTTATTTTTTCTTATCTTGAATTATGTACATCTGATCAGTTTATTTTTGATGATATGGATTCACAGTCCGGATATTCTTTACCGATAATTTATAAACCGTTTGATTTTAGAGAACAATCGCATTGGATTCATCTACTAGACTTATGAAAAATCTAATCGGAAAAGTTAATAACTACCGGGAGGTATTCAAAAAAAATGGAGGAAATTTTATGGACTTACAACAGTTAGGATGGGATGATTTCTTTCAGGATCGCTATCAGGAATATCAAAAAAAGGGTTTACTTCCAGCCCGGATAATTGCTCAACAGAAAGGGCAATATCAGGTATACTGTGTTGAGGGTGAACTCCCGGCCCAATTAGCTGGTAAGTTTTCCTATCACAATACCCTGCAAAAACAGTATCCGGCAGTTGGAGACTGGGTGGTAGTCCGTTTAGTTAAGAACTATCAGCGAGTATTTATTCAGGGGGTACTGGAGCGAAAGAATTATTTTTCACGCAAATTGCCGATCTCAGGAGGGCGCAAGCTTAACAAGGGAATTATTGACGGTGGTATAACTGAAGAGCAGGTGATTGCTGCCAATATTGATACCGTTTTTATTATTAGTAGTTTAGATAATGACTTTAATCTGCGGCGAATTGAGCGCTATCTGACCTTAGTGTATAATAGTGGTACTTTACCGGTTATTGTTTTAAACAAGCTTGATCTATGTAAGATGGCCGATGACTATATTCAACAGGTTAAAGAGATTGCTTTTGGAGTACCGGTTTATCCGATTAGTGTGACGCAAAAGCAGGGGTTAGAGCTTTTTGCCAGTTATTTAGATTTTGGTAAAACGGTAGCTTTTATTGGTTCATCAGGTGTTGGTAAATCAACATTAACTAATTATTTTTTAGGAGAAGAACGACAGAAAACGAAAGTGCTAAGTGAAGCAACAGGAAAAGGACGGCATACTACCACTTACCGGGAATTAATCATTTTGCCTTCAGGGGGGATGGTCATTGATACTCCGGGGATGAAGGAGATACAGCTCTGGGGTGGTGAAGAAGAAGTAAAACGAAACTTTGAAGATGTTATTAATCTTGCTAAGCTCTGTAAATTCAATGACTGCCGTCATGATACTGAACCAGGGTGTGCCGTTAATCAGGCATTAACCGATGGAAGACTTAGCAGGGAAAGATATGAAAGTTACTTAAAACAAATGGCCGAAATAGAAAGGTTAGAAGAGAAGAAAAAGTTATTTGACAAAAGATTAAGTGGCAAGGAAAGACTGAGGTTAAAAATAAAGCATGGTCGGAAAGGGATATAATTATGCAAAAAAAGGACAAATTGCCGAGGATTGCACATTATGATTTGCAGTTTGAGATTGAACCTAATAGCAGCTTTTTTAGTGTGCAGGGAATGATAAAGATAGAAGATAAAACAAATATTGATTGTAGTGAGTTAGAAATACTACTTTATCATCAAATTAAAGTAATCGAAATAAAAGATGCCAATAATAATAAGTTGTCGTTCGCCCAAAAAAAGGTGCCGCTGACAGATGCAGATAATTATTATGTAAATTATATTATACTTAAGTTGAATGCCGGTATGAAGGGGAGTGAGTCGATAGATTTATATATTGAATATGAGGGTAGTATTGACGGTTATTCCCACTTAATGCCTTATGTTAAAGACAAGATTAGAACGGATTTTTCAATTATTCGCCCGGATTGCCACGCGTATCCAATAATATCTAAACCATGTTATGAAAATATCTATAAAAGCTATGAAAACAGGTTTACATATAATCTGTTGATAAATGTTCCAAAGGATTATCTGGTAGGATGTGGTGGTGTTTTAAAGGAGATAATCCATAAAACGACTCGTAGTATCTTTAGATATATAAGTAATTCACCCACCTGGAGGTTTGATATTGGAATTGCTCCATATATCCTGATATTGGATAATGATATAAATCTAAAAATATTTGCCTTTCCTCAGCACCGAAATAATGCCGAGAATACTGTTAAAAACGAAATTAAAAAAACAATTAAGTTATTCACTGACCTGTTTGGCGATTTTAAGGAAAATAACCATTTTACTGTTATCGAAATGAAAGAATCTTATGGTTCACAGGCCGGGGATAATTACATAATGATGGAGGAACACGCCTTTATTGGTGATAGCAAAGACTTAACACATTTATATCATGAGATCGGACATGGCTGGAATGTCAAAGCAAAGCTTGATGTCCAAAGAACTAGATTTTTTGATGAAGCCTTTGCATCATATTTTGAAGCACTAGCAATCAGAGAATTTTATGGAGATAAAGCCTATCGAGATAAAATGGAGCTTTATCGGGAATATTTTTTAAAGGACGTAGAGAAAGATCAAATCAATTTTGATACACCGGTATGTGATTATGGGAAGTCGCATATCGGGTATAATAGCTACACTAAGGGACCCTGGGTCTTATATGTCCTTCACGAGAGTATAGGTGATGACATTTTCTATAAGATTATCAAAAGCCTATTAAGTAATTATAGCGATAGAGAAGTTGATTTTAAAGATTTGGAAAAGGTAATTAGTCAAATAGCCGGGATTAATGTTAAACTATTCTTGGCAGAGTGGATAGATGGAATAGAATCTTCCAAATATTTATATGAGGGAACCAGTATATCAGCTATTATCAAAAAGATAAGATGCCTATAGCTGATCGGTCTTAGAAAGGGTGATTTAGATGTCTACTCAAAAAAAATTAGTATTGTATAGTGATCAATTTGATAGTCAATCTAATAAAATAGATCGAGAATTAATGAATTTATTAGCGACTAAAGAACCTAAAATTGGATATATACCATCATCTTCAGATTTGACAAGGAAGTATTACCAACAAAGAGTAGAATATTATCAAAGAATGGGAATTAATAATATAATGTATTTTGATTTAGATGCAGAGTTTAAAGATAATAATATAAAAGATGTTTTGAGCTGTGATGCAATCCATCTCGCAGGGGGTAATACCTTTTATTTTTTGCATTCTATCCGCAAGAGAAGTTTTTTGATGCCATTATTGAATTATGTTTATAACGGCGGTATTCTAATTGGGGTAAGTGCCGGAAGTATCTTAATGTCAAATACCATATCTGCTGCCCAAATTGGTGACCGTAATTCTATCGGTCTAGAAAATCTAGAAGCCTTAGGATTAGTTAATTTTGACTTTTTTCCTCATTGGAACAACGATGATGATTACTTAAAGAAAATAATCGAGTATTCCCGGATAAAAAAAGATAAGGTTTGTTATGTCTGTAAAGATAGTGATGGGATCATAATTAACAATAATGTTCAAAAATTTATTGGAAGTCCTCTAATCGTTTTAAACGGGAAGGTAGATAAAGTATAAAGGAGATATATTATGGAAAATATGATTTATTGGTTTATCTTTTTAATATTTACGATTTTAATATCTACGTTTTTACATGAGGTGGGACATGGTCTCAGCGCATCCATAAAAGGTCACCCGGTTAGCACAGGATTTAATCGGGTAGGTGACTATAATAAAAGACCCGGTGATGATGACTTCAGGGAAGAACATAAAAAGTATAATAATCCCTGGGATTTTGGTCCTCTTTTAACGTTAATACTAGCAATCGTCTTTACTTATTTGCTTTTTCAGGTCAGTAATAAGTTTTTGATTTTTCTATTGGGGGGATTAGCATTTACAAATTCTTTTCTTAGGTTAATACCAATGATCAGATCCTATTATTATCTGGCAGTAACGGGGAGTTTCGCATTAGAAGATGAAATCAGTATGGGATATTTATGGTACCAAATGTCGGGCATTTTAATCTTTAAATATATTCCTTCAATTATTTCGCTTGTCATCTCATTGATCTGTTTAAAATATGTACTAACAATTTTGCCGATAAAAATACTTGAGTTATTTTCAGATAAGTGGTCGTTTGCAGTGATAAGTTTTGGGGCATTTATAGTATCGATGCCGATCATCAAAGTGTTAGATAAATATATCAGGATAAATTGGGGGATATATACATCCTAAATGTTTAAAACTTAGGGAAAGATTAGCGCGGCATAAAATGGAATTTGACATAACAAAGAGGTATCTGCTTGAATACATCAAGGGTTTTTCTCGGATTTTGGATGTAGGGGCTGGCCCTGGGAGATATTCTATCTTCCTGGCAGAACAGGGCCATGAAGTCTCTTTACTATTTATCGGTTGAAAATATAAAACTTGCAAGAGAAAAAGCCCAAGAAGCAAAAGTTAAAATCAAGAGATATATTTATGCTGACGCACTTGAACTATCCCACAAAGTATCTGGTAGATTTGATATTGTGCTTTGTATGGGGCCTTTGTATCATCTAACGGAAAAAGAGGACCGACAATGTGTTATTGTTGAATGTCTGAAAAGGTTGAATCCAGGAGGCTTAATATTCGTTTCATTTATTTCGGGCTATGCACCGATAATAGATCACATAAAAAATTATCCGGAAAATAGTTGGTTTTAAAGATAATTTATTAGAGTATTTAAAGAATGGCTTGATTTAATTTATCAGACATCAACTAATCCCTTTACCTGGGCATCATGTGAACATATTTTATATATTGGTGAAAAGGTTAAGTGATTAGATGGTAAATACTTTAATTAGGAGGCAAATATGTTGCTTAAAGGTATAGGCAATCCTAGTATATCCAAAATAACTGATGGCGTTTATGCTATTATTGATCTCTATCATCCGGCTGAAGGGGCTGGTACTAATGCAGGTTTTATTATAGATCAAGGCAATGTGGTTGTTATTGATTCCGGTATGTCTGTGGCGTCAGGACAATTTATTTGGAGCCAAATCCTAAAAATAAACGATAAAATTGATCATGTAACTTTAATTTTAACCCATCATCATTCCGACCATGTATTCGGCATGAGAGTATTTAAAGAAAAAGGAGCAAAAATCATTGCTCACCAAAAGATTGTGGAACCCCTTAAAATTGGTGGTCGAGGATATAAAGAATTCATTGTAAAGCAGTGCCAAATAACTGAAGAACAAGGTGATGAAATCTTTGGTGATGTGAGATTTTTTGAACCTGATAAGTTAATTCAAAATGATCTGCGATTGAGAATAGGCGATATGATTTTAGTTGTATTAGCTACTCCCGGTCATGTGGTAGATGAATTATGTGTCTACCATGCACAGTCCAAGACTCTTTTTGCAGGGGATACAATTTATGAAGGGATGCCTTTAACAACACGTTTTGGTGGAATAAACGAATGGAAAGAATGGATTGATCAGCTTGACCGATTAAAACAGTTAAAAATCGATACAATCTGTCCCGGTCACGGAAAGCTTTGTTCCAAAGAAATTATTGATGTAAATATTAACTTTTTAAAACAAAAATGTGATGGGTTATAACTCTTTAAAGTAATGGGGTGCCGCTTCAAGAGTGGAGGTAGAGCATGAGTGAAATAATTTCGGTGGCCTTTGAAACAAATGGGAAAGGTTACTTAGGTTATCTTTTGGATCTTCCGGGAGCTTTTGTCAGAGGGAAGACAATTGATCAAGCTTTATCAAAAGTAGAGCAGGAAGCAATTATATATCAAAAATGGAGAGGTCTCCGACCAAGATACAATTTAAAACCGAAAGTTGTTCAGATTCATTATTCTTCGCTCATGGTAGAAGATGCAGATTCAGAAATTTTGCTTGATTTCGATAAAGAAAAGATGGAAGAAAAGGAATTTAATCAATATATAGAATTAATCAAAAAATCGGGTTTTTCAATATTAACTATCTATAAGAATACGGAGTTAAAAAACTGGCTTGATGAAACAAGGAGAAGAAAGACATTCTACGGAGATGTCCCAATAAGTATTCAGAGAATATTTGAACATATTGATTCTGTTCAATATTATTATTTATCAAGAATATCTACAGATATAGAGGAGAAAAAAGGTTTTTTAGAAAGAAGAGAATATTGTTTAAAAAAGCTTAAAGCAATTTATTTAAGAGAAAATAATAGTAAAATCTATATTACTGATCATGAGAAATGGACAATTAGAAAAGTTTTAAGGCGCTTTATCTGGCATGATAGAATCCATGCCAAGTCTATGGTTAAAATTTTAAAAAAACAAAAATGGATGGGCTTAATAGATTGTTATCAAGATCCATTTAATTTCTTTACTTAGTTGGTAGAATATTTAAAGGGGGTTGAACAATATGCATAGTCAAATAAATATTAAAACCCGTAGGCTTCTATTAAGGGAATTTATAAAAGATGACTTAGCAGCAGTTCAGTCTTATGCATCGGATTCTGAGGTTGTTCGGTATATGGAGTGGGGACCCAATTCAGTCGACGAAACAAGAGAGTTTATTAGCAGGGTTATCGCAAACCAGGACGAAAAACCCAGACTTAAATTTGAATTGGCTATCCTAATAGAAAATAAATTGATTGGGGCCTGTAATCTGACAATAACTAATGCTACTACCAAGCAGGCCTTTATCGGATATTGTTTTAATAAAACTTATTGGGGAAAGGGCTATGCAACAGAAGTGGCAAAAAAATTATTAAACTTTGGGTTTAACCAATTGAAATTACATAGAATTTATGCAACATGTGATGTCGGAAACATAGCTTCTAAAAAGGTTTTACAGAAGATCGGGATGACAAAAGAGGGGCATTTAAGAGAAAATAAGATTATAAGGGGAGAATGGCGGGATTCATTTTTATTTTCGATCCTGGAACAGGAATATAATAATATAAAAACTGTTTAATTTAAGGCAAAAAGATGGAGTAAACCCCATCTTTTTACTTTTGGCTAATAAAAAAGTACAGAACATGTTATAGAGAAGAACTATTTCTTTAAAAAGGAATAGTGTATTGTTTGGAGAAGTTATTAATTAATCTAATAAAGCAGGAGAACAATTATGGATGATCAAATATTGTCCGGCATTTATGTATTATATTGCCATTTAATAATATAATAGAAATGGATACAGCTAATTGGATTAATTAACAAGAAAGCCTGGTAAGAAAAAGGATATTGAATGAATATAAAAAGGGGTATGCGCGATGTACGACATTGCAGTCATTGGAGCCGGGCCAGCCGGAGCGACTTTGGCAAGACTTATTGGGAAGAAATATAAGGTCTTACTTTTAGAGCGCAGAGAACTGCTTAATCCTGGGGATAGCTCTTGGGAAAAGACTTGTGGCGGATTAATTGCACCAGACGCCCAACAAGTACTGGCTCAACTTGGTTTAGGAGTACCTGGAAAAGTATTAGTTGGTCCGCAACTATTTACCGTCCGGACAATTGATATTCAGAATAACATTGAGCGGTATTATCAAAGAAATTACATAAATATTGTCCGGGAACGATTTGATTGTTGGTTAGTCTCACTTCTTCCATCAGCGGTTGATCTGCGTTGTGGGGCCTTATTTAAGCGATATTTTATTAAGAATAACTGTTTTAACATAGAATACAAACTTAAAGGAAAGGAATATGCTGAAAAAGCAAAGTATTTGGTGGGGGCTGACGGGGCATTCTCAACTATACGCCGACAAATAGTTCCAGCATTTTTTCAACCAAAATATATTGCTGTGCAAGAGTGGTTCAAGACCAGTAAAACTCAACCCTATTTTTCAGCCATATTTGATCGGGAAATAACTGATTTCTATTCCTGGACAATTCCCAAAGAAGATTGTATACTGGTCGGAACGGCAATTCCAGTGCAAGGGAGTCTAAATCGGAAGTATAATCTTTTCAAAGAAAGGTTAATTAAGCGCGGATTTGAGTTGCAAAGGAGTATCAAAAAAAAGGGGGCTTTTTTACAAAGGCCGCAGAACATTAAACAAATATTTCTCGGAAATGGTAACATTACCTTGATCGGTGAGGCGGCGGGATGGATTAGCCCGACATCGGCCGAAGGATTTAGTTATGCTTTTCATAGTGCAGTTGCCTTAAGTCAAAGTATTGAGCAAAATCCGGAAAATCTAATCCAGGAATATATCAAGAAGACGAGAAGGTTAAGATTGAATATTATCCAGAAAAATATGAAATTACCGTTCATGTATAAGCAGTTTTTAAGAAAAGTGGTGATGAAGTCGGGATTGTTAAGTATGGATATTAAAAAATAGATTTAAATATATTTTAGGGGGAATAAAGATGGAACGAAAAAAAGCAATATTAGGCTGGGTAGGGGTAGTAATTACGGTGCTTTTTTCAAGTTTCTGGGCTTATTGGGGAGCATTTGAAAATTTCCATGAAGGTTGGTACTCTACTTCACTTTGGGAAAATATTTCTATGTTTTTGTTTCAATATATGTTATTGCCGATTATTTTTATTGGCTCAGCTTTAATTGCCTTGAAATGGAAAAAAATAGGATTACTAGTCTATTTGCTGTTAGGTGTTTTTTGTCTTTGGTTTTTTGCCGGGGCCAATTTTAGTCTGCTCGGATTCCTAATTATCCTCCCTTTTGCCGCTTTAGCACTAACTTACTATTTTGGCGAACCTTATCCCCAAAAATGGGCCAAAAGGTTAATAAGCTTTATTCCGTTAATTATTGTCTTGGCAATCTCCATTCCGCAAGGAATTAAGGTTTCAAATAGAATTAATGATTACAACTTCGGGATGAGAATTATTGAAGGAAACGATCTTACCCTGGCCTGGGCACCAAGGGGACCAGGTTGGCCGGATCAAGGGACATCCTGGCATGAAGCTCAAGAGATATGTAAGTATTTATCGGAGGATGGGCTGCTTGTGATGGAAACAGAGCAAAACATCTGGCGTTTACCAACAGTTGACGAAGCAGTCCGGTCAATGATGCTTCATGGTCAAAACGCCGGAGGGTTATGGGATGAAGGAGAAGAGAAGGCAAGATACGAGCAAACACCGGATAAAGAATCTCCTTTATGGGATGTTCATTCTAAAGTTATTTATTATTGGACTGCCGATACCTCAACCAAGGAAGAACAAAAGGCTTATATTATAGTCTACCACGGGGGTGTATTTAAAAGGACAAAGACAAATCGGCAAGGTTATTTAAGTTTTAGAGCTGTTAAGGGGATTGGCAGTTTCTAAATAAAAAGGGGGACAGAGATGGTTAAGGACTTGGCGGAGCTTGTGGCCAAACTTAAAAATAATGCTAAAGTAATTAGTATTATTGAATATGGGAGTAGGAGTTTTGAGCACTCGTCTGCTGATGGTGACTATGATATTTTTGTGATAGTGGAAAAGAGGCTCTATGCAATCGAGAGTTTGCATTTTTATGTTAATGGTATTCCGGTTGACTTAAATATTCGGATAATAGAGGACTTAAAGGCTGAAAAACCATTATCATTCATTGATTTTTCTATTTTTGAGGGAAGAATTATCTATGATAAAAACAATACGGTGGCTAATCTGCTGAGGGAAAACAAGATAAAGTGGAAAAATAAACAGGAACAACTACCTGAACTTGAGATTGTATTTGAACGGTTTAGTAAAAAACATGTCTTAGATAAAGTGAAGGGAAGGCTTGATTCTAATCCGCTTTTATGTCATTTGTTGCTTAATACCAATATCTATTGGCTGCTACATTCATATTTTAGATTTAATGGCCTGGTTTATCCCGGTGAGAAGACAGCGCTTAATTATATAAGAGAAAAGGAACCGCTTATTTACCAAGAAATAGCGGAGTTTTACCAAAAAAATGCTTTAGTAGATAAGGTGAAGATTACTGAAAAGCTAAGTGATTTAATTTTGAAAAATGTAGGTGGTCTTTGGCAGCAAAATGAAATAATTGCCTTTGGGGTGAACAATCAGGTCAAGAACTTGTCGGAGAAGGGTAAAAAAGTCTATGATATTTTACTAAAGGAATGCAACTGCATATAATCCTAGGTGTTTCCAATATGTAAAAGAGTAGCTAATCGGCGGGACAGGCCTAATTTAGAATGGGCTTTGGGTCAGATCTGCTTAGGAGGAGAATATGAAACAATTTTTATGAACTCACAGTGATTACTACCTTTGGCTTTTACAGAATCTGTTATTAGTTATGGAGGAAGTATGCTATGTTTAGAGCGGTAATTGTAGTTCTAATTGCTTTTTGGATCGGCGCCATCCCCTTTGGCTATATTATTGCAAAAAAATCAAAAGGGATTAATATCCAGGAATATGGTAGCGGAAACATAGGTTCAACTAATGTCAGAAGGGTTGTTGGTAAAAAAGAAGCGCTACAAACCCAGGTATTGGATATAGGCAAAGGATTATTGCCCACACTTGTTGTGATGCAATTGGAAGGGAATAACTGGCTCACTACTGGAGCTGATCAGCTAATATTACTGGTTGCTTTTGCCACAATATTAGGTCATGATTTTACTCCGTTCTTAAGGTTTAAAGGAGGAAAAGGAGTAAATACAACTGTAGGGGCATGCTTAGTAGTTGCACCAATAGCTACAATCATTGCGACAATAATCTATTATGTTGGTAAAAAGCTTGGTAAGCATGTTTCGGTCGGTTCTTTGTTAATTGCCATTTCATTGCCCCTGCTTTACTTTCTGCAACATGGCTCCACCAATACTTTTTTCTTCCTGGTAGGCGCAGGTTTTTTAATAGTACTTCGACATAAAAGTAATATCAGCAGGTTAATTGCCGGTAGAGAGAACCAATAGCTATTGTTTACTTGCTGATATTAGGGATTATAGCAGGGGTAGGGGGTTGGTGATGAATAGATTTTTGATCGGACAATATGGTAAATATGATCAGGACAAGCAGAAGAGAGATTTTAGAGCGGGATTTTTTGGGGTGGAGGCCTGTTTATTCAAAAGCGAAAAAGATATTGAGCTTTTACTATCTGAATCAAGGAAAAGGGATTTTCAACTGGCTGTTCATTTTCCTTTACGCAATAAGGGGTGGAAATTAAGAGATGTACAGTTTATGTCAAAAGATATCAATTGTAAGAAATATGCATATGAGCAGATCGAAGCTGAGTTAAAATATTTGAGTAAGATCAGACCAAAATATATCTTGTTTCATTATCCAAAACCCGTATTGCTGGATGGAGAAGTAGACTGGAGCAAGTGGCGATTTGCTGATCCAACAGAGTATTATTATGACCATGAGTATTCCTATCAAGAATTTTTAAAGCAAAGTGAAGAGCTATTTAGGTGGTTAACGGAAAAGAGTAATAGATATAATTTCACGCCGGTCTTAGAATTTGATGCCCTCAATAGCTATATTTATGAAAAAAGTGGACTTTGCGATTTGTTGGAAAGATACTCCAGAATGCGAATATGCCTGGATATAGCCAGATTACATTTGCAGAATAAATTAGATGGAAATTTTGACGGTTATGCACTTGCCCAAAAATATGCCAAGTATGCAGAGGTAATTCATTTGTCAAACCTTAGAGTAAAGGATAATTTATTTAATAATCATTATCCGGCATTAAGACGGTTAAAACCGGAGCAAGGTTGGGCCGATATTGCAAAGTACATAAGCATAATCAAAGGAGAAAACAATCAATTTAAGGTATTATTTGAGCATAGATCAGAGCTGATTAGTGAGCAAGAACTTAATTACTGTTATCAGTGGATAAGTGAACTGGTCAGTAGTAATAGAGGATTGGAGGAGGAAAAATACTGATGAAACAAATCTTGGAATACTACCGAAACTACGATGAAGAAGGTCGTCTCATGAGAAGTCCCGCCCATCAGATGGAATTTATTACTACTACTCATGTAATTAATAAGCTAATTCAGGTTAATGATCGGATTATCGAGATTGGTGCGGGGACAGGAAGATACTCCTTTTATTATGCTGAAAAAGGATTTGAAGTTTCAGCGGTGGAGTTAGTGCCGGAGAATGTGGCGATTATGCGAAAGAAGCTGAGCAAAAAATACGCTGGTTCATTAAGGCTGATGATTACCCAAGGCGATGCTAGGGATCTATCAATCTTTCCTGCCGAAAGTTTTGAACTGGCTCTTTGTTTAGGGCCAATTTATCACCTGCCTGATCCGGCAGAAAAAGAAAAAGCAATCCGGGAAGGGTTGCGGGTACTGAAACCTGGTGGGGTTTTGGCTGTAGCTTATATTAATAAATTTGCCGTTTATCTAAGCACTCTGATCGATGAGGGGGGCTTTAAGAATCCGACCATATTAAAAAATATCCTGAACCATGGTGCCACTTATTTGGATGACTGTGATTGCTTCTATTTTACAACTCCTGAAGAGATGGAAGATTTGATGGAAAAATTTGACATTGAGCCGATTACTCAGGTAGCGACTGATGGAGTTAACTATTTTGGGATTGTCAACAAGCTACCAGCGGATGAACTTCCTTTCTGGATCGAAAACCATTTGGCGACCTGTGAACAGCCTTCACTTCTGGGCTATAGTTTACACGGACTATATCTTTGTCGTAAAAGCAAAGATTGCTGATAAAATCGGGAGGTGTTGCTAATGACAAAAGAAGAGTTGCGGAAAATACTAACAATTGAACAATTCCCCCTTTCCGCTCAATATGATCCGGAATGGATGATTGAAAACGAGATGGGACCGAGTTCTGTTTGGCTTACCGAGTATTTGACCCAAGCAATGGAGTTAAAGCCGGGCATGAGGGTCTTAGATATGGGTTGTGGGAAAGGGATGAGCTCTATTTTTTTAGCGAAAGAGTTTGGTGTTCAAGTCTGGGCCAATGATCTTTGGATCAGTGCCAGTGATAATTGGCAACGGATAATCGAAGCAGGTGTAGAAGAACTCGTCTATCCGATTCATGCCGAAGCCCACTCTTTACCATATGCGCAAGAGTTCTTTGATGTGATAATCAGTATTGATGCCTATCAATACTTCGGTACTAATGAAATATATTTATTAGATTTTATCAAATTTTTAAAACCACGAGGCCAGATTGGGATAGTAGTGCCGGGGTTGTTGAAAGAGTTTAACCAGGAGGTACCTGCTCATTTCAAGCCATATTGGGATAATGAGTGGTACTATTGGCATACACCTGCCTGGTGGTCGAAGCTATGGAAAAGAACCGGGGTAGTCGAACTGGAAGTGGCCGATAATCTGCCCAGTGGCTAGGAGTTATGGCTGAAGTGGGAGACAACAGCTAAGGCATCGGGATTATGGCAGAGAAAGGGAGACATCGAATTATTGAGAGCTGACGGTGGTGAATATCTGGGATTTACCAGGGTGATTGCCCGCAGAAAGTAAAGGATGGGGGAAAATTGATGCCAGAAAAAGGCAGATGGCTGGCCCGGGGTAGAACAGCTGAACTATACCTTTGGGGCGATCATGTTTTAAAGCTGTTTAAGCCGGGGGCTACTTCAACAGCAGTCGAGCAGGAATTTAAGATTAATTCGCATGTCCAACAAACCGGCCTGCCGGTTCCAAAGACGATTGACATAGTCGAGGTTGATGGCAGAAAGGGGATAATTTACCAATCCATTAGTGGTTCCTCAATGTTGAAGCAAATATCAACCAAACCCTGGACACTGAAAAAAGAAGCCCATCGCTTGGCGGAATTACATTTAGCAATACATGGATATGCAGTCTCCAATCTACCTGAGCAAAAGTTAAATCTGGAGAATGAGATCAGTAGTGGTGAATTGCTATCTGCACACAGCAGGGAAATTATTCTGGAAGTACTGGCAAGATTACCTGATCGTCATCAATTATGCCATGGTGACTTTCATCCTGATAATATATTATTATCTCCGGCAGGACCGATCATCATTGATTGGATGACCGGAAGCAGTGGTGAGCCGCTGGGCGATGTGGCAAGGACTTTGTTACTGCTAAGAGTTGCTTCACCACTCTTAACTCACTCATATTTTACAAGAAAGTTGATAGATTTTATTAGAAATAATTTTTATAGTAATTATTTAAAGCACTATTTAAAACTTACTAATACTTCATTTGCTCAAATTCAAAGATGGGAACTGCCGATTGCTGCGGCCCGATTGAATGAAAGCATACCAACGGCTGAAAAAGAGAGGTTAGTATTGATGATTAACCATTTATTATTCGGGAGGTAATTATGATTAAGTCCAAGGAATGGAATTGGTCAGCAGTTACGGAGAGCTTTTGGAATGAACCCGCTGAAGATGTCTATTATTATCTGAATAGATGGACAGAAAAGGGATTTAGCGTTTTTTTAGATTTAGGATGCGGTCTTGGCCGCCACTCGATTTTATTTGCCAGGAATGGGTTTAAGACCTATAGTCTTGATTTATCAAAGGATGGTTTAAATGTTCTGGAGAAAAAGTCCGGTGAATTAGGGCTTTTTATTGAGACCAGCTTAGCTGATATTAATAAGCTTCCCTATCAATCTAATTTTTTTGATTGCTTATTAGCCTATCATGTAATTTCCCATACCGATACAGTAGGAATAAAGGTCATTGTCAAAGAGATTGCCCGGGTTTTAAGAAGTGGTGGTGAGTTTTTTGTTACTCTATGTTCAAAGAATAGTCCCAATTTTACCCAAAATTACTATCCGAAAATTGATCAAAATACGATCATGAAGACCAAAGAACCGGAAATCAATGTACCCCATTTCTATGCGGATTTGGCCGAAGTAAGAGAAATCTTTCGGGGATTTGCTCTAATTAGAATTCGACAGATTGAGGATATTATAGAAGATAAGAGTAGTTGGCATTACTTTATTCACGGGAGAAAGCGATAATAATGGAAAGTTGGCTTGACATTTATTTAAAGAGATGTTATGATCGAAATGGAAAGCATGCTTTACATTAGAAGAACAGGGGAGTTGCTTTTGAAAAATAGACTCGAAGAGATTAGAAAACAAAAGGACATTACCCAGGAAGAGCTTGCCGAAAGACTGGCGGTAAGTAGGCAAACGATCGGTTCACTGGAAAACGGGCGATATAATCCGTCAATAATCCTCGCCTTCAAAATTGCTAAATTTTTTCAATTGAGGATTGAAGAAATATTTATTTATGAGGAGGATAATGGGAGTGAAAAATAGAAAAGACATCCGCTATCTTGTCTTGTTTATTGTTGGCATAGTCTTGTTGGGGATCGGTGGTTTGGCGATAAGGGGTACTTCATCCAAACTTGGAGCTGGAGTTTTAATTGTGCTGGGGGCCGGTTTATTCGGGATGTCAGTCGGTGAAATGATTCGACTGTGGTTGATTGACAAAGCTCCCAAATATAAACAAAAAATTGCTATAGAGAAAAATGACGAGAGAAATATCATTATTAATAATAAAGCTAAGGTTAAAGCCTTTGATCTTATGCTGACTGTACATTCAACGCTCATCCTGATCGTGGCTTTGCTGAAAACTGATTTGCTGTTAACCCTTCTTTTAGCCGGAGCTTATTTGTTGATCTTAGCGGTGTATGTGGCTTGTTTAGTAAAATACCAAAAAGAGATGTAGGATCACCGGCAGGATTGGAGAGAATGAGTTGGAGAGGAAAGGTAAATAATAAAGGAAGATATTACTTGACTAGCAACTTTTCTTTAGTTATAATTTGATTAAGTTAACAAAGATAATATTTAATGACATTGACGAGAAACGAAGTAGGTTAGACCCAGTTCACAGAGAGGAGACTCTATCGCTGCAAGGGTTTCTGTTCATGGCTGACCGAAAGCCCTTCTCTAGTTGTAAACCGAAAATTTGGAGAGTAAGTTTACCGTATAGCTGCGTTAAAGTCGAATGGTGTTGTTATTAAACCTTTTAAGGCTGGATGAAAATCGAGCGAAACAGGGTGGTACCACGGTTATTGCCGTCCCTGCTGTTATCCGTGACAGTGGACGGTTTTTATTTTTTCAGGGAAATATATTGAGGGGGAATGTTAGATGAAGCAATTAACAGGAAGTGGCCTACGCCAGGCCTTTTTAGATTTCTTTGCCAGTAAAGAACATTTAATTTTACCAAGTGCTCCACTGGTGCCGCAAAATGATCCGACTTTATTCTGGATTGTTGCCGGGATGGCACCTTTAAAAGAATTTTTTGACGGTCGGGCGATCCCGCCTGCTAAAAGATTAGTAACAGCGCAAAAGTGTATTCGGACCACTGATATCGAAAATGTAGGGAAAACGGCTCGCCATCATACATTTTTTGAGATGTTGGGCAATTTTTCATTTGGTGATTATTTCAAAAAAGAGGCAATTGATTGGGCCTGGGAATTTGTAACCGAATGCTTAGAGATGCCGGAAGAACGGCTCTGGGTCACAATTTATCCCGATGATCAGGAAGCATATACAATCTGGAAAGACGGAGTAGGCCTTCCGGCTGAGCGAATTATTGCTGACCCCGATAATTTCTGGGAGATCGGTACGGGAACCGGACCGTGTGGGCCTTGTAGCGAAATCTACTATGACCGGGGAGAGGAGTTTGGCTGTGGCCCGGATTGCCAGGTCGGTTGTGAGTGTGACCGTTATCTGGAGA
Source organism: Halanaerobiales bacterium (assembly GCA_022360715.1). GTDB lineage: Bacteria > Bacillota > Halanaerobiia > Halanaerobiales > DTU029 > JAKSCG01. Next base: position 21,446 of record JAKSCG010000073.1, read on the forward strand.
TCTGGAATCTGGTTTTTACCCAGTATAATCAGACAGAGACAGGGGAATATCTCCCTTTACCACAGAAGAATATTGATACCGGGATGGGCTTAGAACGGGTAGCTTCAATTTTACAGGGGACAGAGTCTAACTATCAAACTGATTTAGTTAAACCGGTGATCAGTAAAGTAGAAGAGCTGACCGGGATTAAACACTCGAAAGATCAATATACTGAGACTGCTTTTTATGTAATTGCCGATCATGTCCGGGCAATTACCTTTGCGGTAAGTGACGGTGTTTTGCCGTCAAATGAGGGGCGGGGTTATGTTATCCGCCGAATCCTGAGACGGGCTGCCCGCTGGGGCAGGGTGTTAAACCTGACAACACCTTTTCTGTATAGACTGGTAGAAGTGGTTGTAGCCATGATGAAGGCTGGTTACCCCGAGCTGGTAGAGAAGAGTGCTCATGTTATCAAGATTGTTAAAAATGAAGAAGAGCGTTTCCTGGAGACACTTGACCAGGGATTAAATATTTTAAGCCAGATGATTGCTGAGCAAAAAGGGAGCGGGAGAGACGAAATTACCGGCGCTCAGGCTTTTAAATTGTATGATACTTTTGGTTTTCCGCTGGATTTGACCCAGGAGCTGGCCCAGGAACGTGGTTTAAGTGTAGATGTATCAGGTTTTGAAGTGGCGATGGAAGAACAGCGGAAACGGGCCAGAGCCGCCAGAGAAAGTTACGGCTTCAGTGATTCTTCTTTTGAAATTTACAAAAAGATCCGTGAGGAGAAAGGAGAAGCGAAGTTTGTCGGCTATTCAAACCTGGAAGTTGAGGCCAGGGTTATGGCTTTAATTAAAGGAGAGCAGCTGGTTGATCGTTTACACCCCGGTGAGACCGGCCAGGTTGTGCTGGAGAGTACACCTTTTTATGCCGAAAGCGGTGGACAGGTAGGAGATACGGGCCGGTTGAAAGCAGAGGGTATTAAGGTAACGGTTACTGATACTCAAAAATTGGCGGAAGTTAATTTTAGCGAGGTTTTAATCGAAGAAGGTGAGTTAACAGTAGGGATGACTGTTCAAGCAACAGTTGAACCGGGTTTGCGCCGCGATACTTGTCGTAATCATACTACCACTCACCTTTTGCATAAAGTTTTACAGGAAATTCTCGGCGACCATGTCAGCCAAGCCGGCTCTTTAGTGCAACCAAATCGTCTTCGTTTCGACTTTAACCATGCTCAGCCGTTGAGTAAGGAAGAGATTAAGCGGATTGAAGAACGAGTTAATTGGGTTATTGGCAAAAACTATCCGGTGGAGACGGTAGTTACGGATCTGAAGCAGGCCAGCGAAATGGGGGCGGTTGCACTCTTTGATCAAAAGTATGGTTCTGAGGTCAGGGTGGTTTCAATCGGCGATTATAGTAAAGAGCTATGTGGCGGGACCCATGTCGGTGATATTGCTGAAATAGGTTTATTTAAAATAATTAGTGAGGTCGGAATTGCCGCCGGTGTAAGGCGGATTGAGGCTCTGACCGGACGAATCGCTTTTGACTTCCTCCTTAAGCAGGAAGCATTACTGGAAAAAACGGCGGCTCTTTTAAAAGCTAAGCCTGATCAGCTTTACAGCCGGGTGGAAAGATTAGTAGCTGAGAACAAGGAGCAGGCAAGAGAGATTAATCTTTTAAAACAGCAGATGGCCGGTTCGCAGGTTGAAGAGATTCTGGAACAGGTGCAAGAGGTCGGGGGAGTAAAAGTCCTTGTTGCCAAGCTAAAAGGAGTCGATGGTAATTCTTTGCGAAAGATTGGTGATCAGTTAAAACAGAAACTCGGTTCGGGAGTGATTGTCTTAGCTTCCCAATTGTCGGATAAGGTACTATTTGTCACCATGGTAACTGATGATTTGCTTAAGCAGTTTCATGCCGGGAAGATCGTGGGACAGGTCGCTAAAGTTGCCGGTGGCGGAGGCGGAGGACGGGCCGATATGGCTCAGGCCGGTGGAAAAGATGTCAGCAAGATTGATGCTGCCCTGAAAAAAGGGCTAGAGATGGTGCAGGGTTAGTGCAACTCAGAATAAGCAGGATTGCTCGCTCCGGAAAGGAAAGGTTGTCATGTCGGTTATCAGAGACTTTTCACCGGACTTAATAAAGGATATACCGGTCGGGGTTATTCTAAGGATGAGTGGATATCAGGATATAGCTAAAGCAGACCAGCCGGTTATTAATACTACCGCTGAATTAATTAAGCTGGCCCGGGAGATAGTCCGACCGGCCGTGTTATATCAAAAAACACCTTGCCAGGTCGAGCCAGATCGGATAATCATTCTCCCTGATCAAGAATTTACCGGTAAAAAACTCTTGCAAAGAGTTCAGGGGTGTGATGGTTTGGTAGTAGCTGTGCTCACTTTGGGTCGGCAAATTGAGGATAAGAGCCGGCAAATGCTGTCCGGTGAAGTGTTTGCGGCCTATCTTTTTGATGTAATTAGCTCTTATCTGGTAGAAATGATTGCGGAGATTTTCTGGCAGCAGTTGAAAAATGAATTGAATAGTCAAGGGCTAAAAGTAACCAGTTTTATTTCGCCGGGATCTAAGGACTTCCCGTTAACTGCTCAAAAAACAATTTTTGAAATCCTCCGGCCGGAAAATAAACTGGGACTGCATTTGAGTGATACTTATTTAATTGAACCGACTAAATCCCTGACAGCTATTATGGGTTATGGTAAGAGAATTGAAGAAGCGGCAAAGAGTCATAATTGTGCAGATTGTGAGCTGTCAGGGTGTATGTTCAGGGGAATTCACAGATAAAGGCGGGGTATTACTCATCACAAGGGTGGCTAATTATAAAATATTCTATTAAATTTTTATTTTTACCCAGATATTATTTGACATTGGTCTTTATTTTTTAATATAATAATGTTAATTAAAAACTCCGAGCCTTTCATTCCTAAGGATCTTATTTTCTATGGAATATCGGCCGTTAGGGTATTGGCGGAAACGGTGATGCCTCCCAGCTTGGAAAGGAGTTGCACAAGGTTATTAAAGTGCGTCTACTTTCAGTGGGCGCACTTTTTGAATATATGAAGCAATTTATCTTTATGGACAAAGGCTAATAGTGTTGAAAGGAGGTGTGTTTAATAAGAAAAGGACTTGTTATAATTATAATTTTCTTAATTGCTTTTGTAGTGCTACAAGTTTTGCAAATTGAAAAAATTCCGGATTATATCAGCGGATTGCTTTCCCCGGGCCAGCAGGTTGAAAGGCTAAAGCACTACGAAACCGGGCAGATTAAAGAGGTCTATTTGGTAAAAGGTAATGGTAATCAGCAAGGTTTTATTCAAATAGTTAATTGCCCGGGTTATAATGGTTCAATTGAGATTTTGGTTAAGATTAATTTTCCGGAAAAAAAGCTGAGTGAGATCAGACTACTTAATCATAATGAAACACCTAATTATGGTGGATATATTGAAGAAGGCTGGTTCCTGGAACGGTTTGTCGGTAAAAAGGCTGAACAGGAACTAGTACTGGTCAAACTGAGTCAGCAGAGCGCGGAGGAGGTTGTTGCCATTACAGGTGCAACCATCACCAGTCAGGGTGTATTGACCGGAGTTAATCAGGCTTTTGAAAATTTTAATAATTTCTTGCTAGATAGACTTTAACTTTATGGGGGTATGAAAAATGAAAATGTTAAGATTGAGATTTTTGCCGGTGGTTTTACTAGTATTAATGATTACTGCTGTTAGTACGACAGTTTTAGCGGATTCGGATAGTATGATTATCAGTGGATTTGGAGAAGAAATTAAGATTACCGTGGCCGAAGTGAAAGAATTACCGGTAATTGAAAAAACAGTAGTCTCGGTCAATTCGGCCGGGAACAAAAAGGAATTTACGATCACGGGAGCACTTTTGGCTGATCTCTTAAAGCAATACGGGAAATCCCAACAAAATTTGAAGGCGATTAGACTGATCGCCGGGGATGGTTATGAAATCGACGTTGATCAATCAATTTTACAGCAGCGGGATATTATTATTGGTTATTTAATTGATGGGAAACCGATCAAAGAAAAATATCAACCCTTCCGGGTAGTAATTCCTGAGGAAAGGGCGATGTACTGGCTGAAAAATCTGATTAAAATCGAGGTTCTTGATCTGGCTGAGACAGTAGAGATCGATAAGGTATATTTTCTGGAAACAGCGATTTCGGAAGTAGAGCAGCTGGATTATACCTATTATGACAGTGTTGATCAAGCGGTCAAGGTTGCCGAGCTGATTGAAAAATTAGGTATTTCTACCGATTTGCGAACGGTCAGGATGTTAGCCAGTGACGGGTTGGACAAGGATGAGGAAAGGGATATCTTTGCTGGTGGCTATCTAAAAATAAGTGGTGACTATGCTCCGATGTTTCTCTCCCCTGATCTGCCAAAGGGTATGTTTGTGAAAGACCTTTTATTGTTTAATTATGGTCAGAATGCGATTTGTTCTTTAAATAACATGTTGAAGACCTTAAACCAGGTGACAGTTGGAGATATTACCGGGGTTAATATTGCTGATTTGTTGAGCCAGACGGGGTTAACTACTGCCGAGCAGTATCGCTTTAAAGCTATTGACGGCTATGCGGTTGAAGTAGCTGCTACTGAGTTGGATAACGGGATTATCTATTTTGACCAAAAAGGGAGGGTCAGGACCTTTTTTGCTAATTTGCCAAAGAATTATTCGGTAAAATACCTATATTTAATTGAGGCAGTCCAATAAAAACGGAGAGGGGTAGGTTGTGTAATATGATCAAAAAAATGTTAGCTAGCTTTTCCATGTTTCATCTGGTAATTATCGCCTTGATGGCCGGGCTGGGCGTGGCGACCAAACCGCTTATTGTACCACTTGCCCATATGATTACCGGTCCGTTGTATATTCCGGGGGGAGTTGTTGCCGGAGGATTTTATATGATGTGGATGGTGATCGGAGCCGGTCTGGTCGGGAAACGGGGTACTGCTACCTTAATAGCAGCAGTACAGGCGATCATGATGGTATCACTGGGGATTTTCGGTACACATGGACTGGTCAGTTTTTTTACCTATATTATCCCTGGTCTGGCGATTGATTTGATCCTGTTAATTTTACCAATCTCTACCCAAACCTTACTCGCCTGTTTTTTAGCAGGGATGGCTGCCAATCTAAGTGGTACTTTCCTGGTCAACCTGGTTTTTTTTCGATTACCCTTGGTACCTTTGCTATTAAGCCTCAGTAGTGCCGCACTTTCCGGGGGATTAGGTGGAATTGTAGCCTATCAGGTAGTTAATCGTTTCCAAAAGTTTGGCTTGAGCGGTGAAGCTGTTTAGGAAGGAAGGTGTTTCTTATCTTGCGTTGGAAACAGATTGTTTTAGTTCTCATATTTTTTGTACTGGGATTAGGTACAGGCCTATTTTGGCCTGGTGGGGATAAATCTGGCTATATTCCTGCCCTGCGCTTAAGTGGTGATGTGGAAAAACCCCTGCAAGTTAAAGAATTAACTAAAAATAATCTGCTTAACATCGAGTACAGGGATTCCTCATACCGGGTGATTAGACTGAAAGAGTTGGTTGAGCGGGCGATTCCCCGCTCAAACAATTATGAGCTGGTTTTAATTGGGGAAGACGGACTGACCGCCTGCCTGGCCGGGACTCAACTGGAAGAAAGTTATATTTACTATTCAACCAGTAGTGGTTGGTCTGCTTTAAACTTAAACCATCCAATTAGCAGTAATATTAAGCAACTGGAGCAGATCATCATCGTATCACTTGAACCTTTGCCGGACCGCACCCTGAGTTTTATCAGCCCGAACGAGAATATCAGGCAAATAAGCCCGGGCCAGTTGCTCAAAGGTGCGCTGACAGTCTATCCATACTTTGAAGGAGCATCAACATTTAAGGTAGAAGGGGTTAGTTACCGGACCGGTATTTACACCAGGCGGAGGCTCGTTAAGCCGGGCGAGCTGGTCGAGCGAGAGATAAAACGTTCATTAATCATTGGTGCTAAAGGCGAAGAAATCCTTGACCAGGGAGGTTTTCTGGAGTTAGGGGACAATCAGGTTAACTATTTTAACCCGGCAAGCGGGAAAGGGCTCAAGAATGTCCGGGGGATTATCCTTGATGCTCCGGTCGCCCGTAACAGTGATGCTTTCCATGATGCCCTTTACTACCTGGAACAGGATCAACGGGTTTTAATTATTATGCTGGATGGATTTGGTTTTCATCAGTACAAATATGCGCTGGAAAATGGCTACGCCCCTTTTCTGGTCGGCACCAAGCGGGCCAATCGAGTCCTTTCGGTTTTCCAACCGGTTACCAATGCGGGATTGGCGGCTGTACTGACCGGAACCGGACCGGAGAATAACGGGGTTTATTCCCGCAAACAAAAGGAACTGCAATCTGATGATATCTTTCAAAAAGCGGAAGAGATGGGTAAAAGGAGTGCCTATATCGAAGGGCATATTAAGATCTTAAATACTACGGTTGAACCTGTCCTTAATCCCGATGTTAATCAAAACGGGACTACCGATGATGAAATAATGGCGGCTGGTTTGGCAGCAATTGCCGAGGATTATGCCTTGCTCTTTGTCCATTTTCACGGGATCGATGATCAGGGTCATCACAGTGGCGACTTGAGTAGCAAGACGATGGAGATAGTCCGGGTTACTGATGCTTATCTACAGGAACTGGTTGCTGTCTGGCCGGGTCAGGTTATTATTACTGCTGATCACGGGATGCATCAGACCACAAGCGGGGGAAGCCACGGTATTGTTTGTTATCAGGACCTTTTTGTTCCCTATCTTATTATTGAAGGAGGTAAACAGGGGTGAAAAAGCCGATTATCATTACTTTAATTATCCTGGTTGTTATAGTCGGGATCACAGCTTATTTAAACCAGAAGGAGGTAGCTAATAAAGACCTTCTTCAGGAGAAAGCCTTAATCGCCATCAAAGCTGACGGCCAGGAAGTTGAGCAAATCAATTTTGCTTTTATCAAAGAGCAGGGGGAGCTGACCTTTAATAAAGAACTGGATACCAGTGAATCAGAACCTAGAGACCACAGCTATACTGGAGTGCCGTTTAAAAATATTATAACCGGGGTGGGAATCGAACTAGCGGACCGGCAGCAGATAATTGTCCGGGCAATCGACGGATATACGGTAGCTTTGACCAGTACGGAAGTATTGGCCGATGATAATATTTATCTGGTCTATAAAAAGGACGGACAGTACTTAAAGGGAAAGAAGGAGGGGGGCTCAGGTCCCTACATGATTGTGATCAGACGTGATCAATTTGGACAACGCTGGTGTAAGTTTGTTATTGAGGTAGAGGTAAAGTGACGCTACCGATTATGGTCAAAGACCTTTCTTTCCGTTATCAGGGTAGTAAGAAAGAAATCCTGACGGGCATTAATATTACGGTTAATCAGGGAGAAATCCTGGCGATTGTTGGGTTAAGCGGTAGTGGGAAGTCAACCCTTTGCTATTGTATCAGTGGGATTATCCCACACATTTACCAGGGTGAGCTGAGCGGAGAGGTTTTACTGAAAGGCAGTTCAACCCGCTCACTCAGTTTACCCCGGATTGCTACTCAACTGGGGATTGTCTTTCAAAACCCGGAGACTCAGCTTTTTTTTCCGATCGTAGAAGATGAGATTGCTTTTGGACCGGAGAATTTGTGTCTGGCCAGGGAGGAGATTGGACAAAGATTGGCACAGGTTTTGGAGTTAACCGGGATGGAGCGGCAAAGGTATAGCAATCCCCAACTCCTTTCCGGTGGTCAGAAACAGCTGATTGCCCTATCTTCGGTTCTGAGCCTGCAACCGGATATCCTGGTATTTGATGAGGTCATGGCTCAACTTGATCCGGCGGGTAAAGAGCTGATTAAAAATATGATTTTAAATTTAAAAGAGCAGGGTAAAACGGTGATCATGATTGATCATGATTGTGATAACCTGGTGATTGCGGATAAAGTAAAGATTTTAAAGCAGGGGAGGTTACTTGATTTTGATGGTACCTTTAGCTAATTCAGGATTCCTTGAACTGATTGAAGTTGCTTTTTCTTATCCCGGTAATGAGTTTTCCCTGCAAGGGATTAATCAGCATTTTCAGCAAGGGGAATTTACTGCTATTATCGGGGCAAATGGCACTGGTAAAACAACTCTGGGGAAACTACTGGCCGGAATAATTAAACCTGAGCAAGGACAGGTTTTAATTGCCGGCCGTGATAGCAGGGAAATCAGTCTTGGTCAGGTCGGTAAATTGATTGGGTATCTTTTTCAGCAACCGGATCGACAATTATTTACTCCCACTGTCCGGGAAGAAATCGGCTTTGCCCTGGAGTTTAACGGTAGTTCTCCGGAGGTGATCAAGAAAAAGGTTAATGATATGTTGGATATTTTTTCTCTCGCTGATTTAGCGGGGGCTGCCCCTTATCAGTTAAGTGCCGGAGAAAAACAACGGCTGGCCCTGGCCGCCCTGTTAGTCAATCAACCCCAATTCCTCATTCTTGACGAACCTACGACTGGTCTTGATCCGGTCCGCAAGCAAAAACTGGCTGAAGTCCTAAAAGAATTACAGGGAAAGGGGATCGGATTGGTTGTAATTAGTCACGATCTATCCTTTATCAGGAGTAATGCCGATCGGGTGCTCGTTATGGCAGGGGGTGGGCTAATTGCAGCTTGATCCCAGGACAAAGTTGATCATGGTTTTTTCCCTTTCGACCCTGGCTGTTTTTGTCCAGGATAATCGGCTGCTGTTGTTAGTACTGATTGTATCGGTTTTACTGGTAGCTTATTTTACGGCAGATTTCCGTTTTGTTAAAAAGGCCAGGAAGTTTATTATTCTGTTTTTAGGGATTGCGATTATCCAGAGCATTTTTGCCCCGGAAGGAGAGGTTTTGTTCAAGCTAGGTGACCTAACTCTGCTCACAGCCGGCGGTTTGCAAAAAGGGATCAGGGTAATTCTAAGGATGTTGATCATTATCGTCTCGGCCGTAATAATGACCGGTTCCAGTGCCCGGGAGATTGTTCAGGGACTGATTCGGTGGAAGGTTCCCTTTGAGATTGCTTTTATGGTCTCACTGGCCACCCGTTTTTTACCGATTCTGGGCGAAGAAGCCAGAGATGTCTATATTGCTATTCAATTAAGGGGAATTGAACCGGAGAAGTTGCCGCTTAAACAGCGCATCAAATTATATTCATATTTATTAATGCCGGTTCTTACCGGAGTGATCGTTAAAGCCCGCGAATTATCTACTTCGATGGAAATGAGGGCTTTCCGGGCATACCCCCGGCGAACCAGTTATTTAAGGCTGGAGTTTAAGCAACAGGATTACATTGTAATTATCCTCAGTTTATCCTTTTTAATGGTTATTTTATTACTTTATTTGTTAAATATTTGGTAGGAGTGATTAAGAAATGAAGGTTTTTTCTGTTTTTGGGATTAGCGGTTCCGGTAAAACAACCACGATTGAGCGGATAATTGCGGAACTGAAAAAACGGAGGTATAGTGTCGGTTCGATTAAAGAGATCCATTTTGAGAAGTTTGCGATTGATCAGGAAGGGACTAATACTGATCGGCATAAAAAAGCCGGTGCGGAGTTAGTTACCGCCCGCGGCTATTATGAAACAGACATTCTCTATCCAACAAGATTATCACTGGAAGAGATCTTAAAGCATTATTACTATGACTATGTGGTAGTTGAGGGGATTGCAGCAGGGAATTTTCCTAAAATAATAGCAGCGGCAGACGTTGAACAGATCGACCAAAGGCTGGATGATACTGTTTTTGCAATTGCCGGGAAGATAGCTAATCAAATGAGTGAATACAGGGGCTTACCGGTAATTAGCGGGATCGATCAAGCGGAAAAATTGGTCGACCTGATTGAAGATAAGGTATTTGAGCAACTACCGGATTTCCCTAAGGAGTGCTGCTCAGCCTGTGGGTATAGTTGCCGTGAACTGGGAATAAATATTTTAAAAGGAAGAGCCAGCCGGGAAGATTGTGTACTTTCTTCATCGCGGATCAAACTATTCTTTGATAACCGGGAGGTTGAACTGGTTCCTTTTGTGCAGAATTTGCTGGAAAATGTTGTGACGGGAGTGGTGAGAGAACTAAAAGGGTATCAGCCCGGTTCTTCAATTGAAGTTAGGATTGGTTGCGATGAAAAGAGATAGACCATCTGAGCAAAACAATCTTTTTTCCCACTATCAGCTGCGGAAAAAATTCACCAGTAAAAAAAATAAGGTTTATTTAATCAGGACGGTTACAACTGAAAGTGAGAGCAAAGATTATGTCCGGAAGGAAATGGGAAGCAAGCTGACCAAAGAAGCAGCGTTCTTATTAAAATTGCGGGAAAGGGGAGTAAGTGTACCGGAATTATATCAATCCGGACCAGATTACCTAATTCTGGAGTATTTGCCCGGACCTACTTTGCTTGAGATTTACTGTCTGCTCGAATCAGAACAGGCTGACTTATCTGAAGTTAACCCTCTTTTTCAGGGATTGTCCAACTGGCTGCTTGATTTTTACCGGTCTTACGATTATAAATTTATTCTGGGTGATATCAATTTCAGGAACTTTATAGTACTTGAAAAAAATAAAATTTTTGGACTGGATTTTGAAGATTGCCGAAAGGGGGCTGTTGAAGAAGATATCGGAAAGCTCTGTGCGTTCGGTCTGAGCTATCGACCGGTCTTTACAAACTGGAAATTGCGGGTAATAACTCTCCTTTTTCAAGACCTCACCGAAAAGCTATCATTAGACCGGGAATTAACCCGGTTAAAATTAAAAGAAGAGCTAGCAGAGATTGGTAAGAGAAGGAGATTATCTTTATCCAAAATCCAGCTGGAAGACTATTTGAAAAATTTTTGATTTAACGGGAGAGCTGTCTTCCGGGTAACTCAAGCTGTTGATACTAATAAAAAAAATATAGTTCAGTATCTTGCAATAAAAGATACTGTGTGTTATTATATATTTGAAAGGACAGTGATACAGTGAATATACAGTTCAAAAAAGGGGTTCTTGAATTATGCGTATTGGCAATATTAAGTGGCAAAGACCATTATGGATATGAGTTAGTTAATGAAATGTCGAAAAATATTTCTTTATCTGAAGGTACGATCTATCCGCTTTTGAGACGGCTTAAGGCAGAAAGATTTGTGACTACTTATTTACAAGAATCTTCGGAAGGACCACCTCGAAAATACTATAAACTGACCCAATCAGGTCGAAAAGCAAAGGATCAATTATTAGCGGAGTGGGATTTGTTTGTTGCAGGGGTAAATAATATTGTAAAAAGGGGTGATGACCATGAATAAAGTTGAATTTCTGCGGAGATTATCTAAGACCTTAGATAATATTCCGGCAGTTGAGAAGAATGATATTTTGTTTGATTATGAAGAGCATTTCAATATCGGTATGGAGGCCGGAAGAACTGAGGAGGAAATTGCTCAATCACTAGGAGATCCTTATATATTATCTAAACAGATCAATGTCAATTATATGATCAATAAAGCTGAAAAAACAGCGACTGCCGGCAATGTATTAAAGGCTGTTTTGGCCAGTGTCGGCTTAGGGTTTTTTAATTTAGTTTTTGTTTTAGGGCCTTTTCTCGGGTTGGTAGGCGTTTTGATAGGAATCTGGGGGGTTTCGCTTGGATTAACCTTTTCAGGCATAATTTTATTTATCGCAACTATATTTAGACCAATGTTACCATTTATTATTAATATACCGGTTAGTTTTTTTACCTCTATCTTCTTATCAATAGGATTAACTAGTTTAGGTCTGTTAGTAACAATAGGATGTTATTATTTGACTAAGTCATTTCATAAGATAACAGTGCGATATTTAAAAATGAATTTACAGATTATCAGTAACTATAAGGGACTTACTTAGGAGGGAATTATGAAAAAAATGAATATCAAAAAAATAGCTTTAATTTTGAGTGCTATTTCCATAGGGGCATTTTTAATCGCCGGGCTGCTTTTTGTTTTTGGTATTAATAGTTATGGATATCTTGAAAAAAATATTTATGAAGAAAAAATTCATCAAATAGATAATTTAGACCTTATACTGATTAAATCACCTAGTTTTGATGTTAAGATTTTACCAGTTGAAAGTGATGAAATTAAAATTACTCTTACTGGTAGGGGTAAAGCAAGTTCTGAAGAGATATTTCCCCGGCTTACTACTAAAATAATTGGAGATAAGTTAATCATAGAAGTGAAACCAATCAGACAGTTTTCCATTGGATTTTCTTTCTTTTCCAGTAATCTCAAATTAGAAATATATCTACCTAAAAGCTACAAAAACAATTTAGATCTGGTTGTATCATCTGCTGATGTAGTGATTAACGATTTAGCAATTAATAATTTTAATTTTTCTACCTCATCTGGGGATTTAGATTTGACATCATTTAAAGCCAATCGATCAATAATGAGGGTATCGTCAGGAGATATTATTGCCGCAGGTTTTAACGGAGATTTAGAGATAGTTTCAAGTTCCGGGGAAGCTTATATTGAATATGAAAAATTTAATAACAATGTGACTCTTAGATCTTCATCCGGGAACATTACGTTAAAACTTCCACCGGAGTCCAGGTTTTATTTAAAAGCTGATACTTCTTCCGGGAATATTGTTACTGATTTTCCAATTGCAATTATCGGCTCGATCAAAGAGGATTATTTAGAAGGGACTGCTGGTGATAGTAATAATCGAATTGAAATTAAAACTTCTTCCGGGGATATTGAGTTATTAATTAACAAGTAGCAGGTATCCTTAGACTTTTATATGATAAATCTTTGTCGTTTACTATTAAGTATTTCCATAGTTATCTTCAATAAGTTATTGAGGTCAAAGGGTTTTTGAAGTGCACCCTGTATATCTTCATTACGAAAAAAATTAATATCATTCAAAGCAGTAATAATTACTATCGGGAGACCTGTCAGGTATTGATTCTGCCGGATTGAGCGGAGGATATCCGGCCCTGACAGCATGGCCAGATCAAGATCGAGTAAGAGCAGATCGGGACTTAACCGGATTATTTCTTTAATGTCCTTACATTGTTTTAAAACAACAGTACTGAAACTGAAATAATTATAGAAGTCGGTAATTACTTTTAATAAATCCTGATTATCTCCAATAACCATGATTTTGTCGCCCGGCATTTTGTCCAACCTCCCTTTTTTAAAAAATCAAAATATCCTTTATCTAGATATACTTAGACATTTAATAACAAATTCCTGCATATACTTATAAATTATCTAAGAAAATAATGCAATAGCTTAATAATCTACATTTTTATTCCTGGAGTTAGAGATTTAAAGGCAATTATATTACCATTAAAAGATAAATTATCCAATTGACTCTGTAAAAAATCCTACTCTAAATTTTTTGACGTGTCAAGTCTAAAGGATTTATTCCTATAATTTTAAATCATTAAAATAATCAGATAAATATAGCTTACCTTTTACCCGGAGGGAGGAAATGAGATAAGCAAAAAGCTTTGGGATGAGAAGTAGTTTTTCATTTCAGGAAATTAAGTATGCCGTCCAATTTTTTACCACAAGGGGGATTATATATTTTTCGTAATTTTTGCTGTAATTCCATTCTACCCATTTGAGTCCAGTGGGGGGTATAGAA
>JAKSCG010000127.1 GCA_022360715.1 Halanaerobiales bacterium
ACTTAACAAGGCTGTGTTAGGCTTAATTACTCCTGAGGAGGCCTTAAAAAATATTGAAGAAAGAGGAAATAAAATTTTAGCAGAGTAGTTACTGAGATAGCGATTAAGCGGGAATAGGTAAAGAAGAGATACAATTTGGAAGATTGATCTTGTATCTCTTCTCTTCTGTCTTTTTGATAAAACTAAGGGGGAAATTTTTGTGAAAGCATACCTGAGGTTAAAGGGCTTAATTAAAAAAACCGATCATTCAGCCTATTTATTTATTCTGCCGGGAATAATTATCATCTTGATGTTTGTCTTATATCCGTCGATTTGGTCGCTTATTGCCAGCATGAAAGATCTAAAACCCTTAGCTCTTAGAAATAGTGGCTTGTTTGAACTTCCGGGAAGATGGATCGGTTTAAAAAATTATGTGTTAACCTTTAATGATCCATTATTTCAAAAGAGTTTATTAAATACGCTGTATTTTAGTGCTATCTTTATTCCGTTGACGATGTTTGGGGCAGTTTTATTAGCAGTATTACTGGATAAAGGAATTAAAGGAACCGGTTTTATGCGAACCTTATTTTTTATTCCCTATGTTATTGCACCGGTAAGCGCCGGTTTAATTTTTATGTTTATCTTTAATGGAGAGCGAGGCTTAATTAACGGGGTTTTGAACTTGCTTAATATCGACGGACCCGGCTGGTTAACAAGTACTAAATTAGCGATGCCGGTAATAGCTGTCATGTTATGTTGGAAACAGATTGGTTATTATATGTTAATTTATATGGCCGGGTTGCAGAATATATCTTTATCTTTATATGAAGCTGCTGATGTAGACGGAGCATCTGAATTACAAAAATTCAAAATGATTACCTGGCCTTTGTTGAGGAGAATTACAATGGTAGTATTTATCTTACTACTGATTACTGCTTTTAATGTCTTTCAAGAGATCTTCGTTATGACCGGGGGAGGACCTGCCGATTCAACAATCACCGTACCATTCTTAATTTATAATCAAGCCTTTAAATATTACCATATCGGAAAAGCGGCAGCTATGTCCTATATATTGTTTGTTATTTTAGTAATCATTGCTGTTATGCAAAATAAGTTGAATCAAAGAAAATTAGATTACTAGAGGTGTTAGCCGTGAAGAAAAAAACCGATCTTTTTTGGAAAATTCTTCTTTATATAATTGCTTTTTTATTTTTAGTACCGTTGTATTGGTTATTGGTATCAAGTGTAAAGACAGATATCGAGATTACCAGGTTCCCACCTACTTTATGGCCTGAGGAAGTGAAACTTGGTAATTTTATTTATATATGGCACTATCTTAAATTTATGAGAACCTTTTTTAATTCAGTGCTAGTTTCGACTTCAACAACCATCCTAATCGTATTTTTTTCTACGATGGCCGGCTATGCCTTTGCTAAAAAGGATTTTTTGGGGAAAAATATATTAATGGTATTATTGGTCGGAACAATGGCAATTCCGGCTGCGGTTAGATTACTCCCCTTATTTTTTATTATTACAAAATTAGGGATGTATGATCAGCTGATTGGTTTAATATTGCCCTTTGGCGTAACGATCTTTGGCATTTTCTTTATGAAACAATATATCGAGGATATCCCCGATTCACTGCTTGAAGCTGCCAAAATAGACGGTTGTGGTGAATTCAGGATCTTCTTTACGATTATTGTACCATTGTTGAAGCCGGCTACCACGGCACTGACAATAATAGAGTTTACTAATAACTGGAATTCATTTACAATGCCCTTAATTTTACTAAAAAGTCCCGAAAAATTTACCCTTCCTTTAAGGGTCGGAATGTTATCCCAAAGATTAGTTGAAATGTCATGGTCACAAATAATGGCAGCCAATACCTTAGTAGTAATACCGATCATAATCATAGTTTTATTTTTACAGAAATATTTTATTAAAGGGATTATGGCGGGCTCGATTAAAGGTTAAAAAGATAGCAAGGAGGTAATCTTTAAATTGAATATAGCACTATGTCACTTTAGAGTCGGAGAAACGGACGGGGTCTCCTTAGAAATGAAGAAATGGAAAAGAGCTCTAGCAATGCTCGGTCATAATGTCTACTATTTAGCAGGGAGTACGGGGACTTCTGACGGGTATATCATCCCGGAATTACACTATCAAGATGCTCAGAATAATAAATTGGTCAAAAATGCTTATCAGGAACTAACCGACTATAATGATCAAGATGAATTAAAACAAGCATTATTAAATACTGCCGGTAAGATCGAAAAAGGCCTTAATAAATTTATCAAGGAATACGGGATTGAGCTATTAATTCTTAACAATATCTGGTCACTTGGCTGGGGTATCCCGGCGGCAATCGCTTTCATTAGGGTTAGCCAAGAGTTGGGAGTAAAATGTATTGCCCATCACCATGATTTTTATTGGGAAAGAAAATACTATCGTCAGCCTACCGGTCCTGTGATTAAAGAGATTTTACAGAATTATTTTCCACCTGATGATGAGCTAATTACTCACGTAGTGATCAATAGCATAGCACAGGCTGAACTTAAAAGAAGAAAGGGGCTAAACTCAATTGTTATACCTAATGTCTTTGATTTTAAACAACCATTATGGAAGATCGATCAATATAATCAGGATCTAAAAGTGAGCTTGGGGATTGGAGCAGCAGATTTGGTTATTCTCCAGGCTACCCGGGTAGCGGAGCGTAAAGCGATCGAATTGGCCATTGAAGTAGTAGGCCAGTTGGAAGAGCGTCGTTTAGAGCTTAATGGCTTTCTTTATGACGGGAGAATTTTTACTGAAGAGAGTCAAATAATCCTGCTGATACCAGGTCTGCTTGAAGCTGAAAGCAAATATATTGATTTTTTAAAGAGACTGGCTGAGCAGCGGGGAGTAAAAATTTGCTGGGCTAATTCGTTAATCAAGGATTGTCGTTTAGAATCTACGGAGAAGAAGTATTATTCCCTTTGGGATGCTTATGCGATTGCTGATTTAATTACTTATCCAAGTATGCTGGAAGGATGGGGAAATCAATTGCTGGAAGGTTTATTTGCTAAAAAACCAATGGTTATTTTTGAATATCCGGTATATCAGAGTGATATTAAGGAAAAGGGTTTTAGCTGTATTTCCCTCGGGGATACTTATCATTCTCAGCAAAATGGTTATGTTCAGCTCTCCGCAGAAAAGATTACGGAAGCTGCGACACAGTCTATTTATTACTTAAAGGAGTTCAAGCAGCGCGAACAGATGGTGGAAAGGAATTTTTTGCTGGGAGAAAAATATTTTTCGGAGCAAGTACTCCAAAATTTGCTTGAGGATTTACTCAATAAATCAAGCTGATTAATAACGTAATATTAGCGAATGGAGTGATAATATTTGATGAATTCGACGATACCTCAGCATTTACAACCGGGAATGCAAGAGAAATTGCAATTGCTTTATGGTTCTAAAGAAGGAGAAGCAGTTTTTGATCGATTGAAAAATAGTTTAACATCCTTTACTGAGGAGAATCCTCAATTAAGCAGAGCAGTTAATCAAAATAAAAGTTTTTCCGAAAAGGAGATAGTATTAATTACCTATGGTGATCAACTTAGCGCTGAAGGGAGAAAACCCCTTACGGTCTTACGGGATTTTTTAAGCGAGTATTGTTACGATACAATCTCTACCATCCATCTTCTGCCTTTTTTTCCCTATTCATCTGACGACGGATTTTCGGTAATTGATTATCGAAGGGTTGACCCTGACCTGGGTTCCTGGGGAGATATTGAGAAGATCGGTGAACAGTTCGATTTGATGTTTGATGCAGTGATTAATCATATTTCGATCAATAGTCGCTGGTTTAAGAAATTTCTCCAGGGGGATAGTAGATATGCTAATTACTTTATTAGCGCAGACCCGGCAACTGATTTATCCGAAGTAACCAGACCCCGGGCCAATCGCCTGCTGAGCCCTTTTCTAACCGCAAGCGGCCAGAGGTGGCTCTGGACTACTTTCAGTCCGGATCAAGTTGATTTAAATTACCAAAATCCCGCTCTATTACTGGAAATAATCGAAGTACTCCTTTTTTATATTAGTAAAAAAGCAAGAATATTGCGGTTGGATGCGGTTGCTTATCTCTGGAAGGAGATCGGCAGCAGTTGTATCCATTTACCCCAGACCCATTTAATTGTCCGGCTCTTTCGGAGCATTTTAAAAGCGGTGGCCCCTGATGTACTGATGATCACGGAAACCAATGTTCCCCATGCCGAAAATATCAGCTATTTTGGTAACGGTAGTAATGAGGCCCAACTGGTTTATCAGTTTGCCCTACCACCTTTAGTTTTATATAGTTTTGCTACCGGTAATGCTGTCCCCTTATCAGCCTGGGCGGCCAGTTTGACCACTAAATCTGAACAAGTTACTTTTTTTAACTTCCTGGCTTCCCACGACGGGATCGGACTGCGTCCGGTAGAAGGTATTTTGACTGCCGAGCAAATCAAGCTGTTGGTCGAACGAACAACAGCTCATGGGGGGTTAGTCTCATTTAAAAGCAATCACGATGGTTCCCAAAGCCCCTATGAGTTGAATATCAATTATTTTGACGCATTGGTTAATGAGCAGGGAGGAGAGAACGGGGTTAATAAATTTATGGCCGCACAGGCGATTTTACTGGCCCTGGCCGGCATCCCCGGTATTTATATCCATAGTTTGCTCGGCTCAAGGAATGATCAACAGGGAGTAAAAACAAGTGGGCTGAAACGGAGGATTAATCGCCAGAAATTAAAGTATCGAGACTTAACCGGGGAATTACAGGATAATCATTCAATTCGCTCGGCTGTCTTACAAAGGTTTAGTCGTTTACTGCGGATCAGGAGAAATGAAAAGGCCTTTCATCCCAATGCCGACCAGCAGGTCTTATTTCTCGATCAGCGATTATTTAGTCTGTGCCGGATGACGTCGGATGGCCGAGAGGTGATCATTGCTTTCCATAATACCTCCGCCGACCGATTCAAACAAAAAATCAGCCTGCTTCAACTCGGTTTAAATCAATATAAGCAAAGGAAAGAACTGTTATCAGGTAAGGAGTACAGCTCGGAACAGCAGGAATTAACAGTGGAACTGGACCCTTATCAGGTCCGGTGGATCAAAGTAAGTCGCTAAAATTGCGTAAATAAATAAGACCAACCGTTCGTTCCGGTTGGTCTTAAAGGAGGATAAAAAATGAAAAAGTATTTATGTTATCCCCTCATAAAGATCAAATAACATAACCTCTTCCTTATAGTCTTATGATCTTTTAGGGGTCACCATTATTATACATAGATTTGGTCATTTAGTAAACCCCTAGAAATAAAGTTTAAATTTTAAAATAATTGCGTCAAAGGGGGTTAACGTAAATATGGATTGCTCCATCAAGCAAATCCCTTTTGACATCGGTAACTTCAAACCAACCGGCTTGCCGGTCAGTATTTTTTAAGTATACTTTTTCACCAATAGCCGGGACATCTTGTTCCGTACCTTTCAGCTCACTGATTTGGGGAAATCCAATTTTATTTAGGAATACTATTTGGGTGATAAGACCACCGTCCTGTTAATTATTGTTTGCTGTGCTCAGTTTGCCCTGCCAGCTAATTTTTATACAAGATTTTTTTATCGTAATAATTAAAAAACCGCCCGGGAAGGCGGTTTTAAGAGGAAAAATGAAAATGTTATTGTGTATGCTCAAACCGCTGTTGCGGTATAAAGTGGTGGAACATGAAGGCATGTTATATATTATACTTAAGGGGTGTTGTCTTAACATGTTTTAATCATATCACCTTAATATTAAAATCAGATTTAATTTAGATTAAAGTTAGATTAAAAATTATCAAGAATAGGAAAAAGACAGAAGCCAATGATGAAGGACAATCACCATTGGCCTGTTTATTTAAGTTTACATTGAGCCCGGTAAAATCGTTCTGGCATAAAGGTAATTAAGCCGGTCGACATTAATCAAATCATTGGTCATCATCTCAAAGACATTATTATAATAAGGGGTGTTCGTTATTTCCAATAACAGGTTTCGATAATCTTCGACATCATCGATTTCAAAAAACAGGACTAATTCCACACCATTACGGTAGCTGGTTGGTTGGGTAAACTCCTGCCGGATCGGTTCAATATTTTCTCCGGTAATATCCATATATGTTTCTTTGATCAACATCAGGTTTCTGGCGGCAAAAGCTTTATTATCCCGTAAAACATTACTGACAATAATAAACATGTTCTGTTGGGCGCCCATTTGAACTGCCCGTAAGGTCAGCAGGTAATCGTACAGATCGATATTTCTTAGTTCACTGCCGGCCAGTTCTCTCATCATCCGGAGGATTTTAGGTTGACAGTCCCATTTCCCTGAGTCCCAACCACCTGGTCCCCAGCCAGGACCACAACCAGGCCCGGGATATGGGTATGGTCCTCGATCACGGCAATCGTCAGGCATTCTTTGTTCTTGATCATTCATTGATTCCAAATCCCTCCTTTAAAAATAACATTTAAATCGTCAATGATAGCTGTAGTATATAATATGAAAAATAGAATATTTTTGTTCTTAAATAATTATTTTATCTATTTGGCCCGAAGTAGTTGTTTTTAGGTAAAATTTAGAAAGATGCAGGAAAATGAAGTGCTGGTATGGTATTTATATTAAAGAGACAAGAAATTCAAAGATAGGGAGTGGAGTGATCGATGAAAAAGCCAGTGCGATTAAGGTGGTTATTGCTGAGGGTCATTTTGCTGGTTGCTTTTACCTTGGGTTGGTTTAATGCGACCCGGGAGGCTGAGCAGAGCTTTCAATACGCCGGTCTTAATCTCAATCCTGATAAGGAAATAACCCATATTACAACCGGGGTAATTAAGTCAGATACTTTACTGGCGGTCAGGTTTAAAGAGGAACAGGTTGCTGGGAATGACCTGAATCAAACTATAGATAGTAACGATATTTTTGTAATCGAGCCGGCCCTAAAGGGAAAGGTTTATTGGACCGACCGACGAACTGTTGTTTTTGCACCGGCGAAACCCTTACTAAGTAGAAATAGATATATCGGGATTTTTAATCTTAAAGCCCTATTTCCCGGGATCGAGAATCTAAAACCGGAGCGGCGGGTCTTTGAGTTTGAAACCCTGGGCCAACAGATTCTCAACCTGAGCGGAGATTTCCAGCCGGTCGATGGTGAGGATTCCGGGCTGTTTTTCCGCGGCAGGTTGGAACTGGCTGAAGAGTGTGATCCCAAAAGGCTCAGCCAAGCCCTAAAATTCCTGGAAGGGGGAAAAGAGCACAACCTTACGGTAGAAAAGGGTGAACAACTGGTCTATACCCTGAAATCAGGGGTACTTTTCCGGAGTGAACAGGAAAGGATTTTTCAGCTAACGGTGCAACATCAAAAACTGGATTTAAGTGAGGATTTTACCCGGACGTTTACGCTGGCCCCCCGGGGTGAGCTGCAGGTGTTACGGATTGAAGAGGAACGGGAAGGGGATGTGACCAGGCTCCGGATTATTTTTTCGGAAGAATTGGACAGCGGAATTAATTACCGGGGTTTTGTCAACCTGGAGCCACCGGTTGATTTCGCGACAGAGATAGCTGGTAAATCAATGCTGCTAAAGGGGGATTTTGTTCCGGGCCAGCGCTACATAGTGAAGCTTTTTTCCGGGATCAGGAGTAGACTGGGACAGGAGCTGACCAGCAGCGAAGACTTTGTAGTGGAGTTAAAGATCTCTGATCTTAGCCCCAGATTGGAATTTGTTAATTCCGGTATTTTTCTAAGCACGGCTAAGAATAAACAGGTTGCTTTCCGGACGCTCAATCTGGCCCGGGTTCATCTCAAAGTTAAACAGGTTCAGGAAGAAAACCTGATTCAATTTCTGGAAGAGAACTCTTTGCGGGTGGGGAGTAAGTCCTTTGACGACTATAACCGGTACGGATTTAAACGGCTCGGAGAGGTGCTGGAATCGAGGATTTTGGAGATCGGTTCGGACCAAAATAAATGGGTTCAGTCGGCGATCGATCTTTCCGGGGTAATTCAAGAGGAAAATTCGGGCCTGTATATCCTGCAACTGGAATTTGCCGCCGATGATGCCCTTTATTTCCCGGAAGATTGGGAGGAATGGCGGATCAGGAACTATCTCTGGAGGAATGGTCGTCAGGTCAAACATATAATTCTTAGTGATCTCGGTCTTACCGCTAAGAAATTGGCGGGAGAAACCCATGTCTTTGTGACTGATATACTACAGGCCAAACCCCTGCCTGATGCTACGGTTTTACTAAAGGACGCGAGTAATCAGTTGATTGAAACAGCTTATACTGATCAAAACGGTAGCTGTGTTTTAAAGAAAGAAGGGGACTATATTGAGGTCAGGAAGCGTTACCAGTATTCGATCTTGAAATTCAAAGAAAGCCGGCTCGATTATTCCCTGTTTGAGGTGGGAGGGATAAAGCGTTCCGGAGCGACCCAGGCTTTTATTTATCCCGACCGGGGGGTCTATCGTCCCGGTGACCAGATTAATTTGGCCGTCATTGCCCGCAACCGGGATGATACTTTTCCCGCTGACCATCCGGTTACTCTGCGCTTCTATAACCCCCGGGATCGACTTGTTGTGGAGCAAACCCGAAAACAGGCGGAGGATGGCTTTTATTCCTTTAATTTTTCTACTGATCTAAAAGCCTTGACCGGCAACTGGCGGGCTGAGTTTAAAATTGGTGATAGCAGTTTCCAACAATTGATTAGAATTGAAGAGATCGTTCCATACCGGCTGAAGGTGGAGATTGCCAGCGAAAAAGAGAAGCTCAACCGGACCGATCGCAGTGTCGACTTTTCGATTAACTCCAGTTATCTTTTCGGTGCCCCGGCGGCTGGATTGGAAAGCAGAGCCAGGCTCAAAGTCGAACCATTTGAGATTGGCTTTTCGGGTTTTCCCAATTACACCTTTACCAATGATAGTATTGAATTTAAGGCGATAGAGAGCGGGCAATTGATCGGCCAGCTGGATCAAACGGGGAGAACCGAGATTAGCTGGCAGTTACCGGAGATCGGTCGGGTCCCGTCAGTAGTAAAGGTCGCACTCAAGGCCGAGGTGTTGGAAAAAGGGGGACGGTCGGTTCCGGCAGTGAGCTCACTCCCGATCGAAGTTTATCAGCGTTATGTCGGGATTAGTAAAACAGAGCAGGAAGATTTACAGATCGGTAGTCAGGCCAGCTTTAATCTTGTTTTAGTATCAGCAGACGGCAGACTAATCCCGGGCCAGGAGTTAAAGTATCGGATCTATCACCTGCGAAAATACTGGTGGTGGGAATTTGATAACCGGCGCTCCTTCCGCCAGCATTATAAGACTGATCAGCATACCGAGCTGGTCAAGGAGGGGACATTACTCTCGGCCGACCATCCGCTTGAGCTGACCTATAATCTGAGTGATTATGGTGAAATGTTGATTGAAGTTGAGGATCAGGCCGGGGGTCATTCTGCCGCTTATTTTTTCCGTTCATATTGGTGGGGTGAGGGTGAGGCCAGTGTGAGTGCCGATCTGGTTAATATCAAAACTGATCAAGAAAAATATTTTCCGGGAGAAACGGCCCGGGTAGTGGTTAAAACCCCGGAACAGGGCCTGGTTTTGCTGACGGTCGAAAAAGGTGACCAGCTTCTCTATCGGGAATGGAAGGAGAGTGAGGGGAGTAATACGGAATTTGCCATTCCGGTCAGACCGGACTATGTGCCCAATGTCTATCTGGCTGTTTCCGTTTTCCAACCATATGCCGAGACCGGTAATGATCGGCCGGTCCGCTTGTATGGTGTTGTTCCCCTGCTGGTCGAACGGGAGGATTCCCACTTAGATTTTACGGTGGAGACACCTGCCACCCTTGAACCGGGCCAGGAGTTTACGGTCAAGATCAACTCAGCGCAACCGGCCCAGTTTACAGTAGCGGTCGTTGATGAGGGTTTGCTCGATTTGACCGACTTTCCGACACCGGACCCCCGGCGATATTTTTATCAAAAGGAAATGCTGAAGACAGCGACTTATGATACCTTCTCCGATATTATCGGACTGGACTGGGGCTATATCTATCACATTTTTTCGACCGGTGGTGGTTCGGGTGGAGCGGACCGCTATTTAGACCGGCAACTACAAACCATCGAACAGAGAAGGTTTAAACCGGTGACCCTGTTTGCCGGACCAGTGTCGACCGATCAGCTCGGTCAGGCCCGGGTTAGTTTCACGATGCCGGCTGATTATATCGGCAGGGTGCGGGTGATGGTAATCGGGGCGGCACAGGGCCGGTATGGGAACAGAGCCGAACAGATAACGGTTAAATCACCGTTGATGGTCTTGCCGACTTTCCCCCGGGTCTTACGCCCGGAGGATCGGATCGTAGTGCCGGTTACCCTCTTTGCCCTGGAAGAAAACCTGGGGACGGTTCAGGTCAAAATGGAATTAAATGGTCCGCTCCGATTGATTGGGGCGGCCGAGAAAACCTTGTCGTTAAGCACTGTTGAAACCCGGGAGATTTCCTTTGAATTGGCCACCCAGGGTGAAGTGGGGCCGGCAGAAATTAAAATTACGGCCAGTACGCCGGAACACCGGGCCGGGAAGGCGGTAGAGTTGACGGTAAGAGCTGAACGTCCTTATACCTACCGGGCCGAAGAGAGAGTGGTGGAAGGGCAGTCTGAGGTTAAGCTGCAAGTCCCGGCCGCCGGGATTAAAAATACCAGTTCGGTCCAGCTCAGTATTGCCCGGCGTCAGAAATTAAATCTCAATCACCGTCGGCAGTGGCTGCTCCGCTATCCCTATGGTTGTGTCGAACAGATTACCTCCACCGTCTTTCCCCAGCTTTATTTAAAAGGGTTTGCTGAGTTAAGCCGGGCCGAACTGATCTCGCTTGATCGCAATATAAATCAGGCGATTGAAAAGCTCAGGACATTTCAACTGGCTGACGGTAGTTTTTCATACTGGCCGAATGGAACCCAGCCTAATCTGTGGGGGACGAATTATGCCGGTCACTTTTTACTGGAAGCCAGTAATAAGGGGTATTATGTCCCGGCCGAGCTATTGGAAAACTGGGTAAAATTCCAGTTGGCCCAAAGCAAGGAGAATCAGGAAGACTACTTAACCAGGGCTTATCGCCTCTATCTGTTGGCGCTGGCTAATCGCCAGCCCCTCAATGCTCTTAATTACCTGCGCGAGAGTAAACTGGAGCAGATCGGGGTTACGGCTCAGTATTATCTGGCCGCTGCTTATCAATTACTGGGTTATACCAACACTGCGGCTGAATTGATTCAGCCCCTGACGACCGAGGTCAAAGACTACCGGGAAACCGGGGGAACCTATGGCTCCGGGTTGAGGGACCGGGCTATTATGCTGGAGGTAGCTACCCTCCTTAAGGATGAGCAGCGGGGAGCGCTTTTATACGATGTGATCGTGGAGG
>JAKSCG010000048.1 GCA_022360715.1 Halanaerobiales bacterium
GACTCCACTGACCTTTTTACCCGGTCAACTAAAAAAACATAAGTTTCCGTTGCTGATCAAACCCCGTTGCGGTCAGGGGAGCCAACAGGTCTTTAAGCTCAATAATCAAAAAGAATACGATTTTTTCACTGCTTATATTGATGACCCGATTATTCAGGAGTATATTGAGGGAACAGAGTTTACAATTGATACTGTCTCCGACCTGACCGGCCGGTTGATAGCGGCAGTACCGCGGAAGAGGATCGAGGTCAGGGGGGGAGAGGTAAGTAAGGCTGTAACCGTGAAAGAGGAGCGATTAATTAACTGGACAAAGGAGATCATTGAGGGAATGAAGATGATCGGCCCGGCTAATCTCCAGGCAATTATTACCCCGGAAGATGAGATTAAATTTATTGAGCTGAATCCGCGATTTGGCGGGGGAGTTCCCCTATCATATCAGGCCGGGGTTAATTATCCCAAAATAATTACTAGCTTAATCAAAAAGGAGGAAGTAAAGCCTTTTCTGGGGGAATTCGAGGACGGTCTGGCCATGTTGCGTTATGATTGTCCTTTATTTAAAAAGATAGGGGTGTAGTGATAGTGAGTGAGATCGTAATTGGCAAAAAAGTTATTGGGGCTGAACAGCCGACCCTGATTATTGCTGAAGCCGGCAGTAACCATGACCGGGATTTAAAGCAGGCGAAAGAACTAATTGATGTGGCGGCAGAGGCCGGAACTGATGCGGTTAAATTCCAGACCTTTACCGCCGAGCGGATTGCCGCCCGGACCGATCACCAGATCATGAGGCTGGGTGCTGAATATGAAACAGCTGATCACCTTTATCAGCTCTACCAGGATTTAGAGCTCCCCCGTGCGTGGCAGCAGGAATTAAGCGCTTATGCCGGGGGAAAGGGCTTAATCTTTCTCTCTACCCCTTTTGACTATCCGGCAGTTGATCAACTGGAAGAACTGGGGATGCCTGCTTATAAGATTGCGTCATTTGAGTGTATTGATCTCCCGTTTTTAAGGTATATTGCCCGGAAAAATAAACCGATGATTATATCAACCGGGATGGCTAACCTGGGCGAGATCGAAGAAGCGCTGCAAGTCATTAAGGATGAAGGAAATAATAAAGTCGCCCTTCTGCACTGTGGGATTAGTTATCCGATGCCGATAGCTGAGGTTAATTTAGCGGCAATTGACACAATGCAACAGGCCTTTCAACTCCCGGTCGGTTATTCCGATCATACCCTGGGGATTGCCGTTCCGCTGGCAGCTGTGGCCAGAGGTGCCCGGATTATTGAGAAACACTTCACCCTGGATCGGAATTTACCTGGCCCCGACCATAAATTTGCCCTGGAACCGCCTGAACTGAAGGCAATGGTGCAAGGGATCCGGGAAGTAGAGGTGGCGATCGGCAGTCCGATCAAGGAACGGACAGCAACTGAGGAGATCCATTATCAGCGGGGGAGACGGAGCATTTTTGCGGTGAAAGATATCCCGGCCGGTACAGTAATTACCGAAGAGATGATCCGGGTTTTAAGACCGGGGATTGGCCTGAAGCCGAAATACTATCAGCTGGTAATCGGGCGGATGGCCAGAGCAGATATCAAGACAAATCAACCGATTACCTGGGAGAAGATTTAGTGATGAAGGATAATAGTGGTGAGATAAGATGGCCAAAGTAGTGGCGATTATCCAGGCTCGCATGGACTCGACCCGTTTGCCGGGGAAAGTAGCCCGGTTACTGGTCGGCAAACCGTTACTGGCCCATATTATTGCCCGGGTTAAAAAGGCAGTCGAAATAAATGAGATTGTTGTTGCTACCACTACCCGGGCCAGTGATGACCGGGTTGCGGAAATTGCCCGACAGGAGGGGGTAGGTCTCTACCGGGGTTCGGAGTATGATGTCCTCTCACGCTATCTTGCCGCCGGTCGGCAATATGAAGCTGAGCTAGTAGTCCGGCTTACCGGGGACTGTCCGTTACTCGATCCCCGCACTATTGATCGGGCGATTAATTCATTTATTGCAGCACAAGTAGACTATTTAAGGCTTGATCTGGGTCAAGCCGGTTATCCCCGGGGTTTAGATGTTGAAGTCTTTTTTTATCAAACCCTGGTCCGGGCGGCCGAGCTGCTCAAAAAAGAGGGAGCTCAGGGCGATGACCCTTATCGGGAACATGTAACATTATATATTTATCATCATCCGGAGGATTTTAGGATTTTCTGGCTAAAACCTCCCAGCATGCTTGCCAGGAATTACCGTTTATGTGTTGATGAGGCCTTAGATTTTCAACTTATCGAGCAAGTTTATATAAACCTCTACCGTGCGGGGGATATTATTGATATTAACACGGCAATTAATTTTCTTGATCATAACCCTACCCTGGCTAGACTTAATCAATCAATTGAACAGAAATTTTAATAAGATACTTGATAAAGGAGTAATAATGTGAATAATAAATTACTTATATTCAACTATAATTTGAAAAATAAGACCGGGCTTGATCAGCTAGTTTCCCGCTTTGATCAAAAGGGGTTTGATATCCACTTTTTAGACGGGATTGATCATAATTTTAATATCTGGAATATCCCATTTTTACTGGACTACCTGGGAATCAAGATCGATCAGGAACACCGAGTAGTTGTTTTATCAAATATCAGGAATTTAATAATGTTCTGGTACCGTGTCTATAATTCTTTATTTGATGATTTTATTTATTATCTCGATAATGAAGAAGAGGATATTAGATTTGCCCATGATGATTTAAGTGAGGAGTTATATCGACAAATTGCTTTATTTAATGAGATTAGTGATGAATCAGTTAACGGCAAGATCTATACCAATATTGATGCTGGTAATTATCCTGGTCTGATTAATTTTTTGCTTAATAATAATATTTTTAGGTATTTTGATAGTTTGAATAACTTTGTTTATAACGAAAAAAATAGAGAAAAATTTCAATACAATAAAAAATATGTTTATGGGCAATATATTTGTACTATTGACCTGAATGAAGAATATCAGACCGAATCTGTTGCCCTAAAAGAAAATTACCGGTTAGACAGCAATATTCAAATTAACCGCCCTTTTTTTGTATTATTAGAGAATAACCCCTTTATTGTCCCGTATACTATGGCTTTACTGGCCAAAAATACGGCAAACAAGAATGTCAATTCTTTTTTAGTTAATTTTTTTTATGAATTAAAAAATAAGCCGGAAGGGGTAAAAGAGAGTATTTACCATGATATGATGGCTTTAATCGCTAATTCTGCTTTTAATTTTAAAGAAAAAATATTCTTTTTGTCATTCCTTGTAATATTAAAACCGGACCAAGACGAGACTTTGACTACTATGATGGAATTAATCCTGGCTGATCAAGGTTACATTGACTACCATTATCCGTTAATTATTAATACCTTATTCTATATTACTAGTGATAAGCTTAAGGTTAGTCAAAGATATTATCGCCATCTAAAGGAGGCGATCAATAAGTTATCCGGTTATTATATAAAAACTTTAAATATACCACCGGCAAAAATAGGAAGAAGGGAAGAGAAGTCGGTAGCGGTGGTGATCGATCAGATGTTGTCTCTCAAGCATTCTCCAACTAAACTAATTATTATGTATGTTAATAAGATCAAAGAGATGTATCCGGATTATCAAATCAAAATATATGTAGAAGATAATTTCAGACCAAATTTAACAGAACTGATCGGTCCTCATAATTATTGCTCGGCAATTTCACATAGCCTTAAAGCTGTTCACCAAAAGGCTTTAAATAATGAGATTGAGATTGTCTACTCTAATCCAGAGGATATGAAAAAACAGCGGCTCAATAATCTGATCGCGGAGATTATCGCTTATAACCCTGAAATAATCCTTACTACCAGCTATATATCATTAGCCGCTAATATCCTTTATCAGCACTATCCGATTGTATATTTATCATTAGGGGCCGTCAACTATTCACTTGATGCTGATATTCATCTTTATGCAGATATAGATACAGTAGTAAAGAATAATGCTCAGAATAAAATGATTAAAACCGAGCGAATTTATCAAATAGACTATGGGGTCGAGTTTGATCGCCCGGTGAAAAGGATCAAACGTAGTAATTATAATTTATGCCGGGATGATTTTGTCTTAATTACGGTGGGTAATCGTTTAGATGCTGAACTTGATGCTGATCGAGAGTTTATTGATAAGATTTGTTCATTTATTGCTGAGCAGAAAAATATTAGCTGGCTTATTGTTGGTTCCGGAAGATTTAACTACTTACATCAGAACTATTGCCAATTAATCACTGACAGTAAAATAATTAATATAAAATATGAAGAAGATTTACTGGCTTTATATAATATTTGTGATCTTTATGTTAATCCCAATAGAAAGGGTGGAGGTTACAGTATTGCCATGGCTATGCAGGTTGGTCTGCCGGTGGTAATCCTAAATCGACCCAGTGACGGGTTAGTCTATGTTGGTAAGGATAATAGTTCTGGTTACAACTATACTGAATACATTAAGGAAATCTTAAAGCTATATCAAGATCGAGCTTATTATATAGCCCGCAGTCAACTCATGCGAGAAAGAATAAAACTTTTTAGTGTGGATAGTTTTATTCAAGAATTAGTAAAATATTTTGATATGGCTAGAAATATAACAAAAAAATAGGGGATGAAAAGCATTATAGAAAATTAAATACTTGGGGGTGAATTAGTGATTCCATTTAATATACCATCTATTACCGGAAATGAAGAGGCTTATATTCATCAGGCTATTGACATAGAGAAAAAAATATCTGGTGGGGGTATATTTAATAAGCAGTGTAGCCTATGGATTGAACAGAAGTTTAATTGCCGCAAGTCATTACTAACTACTTCCTGTACCCATGCATTGGAAATGGCTGCTATTCTTGCCGGGATTCAACCTGGTGATGAGGTAATTATGCCTTCATATACCTTTACGTCTACCGCCAATGCCTTTGCTTTAAGAGGGGCCAGGATTGTTTTTGTTGACATCAGACCAGATACTATGAATATAGATGAAACGATAATTGAAAAAGCAATAACCGGTAAAACAAAAGCAATTGTTCCATGTGTTTACATCTGGAAAAGAACCGTTTTAACCCCTAACGGGTTTTAAATTTTTGTTCTGCTCCCTGACAGGGTAATACTAAGGTAATTGATTGTCCTGACTCGCATAATGAAGAAAGATTGTAGTTATGTGATATGTTCTTAGATTTTCAAAAGATTAAATTTGAGGTGACTACTGATGAAAAAAATAGCCATTTTGCAGTCAAATTATTTACCCTGGAAAGGGGTATTTGACTTAATAAATAAAGTCGATGTCTTTGTTTTTCTTGAAGATGTACAATATAGCAAGAGAGATTGGAGAAACAGGAACAAGATTATGACTAATAAAGGATTAAAATGGCTTACAGTTCCAGTCAGAAATAAAGGAATAAGTACTCAGTTGATTTTTGAAGTAAAGATTGATAACTCCAAAAACTGGCAATGGAAGCATAGCAATTTTCTGCATTTGTATTATAAAAATACTAAATACTTTAATAAATATAAATGGATATTGGACGAGTTATATGGAGATAAAAAATGGTTTAAACTCTCTGACTTAAATATCTATTCGACAAAATTAATAAGTGATATTTTGGGGATTAATACAAAGTTTTATAATTCAGTTGATTTGCCTACTACAGGTAGTAAAGATGATAAATTAATTGCAATATGTAAGAAAATTAATGCAGACTACTATTTGTCTGGCCCTGCAGCACAAGCATACATTAATCCCGAAAAATTTAAAGAAAATAACATTATATTGGACTATATAAATTACCAGTATCCAGAATATCAACAGGCCTATAAACCCTTTCGCCACGATGTTTCTATTTTAGATTTAATCTTCAATTGTGGACCAATAGCACCGGATTATATTTGGGGTGTTGGCGCTAGATAAAATAATTTGTAAATGATAGAGGTGAAGAAATGATAGCTTTCAATATCCCCCCGATAGTCGGCAAGGAAGAGAAATATATTAAACAGGCAATTCAAAATCAAAAGATATCTGGCGGAGGGCAGTTTAACCTAAAGTGTAATAATTGGTTTGAGGAAAATTTTAGCTGCCGTAAAGCTCTTGTCACTACCTCAGGCACACATGCCCTAGAGATGGCTGCTTTGTTAATTGATATCAAAGCTGATGATGAAGTTATCATGCCTTCTTTTACCTTTTCATCAACGGCCAATGCATTTGCTTTACGGGGTGCAAAAATAGTTTTTGTAGATATTAAACCTGATACGATGAATATAGATGAAGAGCTAATAGAAGAGGCAATAACAGAAAAAACTAAGGCTATTGTTCCAGTTCATTATGCTGGAGTTAGTTGTGAAATGGATAAAATTTTATCAATAGCTGAAAAGCATGAATTAGTAGTGATCGAAGATGCTGCCCAGGGAGTAATGTCTGAATATAAGGATAAATATCTAGGCACAATTGGTGATATAGGTTGCTATAGTTTTCATGAATCAAAAAATTATACTTGTGGTGAAGGTGGGGCAATATTAATAAATAAAGATTGCTTTCTTTCTAAAGCAGAAATAATAATGGAAAAAGGTACTGATCGGGCCAATTTTTTTAGGGGACAGGTTGATAAATATACTTGGGTTGATCTAGGTTCTTCTTATGTCTTAAGTGAAATAAATGCGGCTTATTTATATGCACAATTAGAGCAGGCACAAGAAATTAACATAAAACGCTTGAAATTATGGAATTTGTACTATCAAGGACTAGCACCATTAGCCGAAGAAGGTCATATTGAGCTTCCATCTATACCTGAGCAGTGTAACCCTAATGCCCATTTATTTTATATAAAAACAAGAGATATTGAAGTAAGGGTAAAGCTAATCAGTTATCTAAAGGAAAATGGAATAATTAGTTTATTTCATTATATTCCCCTTCATAGCTCTAAAGCAGGGAAAAAATACGGGAGTTTTTATGGTGCTGATAGATGGACAACTCGGGAAAGTGAAAGACTGGTGAGATTACCTTTATATTATGGATTAGAAAGTGAATTGGTACGTGAGATTATTAATAACATAAATAGATTCTATAAATAAAAAAATGGCTCAGGACTTACAATAAATATAAATTATTTAATCTAAGGAGGATTAATATGAAAGTGATTATTTTTGGAGTGGGCGATTTTTCAAAACAACTTTATTACTATATAAGCAAATGCAATGAATATAAAATAGAATATTTTTGTGTAAATAAAAATTATTTTTCTACTAATAAATTTTTAAATAAGGATGTTATTATTTTTGAAGATGATTTAAAACTATTATCTGTGCATGAATATAAGTTTATACTAGGTGTAGGATATAATAATTTGCGAATGAGAAAAATAATTTTTGATAAGATAAAACAAAAGGGTTTTGACTTTATAAATTATATTAATCCGACTGCGAGGATTTTTGGGGATATAGTAGGAGAAGGTAATATTATATTACCAAATGTTACAGTAGAGCCTTATTCAAAAATTAATAACAACAATGTAATATGGTCAAATTCTTTAATTTGTCATGATAGCATTATCGGAGATCATAATTTTATTGCGGCTAATTCTATAATTGGTGGATTTTCTAAGGTTGTAGAAAGTAATTTTTTGGGTTTTAATGCTACTATAAAAGATAAGATTGTAGTTGATAAAGAAGTCTTAATTGGAGCTAAAAGTCTAGTTATGAGATCTCCAGAAAATTACAGTGTTTATTATGGTATACCGGCAAAAAAAATCAGGGAGCATTGTGAAAAAGGGATAAAAGTAGTCTAATCTTCATTATACATTTATTTTTGGTCTAGAGTTCTTTAACGATAATTGAGAATCAAATTTTATAGAAAAAGGGCTTCTATCCCAGCTGGGTTACCTGATAATAAAAGTTCTTTATCTTATTAAAAATATCAAGAGACCTTTCAAGTTTTTTAATAAATTCTTTGCCTTTTTTTGTCATTCAGGAAAGGAGGAATTGCTATTAAAGGAATAATATTGGCCGGTGGAAATGGAACCAGGTTATACCCGATTACCCAAAGTGTCTCTAAACAATTATTGCCGGTTTATGACAAGCCAATGATTTATTATCCGCTATCAGTTTTGATGCTGGCCGGGATTAGAGATATATTGCTTATTTCTACTCCCCGTGA
>JAKSCG010000129.1 GCA_022360715.1 Halanaerobiales bacterium
CGCTGATAATCAGAACATCGGAACAGAAATAGGTATATTTACAACCAGTGATGCAGATAGTGGTGCAAGCCACACTTACGCATTAGTTTTCGGAGCAGGCGATACCGATAATGGGTCATTTACGATTGATGGCGATACTCTTAAGAGTAAGGAAGTATGTGATTTCGAGACAAAAGACAGTTATTCGATCAGAGTGAGAACCGACGACGGTAATGGTGGAAGCTATGAAGAAACTCTTGCGATTATTGTCACTGATTTAAATGATCGGCCAACTGATATCAGTATTGACTCAAATAGCATTGATGAAAACCAGAGTTCCGGTACAATTATCGGTACATTCAATACGACCGACCCTGATAATGGTGACAGTCACAGCTATACATTAGCGTCGGGCACAGGTGATAGCGATAATGGTTCTTTTGCAATTGATGGCAGTATCCTTAAGAGTAACGAAATATTTAATTTTGAGGCAAGAGATAGTTACTCGATCAGAGTAAGAACAACTGATAGTGAGGGCGAAACTTATGAAAAAAACTTTACAATTTCTATCAATAACATAAATGACAGCCCTGTGGCCCAGAATAGTACTGCAACAACTACAGAAGATAAAGCATTTGTCTTTACTGTAACTGATTTTAATTACAATGATGAAGACGGTGATCCTTTCACCAAGATTGAAATAACCGAACTAGAAAGCAGAGGCTCCTTATTATTAAACGGTAATGATGTTATTTTAAACGAAGAGATCAATAAAGCTGATATAGATGCAGGGAATTTAGTCTTCGTACCATTACAAAATGAAAACGGAATAGGTTATGATAGCTTTAAATTTAGAGTACATGATGGTACAGTATATAGCAAAAACAGCTATACAATGATTGTGAATGTGGATTCCGAAAATGATCAACCCGAAATTGCCGATATAGAGGATAAAACAATTAGAGAAGGTGAGGAATTAACCTTTACTTTAACTGTAAGTGATGCCGAAAGTCCAAGGGCAGATCTAGAACTGACTACTCAAGGTCTACCGGTTAAAGCAAACTTTGATACGGCAACAGGTGATTTCAGCTGGAAACCATCTTATGACGATACAGGTATATATCAAATCACATTCACTGTATCTGATGGGGAATTATCCACCAGTAAGACTGTAACCATTACTGTTGAAGATGTGCAGCGTCCAGATATGGTATTTGAAAAAGAGGATTTCTATGATGATACTCTACAACCTGAAGATATAATTACCTATAGGCTGACAATATATAATGTAGGTGATGCAGCTCTAGTAGATTCGCTAATCAAAGATACAATTCCATCAAATACAAGTTATATCCCAGAATCAACCAGGCTTAATGGAGTTCAACTAAATGATATTAATGATGAATCGCCTTTGCTGCAAGGATTAACGATAAATAGTCCTGGAGCAGATTCTGGTAAAATTTTAGTTAGTAAAGATAATGCTGCAATAGTGGAATATAGTGTTCAGGTGTTAGAAGATGTAACCCTTGGTACAAATATATCAAGTCAGGCTACCTTATATGGTAATGGTGAGGGTTCTAATCCAATCCAGCCAGTCTTAAGTGATGATCCAGATACAGCAGTACTAAATGATTCAACAAACAGTATTGTAAGTGGTACGGCGCTAATTGATGCTAAGAAGACAGTAATTGACGATAATGGTGATCAAGTTGAAGGGGGAGATATTCTAACCTATACTATCACAGTATCCAACATTGGTTCAGCAAATGCTACTAATGTAGTACTCTCCGACCCTATTCCGGAAGAAACAACTTTTGTCGATAATAGTGTTACAGTGCTGGATGGTTTAAATAGTCAATTATCAACTCTATCAACCCAAAGTAGCAAAGGAAGCAGTGGATTTTACAATATTAATGATAACGGGGAGATCGAAGTTGAACTTGGAACATTAGCTTCCCAATCATCCAGGATAATTAAGTTTCAGGTTAAAGTTAAACCACAAGCGGGTATTGGTGCTGAAGCGGTAGATGTAATTATCAGTCAGGGAACTGTTTCATCTGAAGAACTACCAGATGAGCCAACAGATGAAGATGGCGATGATAGTAATGGTGATCAGCCAACCAAAATTGCGGTGGGACTTTATCCAATCTTAAGTGCAACTATGGAAGTTAAAGACCTTAATGGTGGTATTGCTGAACCCGGTGATGAACTGGAATATACAATAACGATTATTAACCAGGGTACGGCACCGGCTTCTGCTTTGAATATCAGCAGTATTATTCCGGCAGAACTCCAATACCTTAGCGGGACAACACTGCTGAATGGAGAACTTTTAACTGACATAGGTAGTGATTCGCCAGTAGTTAGTGGTATAGACTATGGGGCAGTTATTCCAAATGAAATAGTTATGGTTAAATATCGAGTTAAGGTAATTTCAACTACTGGGGTAACCATTGATGGTCAAGCAGAATATACGGCAATTGCTCCAGCGGCAGAAACAGGCAAACTCCAGGATGAGAATATCTCCGGAACCACCGATATTCGAACAGCACGAGTTCAATTAGGGGCAAGCCCGGGGTCAGGTACTATTAATGGAGATACAGAAGAATCCTGGACTGTTGAACTTTATTATAATGATCAACTCCTGGGTACTAGAGTAACTGACGCAGATGGAAATTATAACTTTAAAGGACTGAAATCGGGTGACTATCGGGTGATGTTGAAACATCCGGCGACCGGTGTAGTCTATGCAGTAGATACAGTAGCGGATTTAAGTGCTGGGGTGGAAGTAAACTCTTTATTGGTAATGAATCCTACTGGAATCATCTATGATTCAATCGGTCGACAACCAGTTGAAGATGCGATAATTACATTATTGGCCCCAAATGGAGACCCTGTTCCAGCCGATCAACTCCTGCCTGGTCAGCAGAGCCAAAGGACCAGCTCAGATGGATTTTACAAGTTTGATTTAACTGTAGCTGACGGATCATTAGAGGGTAAATATCAGATAGTTGTTGCTACTCCTGATGGATATAACAGGTTCTTCCCGTCGGTAATAATTGAGCCGGAGACAGATTCATTTGAACCTCCAGTAGGTCAGGACCCCCACCGGGTAACTGAACTGGATGCATTACCACAAACGGGAGAAGATACTACCTATTATCTGTCCTTTGATCTGGTAGTTGGAAATCCGGATATAACAAATAACCATATTCCGGTTGATCCGGACTTAAGTAGTACAATACTAATTACTAAGACTGCGGATAAAAAACGAGCAGCAATTGGTGATTTTGTAACCTATACATTAAAGATCGAGAATCAACTTTCAGTTGAGTTTGGACCATTTATTGTACAGGATATTATTCCGGCAGGTTTCAAATATGTTGAGAATTCAGCCCGCCTAAACGGTAAACCGGTTGAGCCTGAAGGTGTAAGGCCGATTTCCTGGAAAGGAATTACTCTGGCAGGAAAGGAAACTATTGAGATTAAATATACTCTTTTGATCGGAAGTGGGGTAGCCATTGATCAACTTTACACCAATAAAGTTATGGCCAGACACCAAGAAACAACGGAAACTATTTCGAACTTAGGAGAAGCAGTGGTCGAAGTTGTAGGAGAACCGATCTTTACACAGCCGCTGATTATTGGTAAAGTATTTATGGATCAGAATGGTGATGGAATCCAGCAAGAAAACGAAATAGGTCTTCAGAATGTTGGTTTATTTACAGTAGACGGCCGATATATTTTAACAGATGAATATGGTCGCTATCACATTAATGTAACCCAGATTGTAAACTTCCATGAGGGAGTGAACTTTATCTTGAAGCTAGATACCTCAACATTACCTGAAGGAACGGAATTATCCACAGAGAATCCAAGGGTAATCAAACTGACTGGAGGATTAATTCAGAAGATCAATTTTGGGATAAAACTTAAAGATTAGTGACAATAACTGAAGATAGCTTAAAGGGCAGCTTAGTCTGCCCTTTTTTTATTGATATTGTCTTAGTCTCTTGATAACCTTTCCTAATCGTTTTACCCCTTCTTCGATCTCCTCAGGTGGATTTGCAGCAAAATTGAGGCGGAGGTAGTTATCACCACCAGAGCCATTCGGGAAGAAACTGTTACCGGGAGCAAAGATTACCCCTTCTTCGCTAGCCAGGGGGAGGAGATTTTTGGCAGAGATATTTTCCGGCAGGCATAACCAGATGAAGAATCCGCCCCGGGGTGGGGTAACGGATATGTCAGCAGGGAGATGAAGTTTTATCGCTTTTAGCATTGTATCCCGGCGTCTGCGATAAATACGGCAGGAGTAGCGAAGGTGAGTTTGGTAACGTCCAATTGTAAGATAAGACTCCAGGACACGTTGGATCAGATTAGAGCTTGCCAGGTCATAGGTATGTTTCCGTCTAACAAGTTCCTGATAGACCGGGCCCTCAGCTACCACAAAACCGATGCGCAATCCGGGCAGAAGCATTTTGGAAAAGGTGCTGGTATAAATAACCCGGCCGCCGGGGTCAAGTGCTTTAAGTGATGGTTGTGCTCGTCCTTCATAGCGCAAATCACCCACAAAATCATCCTCTAGAATTGGAACATTATAGCGATCTACTAAAGCTATGAGCCGTCTCCGACGCCAACTATTCATTGAAACACCTGTTGGATTCTGGAAATTGGGAATTGTATAGATCAGTTTGGGGTGCAACTGTTGTAGCAGTTCTTCCAGTTTTTCCACCTGTATACCATGATGATCGAGCGGAATCCCCACAATTTTAAGATCCAGAGTGCGGAATAAGTCCAGTGCTCTGGCGTATGTAGGACTCTCTACCAGGATAACGTCTCCGGGTTTTAGCAGGAGCTGTGAGACCAGGGCCAGTGCTTGTTGTGAGCCGGAGGTTATCAGAATATTTTCAGGCTGAGTTTGTAAGCCTTGACTGGCTAAGACACGGACTATGCTAACCCTTAAACGGGTGAATCCGCTGGGTTCACCGTACTCAAATGCAGTGATACCGTCACGACGAATAACGCTTTGGATAGTTCGGCGAAAATCTTCAACCGGGAACAAACAGGGATCACCACTACCTGCAGCAAAAGAGATCAGGTGTTGTGAAATTTTTTGCCTTTTAGACAGTACTTTTCCTGCAATTATTTCTTTGCCAATCACTAAATCCTGCTGCCAGAGCGGCCAGGTTACACGGGAGTTTTTTATTTCAAGAGAAGATAGAGGGCAGAGGGGTAGGACATAGGTGCCACTACCAACCCGGGAAGTAATCAGACCATCAGCTTTTAACTCAGCATAGGCATTTTCGATCGTAATACGACTAATACCCAAATCTTCGGCCAGTTTCCGGCTAGCCGGTAAACGCATGTCTGGGAGTAGAGTGCCAGATTGTATTGCTTTACGAAAAAAAATCTCAATTTGTCGGTAAATCGGGATAACACTATAATGATCAATGGGAATACGCATAATTTCCTCCCCGTATATTGGTATTATTATTATATCATTGATCTTATCTTTTTTGCATTGCCAATTAATAAGGGATTCAACTTAAATATGTAAATTTAATTGCCTTGATCTGCGTTCAATTGGTCATATCATTTTTGTCTAGATTGGTTCTATTCATTACTACAATTTTTAATTAAAATAGAAAGAGATAATTAAGAATTGGAGTGATCTCAGATTATGTCAACCGTTGGTTCTCATTCATCAAATCTGGCCCGAGGTTATAAGGCAGCCCTGGCCGGAACAGTCTTCCTGGCAACAACGGCTATTTTTATTCGCTATCTTACTGAAACCTATCAGCTAGCTCCCCTGGTGCTGGCCTTCTGGCGGGCCGTTTTTACAACTACTGCTCTAATATCTGTCTTGGGACTACTACGCCCTCAATTATTGAAATTAAAACGGCAACACCTTAGTTATTTAATCATCTATGGCCTGATCCTGGCTTTTTTCAATGCCCTCTGGACCCTTTCGGTTGCCTTGAATGGTGCAGCTATTGCGACGGTACTGGTTTATTCTTCGGTGGCTTTTACTGCTATACTGGGCAGGTTCTTGCTCAAGGAAGGGTTGGGCTGGGTAAAGATCCTGGCAGTATTTTTAAGTTTGGGTGGTAGCGCACTGACAGCAGGGGTATTGAATATACAGTCCGGTCAAACTAATCTGGTCGGTATTCTGGCCGGCATCCTATCAGGACTTTGTTACGCTTTATATAGTCTGATGGGACGGTCTGCTTCTCAGCGTGGTCTCAATTCCTGGACAACCTTACTTTATACTTTTACTTTTGCTACTGTTTTTTTATTGGTTTTTAATTTGCTCCCAGGAAGTCCTTTACCCGGAGCAGCCGCCAACCATTCCGAGCTTTTTTGGCTGGGGACTCCCTTAATCGGCTGGGGTATCTTGTTCTTGCTAGCGGTTGGACCTACCTTACTCGGTTTTGGTCTTTATAATCTCAGTCTGGTCTACCTCCCGTCCAGTGTGACCAACCTGATTGCCACCCTGGAGCCTGTTTTTACCACAGTGATTGCCTACTTTTTGCTGGGGGAGAGGTTTAGCGGTATACAGGTTATCGGTAGTTTAATGATTATGTCCGGGGTGGTATTCTTAAGAATCTACGAAGGAAAAAGGATAAACCTAAAATAGTTTTTTTGCTTGATAGAAAGGTTGCTCTTGACAGATATAATATTCTGTGTTACTATCTATCTTAAGCTAAAAAAAGGAGTGGTGCTGTCCGGTACAACTTACTGAAATTAAGTGTATGCGGAGATGAGTAAATCTTAAAATCATCATTTTAATGATTGTGCAAAAATGCTGTTTATGATAGCTTAATTTTGTTCTGCATAATTGTTGATTTTAGGATGTATTCACGTGCCGCTGATTTTAAATAGCATTTGTGCTTTCAGCTGCGAGATATATCTTGCAGCTTTTTTTAATGTATAATAAATCGAAAGGAGAGTATTACAGATGGTTGATAAAAAAAATAATATAACAATAAACAATCGGCTTAATATTCAAATGCTGAAGGAGTTATTAAAAAAACCGGCGTTATATACAACTGGTGAAAAAAAAATTTGGGATGATCCACATATCTCCAAACAAATGTTAAAATATCACCTTAATCCTGATCAGCATCTAGCAAGTCGCAAGCCTGAAACAATTGAGCGTACAGTTAACTGGCTTTTTTCTCATCTTGGACTGATACCAGGAATGGAGGTCGCCGATCTGGGTTGTGGGCCAGGTTTATATTGTACAAGATTTTATCAGAAAGGTCTTAGGGTTACGGGGATAGATTTTTCCTTAAATTCAATAAATTATGCCCAGGATTATGCCAGAAAACATGGTTTCAATATCAAGTATATTTATCAAAATTATCTTGAGCTGGATTACCAAGAAAAATTTGATATAATTATTTTGATTTATTATGATTTCGGTGTTTTATCACTTGCTGATCAAAAGCATTTACTGAAAAAAATATATCAAGCATTGAAACCAGGGGGATATTTTGTCTTTGACGTAACTACTCCATCAATGCGTAAAGGGGTAGGGGGTGAAAATAAAAACTGGGAACTCCAGGAAGAGGGATTTTGGCAGCCAGCACCTTATTTAATGCTATATGAACAATTTCATTATGCCGAGGAGAATGTTTATCTCGATCAATATCTAATTGTTGATCAAGGTGGGCAAATTAAAATATTTCGGATCTGGGAGAGCAATTATACGCCAGCGTCAATTCGACAACTACTTAATGAAGCAGGTTTTGTAACTCAAGAGGTCTGGGGTGATCTTCAGGGAAGTCCTTTTAACAAAGATTCAGTTTCAATCGGGGTAGTAGCACATAAAACGGACTAACCTACAGGCTGTATCCTTTGTCCGCTAATAACCGCTGTTTTTGTGGTATTTTTGTTACTACAACTAAATAACATATTAAACTAAATACAGCATATCTTTTTTCTTTAATTCGCTGCTAATCATATAAAATAACCTCTTTAATTTATTTACATCCAAACATATATATGGTATGATGATAGGTATGAAGATTGTTAAAGCAGGGGGAAAATAGATGCCGAAAGACAGTTGCTTTCAGGGCTTTCATCCGATAGTTGAAGAATGGTTTTTAAATAATATCGGGACACCAAGTATGCCGCAGAAATTAGGCTGGCCGGCGATCACTGCCAGAAATGATGTTTTAATCTCTGCTCCAACGGGTTCAGGAAAAACACTGGCCGCATTTTTGAAATGTTTGG
The DNA here is from genome assembly GCA_022360715.1 of Halanaerobiales bacterium. GTDB lineage: Bacteria > Bacillota > Halanaerobiia > Halanaerobiales > DTU029 > JAKSCG01. The sequence continues at coordinate 8,218 of JAKSCG010000129.1, forward strand.
ACTTAATCTTTAAAACAAAAGCGGTAGATGAGGAAAACGAGGCGGTCCGGGTTGTCTATATTTCACCACTGAAAGCCTTAAATAACGATATTTATCGTAATCTGGAATTGCCGATCCAGGGTATTCGAAAATTGGCTGCCCAAAAGGATATTACTCTACCGGCTTTAGATGTTGCCATTCGAACCGGTGATACATCGCCAAAAGAGCGAAAGGAAATGCTCAAAAAGTCCCCTGATATCTTAATTACTACCCCTGAATCCCTCTATATTATGTTGACAACCAAAAATGCCAGAAGGTTGTTCACCAAAGTTGAATATCTGATTGTTGATGAGATTCATTCCGTTGTTGCTAATAAAAGGGGTGTTCACCTGTCGATTAGTTTAGAAAGGTTAGCAGAACTGTCTGTTCATAAGATCACCAGAATTGGTTTATCGGCAACGATCAATCCAATTAAAAAGGTAGCCAGTTACTTAGGTGGTCTGGAGAAGACTGAAGAAAAAGGGAATTATTTTTTTAAACCCCGCGAGGTAATGATAATTGAATGTGATCATGATAAGGAGATCGATCTTACGATCGAAATTCCGGTCAAAGATCTGCGTTCTTTAAAAGAACTGACGATCTGGCCGGAGATATTTAATCGATTGGTTGAGTTAATCGATCGTAATAAGTCAACTCTGATCTTTGTCAATAATCGTCGTCATGCCGAGCAAGTGGCGAATGGAGTAAATAAGCTGCTCCATAAAGATTTGATAAAAACCCATCATGGTAGTTTATCCAAAGAAGTACGCCGGCAGTTGGAAGAGGATTTTAAGAGTGGAGAGATCCGTTGTCTTGTTGCCACCTCAACCCTGGAATTGGGAATAGATATCGGACAGATTGAACTGGTAGTCCAGGTAGGAGCCCCATATACAACTTCGCAGTTAATTCAGCGGGTTGGTCGTTCCGGTCATACCCTTGGCGCAGTCAGTAAAGGCTATATAATTCCCAAGACCAGGGCTGATCTGTTACGAGCAGCTTTTATTGGCTATGAAGCCAGCCAATACCGGATGGAATATACCAATATACCTGATCATTGTCTGGATGTGCTAGCCCAACAGATTACTTCAATTGTCAGTGAAGAGGAAAGAGCGGCAGCAGAACTTTTTGCTCTAATTAAAGGAGCGTATTCCTATCGGGATTTATCATATCAACAATTTGAGAGTGTATTGCTAATGTTGGCTTATCCCTCCCCGCCGGATGAACCTGCTTCCCTTAAACCAAGGCTCAGCTATGATCGAATTAGCGGTAAGATTAGAGGAACTAAACTGGGCCGAATGCTGGCCTTGCTTGGGGCCGGGACCATACCAGATAAAGGAGAATATGCCGTTTATGAAAAAGGAAGTAACCTGAGGGTGGGGGAGCTGTTTGAAGAATTCGTTTTCGAAACCAGAATTGGTGAACGTTTTTTTCTGGGGAGTTCGGTCTGGAAATTGGAAGGGGTTAAAAAAGACCGGGTTATTGCCAGTCAAGTCCACGGCTCAGGGGGTAAACTACCTTTCTGGGGCGGGGACCAGACCTACTGGACTTATGAGACCGGAAAAAGATTTGCCCATTTTTTAGGTGAGTTGGAACAAAACGTTAAGTCGCCGGACTTTTCGACATGGCTGGAACAAAGGTGTTCACTGGGATTCCACGCGGCAGCTAATTTGACCCAATATATTAAAGAACAGATCAAAGAGACTGCTCGATTACAGCGTGAGGACCGGATTATTTGCGAATATTTCCAAGATGAGGCAGGGAGTTATCGGATGGTAGTACATTCACCTTTTGGCGGTAAGGTTAACGGACCATTAGCAATTATCCTCCATTCCCAGCTGACAAAACTACTGGACAGTAAAGTTGAGTATGTATATAATGATGAAGGGATTCTTTACCATATGATTGGATCGCCCAATCAAGTAGCTAAAATATTCAATCTGGTGACATCTTATACGCTAAAAGAGGAGATAATTAAGTTGTTACCCTCAACCCCTCTTTTTAATATGAATTTACGCTATAACTTGACCCGTTCTTTACTGGTCAACACCAAAAAAGCCGGACAACGAGTTCCCCTATGGATTCAAAGGCTCAGGAGCGCCGAGGTAGCTCAATCTATTTCCAAAATTAGCGATCATCCAATCATTGTCGAGACCTACCGGGAGTGTTTACATGATTTATTTGACCTGGATGGCTTAAAATCGCTGTTAGAACAAATAGAGTCCAATCAAATTGAGGTAGTCGATGTTTATCCGATCAAACCTTCTCCATTTACGGCAGAGCTTATTTTTAACTTCTGGCAGATTTACCAGTATGCTGAAGATTTACCGATTGCCGAAAGAAGAAATCAGCTCTTATTAACTGATCAGAGTGTACTGGAGTTAGCACTCACTCAAGACGGTGAATATGAATTAATCGACCCGGCAGCAGTGGACTTAATTGAAGACGAAATGGCTCGGTACCGTTATAATCGCAAAATTAACTGTTCTGAGGATTTATACTTTTTTATTTATTCTTTTGGGGAATTACCGGCTGAATCAGACCAGTACTCAGCTTTTTCAAAACTACCGGCCGAGCTCTGTGCCGGCTATTTGGAAGAACTGGAAACTAAAAAAAGAATTATCCGGATTCCCCTGAGAGATGATGGTGAATTATACTGGATCACAACTGAGGACCTTCCACTATATTTAAAAGCCTTAAAACTTGAGCAGGCTGAAAGCATAAATGTTACAGTAGGAATTTCTGAGGGCGAGAGGTTAGTTCAATTGTCTGATTGGCTTGATTTAGAATTATTTAAATGTTATTATGAGCTAAATATTGTTGATGCGTTGACCACCATCCTCCGACGTTATTTAAGATTTCAAACGCCGTTTACGGTTAAAACTGTTCAACAGCGCTATCAAATCAGTGCTTTCCTGGTAAAGCAAGGATTAAGAAAACTACTGGCCCAGGGTGACCTGGTTATCTTAAGAAATTCGGAAAACGAGGAGGAAGTTATTTATTGTAACCGCAAGGTCTATGAACGGATTAAACAGAAGACAGTAGAGCTTGCCCGGAAAGATATTGAGAGAAAGGAAAAAGATGTCTATTTATCTTTTCTTTTTAAATACCAGGGAATTACGCAACAAGTGCTCAGCGGAGAAGAGCAATTGAAGAATATTATTTATAAGCTACAGGGTCTTTTTCTTCCTGTTAGCTGGTGGGATAGCTTTATCTTTCCGGCCCGGGTGAGCAAATATCAGCCCCGCATGTTAGATTACCTGTGTTCAACTGGTATGGTGCGCTGGGTTGGCAGGATGAATAAAGCAAGACATGAAGTAGCATTTTATCGGGGGGACAGATTTCTGACCGATTATTCAGTTGATCCCGAAAAAGTAGAATTAAATCAAAAGGAAGTAAAAGCTTACCAGGCTTTGAAAGAAGTCTCCGCTAGTTTTTTATTTGATTATGCCAAAGTTTTACAACTTTCATCTTTAGAGACTCTGGAGTTGATTGAGGGCTTGGTTTGGCAAGGCTTAATTACCAATGATCAGTTTGCACCGGTCCGTTTTTATGAAGAAAACAAGAAAAAGAAGTCTGCCTGGAAAAAATATAAAGGAATTCCTGAAATGGGAAGATGGTCGATCATTGAGTCCAGCATTGAAAGATCTAAAGAGGAGCAGTTATTGAACTACCTGAATATGCTAATTGACCGTTACGGGATCTTGGCAAAGGAGATTATTGACCTGGAAAAGGGTCATTACAGTTGGAGTGAAATCTATAACTATCTAAAAGCAAAGGAATTTACCAGTAATATAAAGAGAGGTCTCTTTGTTGCAGGCTTTTCCGGGATACAGTTTGCGCGCGAAGATACGATTGAAGAATTACGCCTACAGGAAAGGGTGCTGGGGGAAGCTAAAACAAAACAATTGGTAGCTATTTCAACCTGTGATCCGGCAAATTTGTATCACATTATAAAAGAGGACTATTTACGCCTTAAAATAAAAAGACACCCAGGGGCAGTAGCCGTCTTTGCGGCTGGTCAACCGGTATTAAGCTTAAAAGGGTTTGGGAAATATATGATAGTTTACACCGAAGATACTGCCAGACAAATCGAAGCTGTTAAGTATTTGGTTGAGATGTTTCAGCAACGGAGAATTTGGGCTGATCGCACTAAAATTTATTTAGAATACTGGGGAGAAGATAATACACTAATCAACATATCTCCATTAGCTGAAGTCTTAAAAGAAATCGGTTTTAATTCCGAATACCGTGGTATGACTTTTTGGAGAAGGTTTTAGATTTCAATATAAAAATGTTGAAGAGGGGGTTGCTAGGTTGACACCTTTTACGTTAAGGGCGATTGACATAATAAAGAGTATACCAACCGGGAAAGTTATGTGTTATGGACAGATTGCTACTGAAGCCGGTAACCCAAGAAGTGCGAGGCAAGTGGCCCGTCTTTTACATTCGATGAGTACAAAATATAGTCTTCCCTGGCATCGAGTGATCAATTCCAGTGGTGCTATATCATTAAAAGGAGAAGGCTATAGTCGGCAAAGGCATTTGTTAGAAAAAGAGGGTATTTGTTTTGAAGAAGATGGAACAATCGACCTGGAAATATATTTGTATTACCCTTGACCACTGGCCGGCTATGATAATAAATAACTAAGCACCCTAAAGATAGGGTACTTAATTAGTTAAGATCTATATATTATTCTAACAATTAGAGTCATCATCATGACATTTAATATTTACCTTAGCCGTAAAGATAAAGATATTACAGCAAGCCCTTGGTAAAAGCTGCGACTTGGCAATTTCTTCAAAATTTTGTCTGTCATTACTATCAATATCCATAGTTTTCCCTCCTTTTGTTATTGTTACTATATTATATTAACTTGATTAAATTGGGGTGATAACTATTTTTTAGTTTTTTTGTTAATCTAACTTAAGTTCTTAACTTATCCGGGGTTAAATTGCTGGTAAAAAAATCTTTATTGTTAGCAAAAATCATTGTACATTTTTCCACAACTTCAGCGTTATATTTCTTCCCTTTATGTTTATTTATTTCTTCTAATGCCGCTTCAATACCCAAGGCCGGGCGATAGGGTCGGTGAGAAGACATAGCTTCCACTACATCGGCCACGGCAATGATCATTGTTTCTTTAAGGATCATTTTTTTGGTTAACCCAAAGGGATAGCCGCTTCCATCTAATCTTTCATGGTGTTGCAAGACAATCTTTTTGATCGTTCTGTTGATTTTGGCGTTTTTTAATAGTTCAAAACCAGTTTCAGGGTGTTGCTGAATTATTTTATATTCCAGCTCAGTTAAATTTCCCGGGTTTGTTAATAATTCCGCCGGTATTTTTATTTTTCCGATATCGTGAAGCAAAGAGGCAATCCTTATTGTTTTACATCTAGCTGGAGAGAGATTGAGTTTTTGGGCAATTGTTTCGGCCAGAATAGCAACACGTTTTTCGTGATCAGCCGTATAGGGATCTCTGATTCCAGTTACATAACTGAGGGTAGATACAATAGAATCAATACTTTCTTCAAGGATTTTATTTGTTTTAAATAACTGCCGTTCTTGTTTTTTTCTTTGCCAATACCTGATGATCATATCACCGACAATTTCTAATAATTTTATATTTTCTTTAGACCAATCTCTGGTTTTTTCGGTATCTTCAAAGCCCAAAAATCCAACCAATTTAACATCATTATAAAGAGGAATTACTAATAGAGCCTTTATACCTTCTAGTTTCAGGATGTTTTTTTGGGAATTAACTTTATTTGGCAGGACAGTTATATCATTTATTATTATAATTTCCCGCTTTCGCAACTTATTGATCCACCAGTTAAATATTTCGGAATTGATATTTTGCAATTTCTCTTTTTCTCTGAAAGCCTGGTTAACTGAACACCATGTATATGTATTATTCATTACTTTGTAATTTTTTTTAAATTCGAAAATATAACAGCGATTAACAGAAACTGCTTGGGCTAATTTACCTAGTATTGATTCAATATTTAAGTTTTGTCGGCTGGTCAATAATCTTGATATGTCCATTACTATATTCTCTAAATCCATTTTTTCTTGCGGTTTTTCCTGGGTTTTTTGGGATATCGTATTATTATCAACTATTGGACTTCTCATCAGTGCAATCTCCTTTTAGTTTAGAATTTTATCTGACCATAAATTAACCCAAAACAAAACGCCTCTTTTAAAAAAGAGACGCATCTTGTTGTTTGCAACCTGGCGATCATAGATAAACTTTAGACCCATAGTTTTGCGTCCCTATTTTTCAATAGGTTTGCCCATAATTTTTTTGTTAATAGTTCAATAGACTCATTATTAATCTTCGATAAAAAGTTAAAATATCCTTTATTTTGATAATATATTGCCATAAAATCTTGATTACAACAAAAAATAACAAAAGACTTGTCGGATAATTGTTTTAATACCCAATCTTAAATAAAAGGATAAAATTATATAATTGATCAAATACTAATAAAGAGGAGGTTAGCTAAATTGTCTTTTATTGATACAATTAAAAAAAATAAGCATAGAAGTGAAGTAAATAAGGACCTTCACAGCGGAGAAGTTTACGATTTATGGTCACACCTTGTTAGCCGGTATGATGTTTTGAAAAAAACACAAATTTTTTATAGTTTTGCCCATGATATCGAATTTAAATTAATGATAAAAAAAGGTCTTGAGATACTGGAAGGTCAAATTGAAGAGTTAGAACAAATTATGATAAAATACGGATTAGTATTACCTGATCGTCCACCAGCTGCTCCACCCACTACAAATAATCTTCCTTTATTTACCGATGAGATGATCTATAAAGAAATACTAAATGCGATTGGGCAATTTATTGATACCCATGTAAGGACATTTAGATTTATGTGGAATGATGATCTTAGACCACTTTTTATTAAATATATCAAGATGGAGTTAGATATTTATGATAAATGGATGAAATATGGTAAATTAAAAGGGTGGATTAATATTCCCCCTAGCTCACAACTTTGAAAAATCATAAAAAAGTCAAAATCCTCAGAGTTAAAACCTGAGGACTTTGATTTATATGGAAGGACACTATATCCTTAATATTTACAGTATCCTCCAAAACTAGCTAATATCAGTAATATGAGGATTAAAAAGATAATGAAAACAAAACCTCCATAGTATCCGCCCTGTAATTCAGTTCCCATTTGAGAATAATCTCCCATACAAAATTCACCTCCTTTATTGGAAAAAGCTGTTTGCAATATCTTATGTGTGTTTATAAATTATGTTCCTTATTTTGTAAATGAATATGAAAAAAAAGATCTTCCCGGTTTATGTCTAGTTTAGTAAGTTAAAGTAATGTGGTTCGACAATGCAAGGGTATCATGAAAATTGACAGAATAGAAAGAAGATGTTAGAATATTATCAAGAGATAATAATAATCATTTTCATGATGAAAGCTTATCAGGGGGGATCTGATGATTAAAAAAGTACATTGTGATAATGGCTGTAAACTGGCATACAAGGTTTATGGAGACAAAGAAGGTTATCCTGTGTTGACACATCACGGCCTCGTAGGAAGCATCATCCAGCCGAACTTGGAAGAAAAACTGGTCGGCTTAGGGATTCGTATGATCAATATTGCTCGTCCGGGATATGGCGAATCTTCGGTTTGCAAAATGGAAAGCTATGCCGATTGGGCAAGAATGATTAAGCCGCTTATTGCAGAACTGGAGCTGAGTAAATTTGATATGCTTGGAATGTCAGCCGGTGCCCCTTATTGTTACGCCCTTGGTGCATTGATGCCGGATAAAGTACAGCGTATTTTTATTTACAGTGGACTTCCGGCATTGTGTGATACCGATGTTATGAATGCTTATCCCAACCTGCCAGATGTTAAAAAGGAATATGCTTTTTACAGGCAAGCAAGTCTTGAAGATATTGCTAAATCTCTATATAAAATGTATTTGGCACCACTTTCTGAAGAGGTTTTGGAGTTGATTGATTTCCGTGACTCAATGGCCAACAATTGCTTTGGCATGGCCCGGGAAGCTAAATTGCAATCTTTAGATTGGGGTTTTAACTTAAAGGATGTCAGACCGCCTGTTCTTATGCAACATAGCAAAATTGATCAAGAAGCTCCTTTTGCTGCTGCCAGGAAAACTTCAGATTTATTACCTGATTGCACATTGCAAATACTAGAAAATGCCCCTCACTTTTCAGAAGAGACATTATCAGCATTTTTTAGTGAAATGATCAGTAAGATTAAGAAGACTTTTTGATCTCTTAAAAGCAAACACATCCTATATAGTTGAGGGCAATAATTTAGCGCCAGGAGAATCCGTAACATTTGAGGCGATCGCTTTTAAATTAATTTCAGTAGAGGAGTTAAAATATTATAGTTATGAGTTGACATACATTCAAAGATAAATCAAAAATAAAAATAACGACCCATTATTGAGGTCGTTATTTTTTTGCACAGAATTTATTGGTGTTTTATTGGGGATTCTGTTATCTGCAAGAAAAAAGAACCATTATTCAAATGGCTCTACTGCTAGTCATATTATGGTGCCGAAGGTGGGGGTCGAACCCACACGAGCTTGAAGGCCCACTGGATTTTGAGTCCAGCGCGTCTGCCAGTTCCGCCACTTCGGCATTTTTATTCTGTAATAATCGTAACATAGATAAGGATGAAAAGCAAGTTATATTTAGATTTCAATTAAAAAAATGGGAAGTTATTTTTAACAGTTATAAGTCTACGATAACAACTCAGAGCTTAATACTTCTTGTACCAGCCGTTGAATAATTTCAATTTGGGCATATGACTTGATTTTTTCCCAGTCGCCATCTAAGACGCTAATAGTAATATCGAGCGGGAGGCCGGTTTGAATAGCGATTGCTTCCGATAATCTTGTCTTACTGAGATCTTCAAGTTTGTCCCAATCGGTCGACATAATTGAAGTTACCTCATCCGGGGTCAAGCCTTGGGAATTAAGTTGATCCCTGATCGCGGTTTGTAGTTTTGGTTTTAGGAATTCTATATCACCGCTAGATAATTTTTTGACTTCTTCCGGAGCAAATATACCGTTAGTCATAGTACTAACTTCCTGGGCCAGATCTTCCTGGGTAACCATGCCATAAGCTTTGATATACTTAACATCTTCTGCGTTTTCGGTTATAATAAAGACCTTATCAGTTTTCAGGATCTCATCCAGTTCTACCAGCCGGTTATTTCTAGCTACTAATGTTTGCTGGTCATAATTTAATACTTTTCTTTCACCCTGTAATAAATTAATCGAGACCTTCCTGGAGCTAGGATAGACATCGGTTAAATAACCGATATCAGAGGAAAGATGAGATAATTTAATCAGATATTTGGCAGCTTCAGCCCTACTGATCTCTTTTGTTGGATAGAAATTATCGGCATTATCCGCTTCAATAAGATTAAGCTTTTCAGCAATTTTTATATGGTTGAAAGCCCAGTGATTATCTGGTAAATCCTTAAAAGGATTATAATCCTCCAGCTTAATAATTACTTCATTGTTATTAATACCCAGAGCCTTAATCATTATTGCTACAACTTCTGCTTTAGTAATCGGCTGATTTGGTTTAAAGGTTCCATTTGGATAACCATTAATAATGCCTTTTTCGACCAAAGAATTTACTAAACTAAATTCAGGATATCCTTGCAGATCAGAAAAATTAGTATTATGGTCAGGTAAAAGACTCATCTGTTTAGTCAGAGCAATAGCAAACTCCCCTCTGGTGATCGATTGATCCGGTTTAAAGGATTTATCGGAATATAATTTCATGATATCATTATTGACTAGATTAAGTATATAATCTTGGGCCCAGTGGTTACTGATGTCTATCGGCTCAACAGCGAGGATCATTGGAGAGAAAATAGTAATTCCGAAAAATATTATAAGCGCTAAAAATAAATTAAGTTGCCTGGTCATTTTAAGCTCCTTTCATGATATATCTCTTAAAAAATGGAAAATAACTATTAAAAATACAAATATAATATTTATAATCCAATAATATCATAGACTTAGCTAAATTTCTATAGAACTGTTATATGTAAAATATGGAAAAGAACCTTTAAAACCATTATATTATGTACCCGTTCTACCGGTTTATTAATTCCCGGAGAGCGGGTTTATATATGAGTATTGATTAACTATATTACTGGTTTGTTGACATTGGTAAAGGGCGATTGCAAAAAACGTTCACATCTTTTGCAAAGATAAATATATTACAGCAGGCCCTTCTTAAACAATGATCATTTTTTGTAATTTCTCGGAATTTGTCTTCTTTTCTTGGCATTAGCTGATCCTCCTTAAGAGAGTTTTAATACAGTATATTTTTTAAAATACTTTTTGTGATTACATTTATCAAAAGAGTAAAAAAGAAGAAAGCATGTTATTGAGGTCTCGATCCCGATACCAAAACATAAAAGGTTGTATTAAAAACATTTTTTTAATCAATAATAATTTTAACAGCTAATCTATAAATTAAAGGGATGAGATAATAATGAGAATAAGTGATCTTTTAGGACAAGAGCAAAATGTCCAACAAGCCCTAGAGAAAGTCCATTCAGGAAAAAATTTATATTATGGCAGCACTTACTATTAAGATACGATTTGCAGGAGTTAACAGATATTTTCTACATTTTTGTAACGATACAGACTTCAAACTAATATTTGCTAAAGGATTGGAGATTCTGGACACAGAAATTGAGGATGGTTATTTGTACCACCAGAGTACAATCAAAGTTAAGATAAGAGATAATAGTATCTATTGATTTCTGGTGAAGATCAAATTCCTTGATATACCCCGCTCCCCGGAAGTTTAAATCCAGGGAACGGGTTTTTATATTTTAGTAAATAGGTGGTTATTTGTCGTCATTGTTATTATCGCTACATTTAATGTTAACCTTTCTGGCAAAAATAAATATATTGCAGCAGGCTCTTCTTAGAAAATGGCCAGAGTCCATGATTTCTTCGAATTTTTCTTTATTGGGTATATCTTCATCCTCATTAATTTTATTATCTTTGACTTTGTTATCATTGGGTTTATTGTCCTTGAGTCTGTCTTTGAGACTATCTTTACGTTTAGGCACTATAATATCACTCCTTTAATTGTAGTATAGTATATTATATTTTTTAGTATTTTTTTTGTGATTAGAAGTCATAATTTAGCTAAAAGTAAAGTTTAAAGTTATGACGTGGAATTTAATTAAAAATTGCTGAAGCAGAGAACAGGGAGCTCAGGAAAGAAGCACTAAGAACTAAAAGTAGTATGGAAAGATAATACAAAAAAGGTCGCAAAGGTGATCTCTTTTACAAAAGCTATTTAGGTTGACCAGCGGCCCATTCAAGAATTCTACCTGTTTCATCCCATGTCATAAAGATGAAAGGGGATTGTAATACAATGTTGGTTATTGAAGCAACAAGTGGTGTTTCCACAACATGATATATTAAATATAAGTTACCATCATGAGATTTGGCAGTAGCGAAGTAGAATAGATCATCTAGATTAACATCACGCAGAAAATAGCTTGATTTTACAGTGCCCCCGCCTGGTTTATTTGGCAATGCGGCAAATGGGTTAAGTTTTTTAGCCATAGAAAAAAGACTTCTTGGAATTGGAGTTGTTCTATTCAAAATATTTTCCCCCTAGAATTAACTATATAGGTAAATTCATAATATGCAATTGAATAAATTACTGTTAAAATTATATTTAGATATATTTTAATCCAGGAGTAAATTGAGGTTTAGCAACGGTAAAACAAAGAGATGGAGATTAGCCTCCCTACCCGGGAGGCTTTTTCTAAATAAATTATCTTAATAGACTTTTCGGCACTTTTACGGCACCTAAAATAATAAAAAGGGGTTATAACAAAATTCTTGACTTGCTATAATCCCCGTTATATCAGGCAAAAAAATGGAGCGGACAACGGGGTTCGAACCCGCGACCTTTGGCTTGGGAAGCCATTAATGCGCCCTTAATTAGAATTGTTTGCTAAGCATAAGCGCCGATACATCAGGCATAAAAAATGCTAAACAAACATATGTACACATTAAAAAAGATAAGTATGTTTTAAAAATGGCTACGAAATGGCTATTTTGGCTTTATGCTAATTTCAATTTCGTCTAGCATCTTGGCGGTTTCTTTTTGGATGGTCGGCACTAGGTGAGAATATCTGTCAATTGTTACTTGAATAGAGGCATGCCCTAACCTTTCCTGGACAGCTTTCATTGTCGCCCCTTTTTTCAAGAGTAGACTAGCATGAGTGTGTCTCAGGTCATGAAAGGTGTGACCGTCAAATTCAGTTCCTTTGATAATTATTTTAAATTTTTTAGTAATGTAATCTGGATCTGTATTTCCGCCATCTGGCATGGGAAAGACCAGGTTATTATCAATGTTAATATATTCAGCTTGTTTAAGTTGTTTTTTCCTATGCTCTTTAAGTAATTGGATTACATTTTGGCTCAGATCTATAGCCCTAATACTTGATTTGGTTTTAGGTTTTTTATATTCAATGCCTTTATTTTTTACTCTATAAGCTGATTTTCTGACATATATTTTTGCTTTTGGTAGGTTTGCATTATACCAAAACAACCCAGCTGCTTCTCCGCGTCTCATCCCCGTAAAAATATCAAGAAAAACAATAGGAAACATCCATTTTCCCTCAAACAAACTCAAGAGCTTTGGAATTTCCTCTTCCGTATAAGGATTAACGTCATCTGGATTAGGGATCGGTTTTTCAATAGCTTCATTTTGACAAGGGTTAGTTCCAATATAGCCTAACCCTTTTGCTTTTCCAAGTGCATTATTAAGAATATTATAATGATGTCTGAGCGTTTGTTCGGATAATCCTCCTGGACCGCTTAACTTTCCGCTTTCTCGTTTTATTTCTAGATAATCAGATATTAAGTAAGGATATTTTTCTAAATCAGATAATTTGTATTTTCCTAAGCCGGGAATAAGGTGCTTGATAACATAGGTTTCATAGGGCTTGAATGTATTATATGATACTTTAGATTGTTTTTCTTTAAGCCATTTAATTAGCCATTCTTTCAACTTCATATCTTTGTTTATCTGGATAGGTCCCTGGCTATACTTTTTTATCATTTCAGCTTTTTTCTTTTCGGCATCCTTCTTGGTACCATTAACCGTTTTATATTTTCTAAGCCTTTTCCCAGTTTTAGGGTCAATCCCTAGCTCGATTGTAATTCTCCACTTTTTATTACCCATGTTCTCCAGGTGAGCCATTTACACTTCCTCCTTCACATAGATTAATATTTTTCGATTACTTATTCACATTCCGGGCATAATTGCGCGTAGTCAGCACATATGTTCGGTTTAATGTGAAAAAATATGCCCTAATTAAAGGGTAACGTTATTTCTGCATTAAAGAGAAGACACTGTTGAAATTACTGTAAGAGAATAATATTGTAAAATCAATACTAATAAGTTTTTATGCTTACTCAAAACTCAAGACTCCTTTAAGAATATTTTTTCGTTAAGCGCTTAAAGTTTCCTTTCTCCATGCGCTCCCTTAGCATTTTCATTTCAGTGTTTTTGCTGCCATATTTTCCGTTTAATTCTATATATCTATCTAATACTTCAAGGGCTTTTTTGTCTTGGCCAGTATGATAGTATAGCTTAGCTAGCTCTCTATACATAGCAGGCGCAGGGCCAAACTTAATCCAATTGGAATCTTTTTCTCCAGCCTGAATAGATTCCCAGTATCTGTTGATGGCTTCATTTGCATGATTTGCTTTTCTTAAAGATTCTGCCTCGTTATATAATTCCCCAGCAGGATAGCCTGTGTCTTGCATGGTTTTAGGATAGGCATCATCTGGTATATATGCTGGTGTGGATTTCTTTTTATTCCTGAATATAAGAAATAATCCTAATAGCAACAATAATATGCCCGGTATGATATCACCAGATAGGAGAGCCCCTAGTGATATTAAAACAATTATTACACGAATAATTTTTTTAATAATATCACTTCCTTTGCTATTTTTTATCAAAATTCCTGCAAATATGACGAAACAAACGTTCGTTTGTCAACCAAAAAAATGCAAAGACATGTTTTCCGCGACCATCTGAGCCCGCTTATTAGCCCGCTTTTCCATTGGGCTATACTGCATGTCCAACCCAATAATATAACCTACCTCAGGCATATCGTGAATTATATGTTCTACTTCGTGTAAGAACACCTCCTTTTGCAGTTCCCTGGTTAAGTTTTTATTAATGATTA
>JAKSCG010000180.1 GCA_022360715.1 Halanaerobiales bacterium
ATGAACCTACTGCTAACTTAGATACAAAGACAGGAACTGAGATTATTGAATTAATGAAAGGATTAAATGAGAAATATAAGGTAACCTTTCTTTTTGCCACTCATGACGAAACAATAATTGATTATATGGAAGGAATTTTTCAGCTTAAAGATGGGAAGTTAAGGGAAACAGCCCAAAAAACAAAGCAAAGATTAAGGGGAAGGGGGTAGATCTACCCCAGCATTACCACAATATGTGGTAACAGATACTAACAAACGGATACTATATAATTGAGGGTTGAGACCAAAAAGGAACAGCTTTTATCTTTTCGATATTGTAAAAAAAATTTAAATATGATATAATAAAAATGGCCTATTACGCTTTTATATTTGTTAAAATATATTAAAGGGATAGATGATTGCGCTTTTAGACAAGAAAATAATGTCAATAATACATAATAATGTTTAAATGGGGGGAGTTTTGCTCGGAATTCAATTACAGGGGGTGTATTAATATGGTATTTGCAGTTCTGGGTGCAGGCAATGGCGGACAGGCAATGGCTGCGTATCTGGCTCTACAGGGATATGATGTAAATTTATATAACCGGACCAGAGAACGAATCAAGGGTGTTATTAAAGCAGGCGGAATTGAGCTAAATGGGGTTTATAAAGGTTTTGGAAAATTGAGAAAAATTACTACAAAGATGGAGGAAGCAATCGCTGCTGCCGAGATAATTATGGTAGTTACACCAGCGGTGGCCCATCAATATCTGGCCCGAGAGATTTCTCCTTTTTTAAAAAATGGTCAACGCATTGTATTGAATCCCGGTAGAACCGGGGGAGCACTGGAGTTTTATAATGTATTAAAGGATAGTGGTTGTAAAGCTGACGTCATTATTTCGGAGGCCCAAACTTTTTTGTATGCCAGCCGGATTACCGGGCCGGCCCAAGTAACCGTCTTTGGTGTTAAAAAAAGGGTAGCAATTGCTGCTTTTCCCAGCAGTAGGACCCGGGAGTTAGTAGATGATCTTTTTGAGGTTTTCCCCCAATTTATTCCGGTAGAAAATGTTTTAAAGACCAGTCTGGATAATATTGGTGCTGTTTTTCATCCGGCCCCGACCTTATTAAATATGGCCTGGATTGAAACAACTGCCGGTAAATTTACCTATTATCAACAGGGAATTACTCCTTCGCTGGCCAAAATCTTGGAAGAGCTCGATCAGGAAAGGATGGAAGTGGCTTATGCCCTGGGGATCGAACCATTAAGTGCCTGTGACTGGCTGCGGATGTCTTATGACGTAAAGGGAAGGAATTTGTATGAGTTAATACAAAGCAATTACCATTACCAGGATATAGGTGCTCCGGCAACAATTAAGCACCGCTATATCTTTGAAGATGTACCGATGAGCCTGGTGCCGATCTCTTCACTTGGTAAACAATTTAAGATTCAAACACCGACCATTGATATGATTATAAATCTGGCTAATATTGTTTATCAAACTGATTTCTGGCAGAAGGGGAGAACAGTTGATTCGCTCGGATTAAAGGGATTAAGTAAGAGTGAGATTTTAAGACTGGTTAATGTTGGCGTCCTTGATAATGTTGAGGTACTACCCACTAATCAGCATTCGATTTATCAAAGAATTGATGATATAATCTATAAAAAGTATCCGGAAAATTATCAGAAAGAAGTTGAGTAGAAGATGGCCGGACTTATTGTCGGAGCTGCTGTCGGGAACTGTGTCCATGTAGCCGGGGTGATTAATTTCCTTCGGCTGGCCGAAGAACACGGCTATCAAACCAAATTTTTAGGACCGGCTGTTTCAGTTAATTATCTGTTAGATGCGGTGGAGGAATCGGCCCCGGTGATCGTTGCTGTCGGTTATCGTCTGACTCCGGAAACCGGCTATAATATTTTTAAGCGATTGAAAGAGGGTATAAGCGAAAGGGGTTTGACCGGTTATCGATATGTATTCGGTGGTACCCTACCTGTAGCCCGCAAAGCTGAAGAGGTGGGGTTTTTTGATGCTATCTTCAGTGGCGAGGAAGAATTGGATGAGATTATTGCTTATCTGGAGGGTCGAGAACTGGATACCGGAAAGATAAGATATGGTGAAGACCTAATAGAGAGATATGAGTTTAAACAACCCTACCCTTTGATTAGACACCATTTTGGCTTGCCGACGATCGAAGAAACAATTAACGGGATTAGAGCAATTGCCGAAAGCAAGGTGTTGGATATTATTTCATTGGGACCAGATCAGAATGCCCAGAAGTCATTTTTCCGACCGGAAGAGATGGATGAGGAAGAGAAGGGTGCTGGTGGTGTTCCGATTAGAAGTGAGGGTGATCTGAATAATCTTTATCAAGCCAGTCGCCGGGGGAATTATCCCCTCATGCGCTCTTATAGCGGGACCAGGGATGTTTTTAAGATGGCTGAAATGTTGGTGAAAACAATCAAAAATGCCTGGTCAGCCGTACCCCTTTCCTGGTATAATCAACTTGACGGACGGGGACCGCGAGGGTTATTGCCGGCGATCAGGGAAAATCAGAACTTGATGAAATGGCATGGTGAAAGAGACCTGCCGTTGGAAGTTAATGAGGCCCATCACTGGAGTTTAAGGGATGCCCATGATACAGTAGCGGTAGTCATGGCTTTTTTAGCTGCTTATAATGCTAAAAAAATGGGTGTCAAAACATATCTGGCCCAGTATATGTTTAATACCCCCAATGCTACCAGTGCGGTAATGGATATTGCCAAGATGCTGGCTAAAAAAGAACTTATTAGTGGGTTGGTCGATTATAATTTCCGGGTGTTGACCCAGGTCCGGGCAGGACTAACCAGTTTTCCTACCAATTTGGACAGGGCTAAAGGACAGCTGGCCTATTCTACCTGGCTCGGAATGAACTTAAAGCCCGATATTGTTCATGTTGTCGGTTATTCTGAGGCTAATCATGCCGCGGCAAGTTCCGATGTAATTGCCAGTTGTCACATTGCCCGACAGGTAATTAATAATTCCCTGTATGGTTTGCCCGACCCGGCTGCTGATCCAATAATACGGCAAAGACAACAGGAACTTTTGGCGGAGGCGGGGGTTCTTCTTGCTGCTCTTAAAAAATTAGCTGAGCCGAGGGTAGTTGATCCGTGGAGTGATCCGGAAACAATTGCCCGGGCCATTAAAACCGGGATTATTGATGCTCCCCATCTCAAAGGTAATCCAGCCGCTGCCGGTAAGTTAACTACCAAGATGGTGAACGGGGCTTGTTATGCCTATGATTATCAAGAAGATCGGATTATATCGGAAAATGAACGACTGGCCAGACTAAGCGGGAGGCAGAAAACTTGAAAAAAGGCAATAACCTTGAATTTTTAAAAAGATGTATCCTTTTTGCTGAAATGGACCGGTTGGAGCTTGAGCAAGTAAACAATTTGCTGGAAAGTGAAAGTTTTAATTCCGGAGACACGCTCTTTTTGGAGGGAGAAGTCGGAGATAAAGCTTTTTTCTTAAAAAAGGGTAGGGTTAAAGTGATTAAGAGTACTCCGACCGGGGATGAACAGATCCTGGATATTTTTCAACCGGGTGAACTTTTTGGAGAAGTTGTTCTTTTCGGGATCGGGGAATATCCGGCGACCGCGGTAGCAATGGAGCAATTACAGGTGGAGGCTTTATCCCGTGAAAAATTTCGAAAGTACTTTAACCAGCACCCGAAGATTGCCTGGGGGATGTTGTCGATTATGGCGCGCAAGTTATATCGGGCTCAAAGTAAGATCAGGGATTTAGGACAACGGGATGCCAAAGGGCGGGTGGCTACTTTACTCCTCGATTTGCTAAATAATAGCGGTGATTTTCAGACCGAGCAGGCTATTTTGGATATAAACCGCCAGGAGATGGCTGATTATATTGGAACAACCCGCGAAACAGTGAGCCGAACCTTAAGTGAATTCCGTAGTTTAAAACTCGTTGAAATGAAAGATAATCGGATCTATATCAAAGACCTGGCAGGATTGAAGCAATGGATCGAGTAAGCTGTTTTCGGGAGGTGAGGGGTTCTGACTTATTTCTTGGCACTTTTAGCTGGACTTTTATTAACGATTCCATTTGATTATCCCGGCTTATTTTTTGTCAGTTGGATTGGACTGGTCCCTTTTTTGCTGGCTGTCAATGGGAAAAGACCTGGGCAAGGTTTTAAAATCGGTCTAATTCTGGGGATAACGATCTTTTTAAAAAGCGCTTACTGGCTTTATTATCCGGTGGTTAATTACAGCGGCTTACCCTGGTTACTATCGGTGCTGTTATTAGTTGTTTTATTTATTCTGCTGGGCTCTGTTTATGGACTCTGGGCCTGGCTTTATCTATATTTTGATCAAAATGCCAACAATAGTCCTTTCTGGTTAGCACTAAGTTGGACGGCGGTCGAATACCTGCGCTATCGACTTATTCCGGATATGGGGTTTGCTTATCTGGGTTATACCCAGGTTAGGTTCCCCCACCTTTTGCAAGCGGCCGAGCTGGGCGGGTTGTTTTTGCTCTCTTTTCTGGTAGTCCTGATTAACGGTTATTTTGCTCGCTTTTTCTTTAAGAAGAAAGTCCGGTATATTGTTCCGGTTATTTTACTATTGCTGGCAGTAATTATCTATGGTAATTTCCGGCTAGGGTATTATCAGCAACCGGATGGTCAAAAGCTTGCAATCGGTCTGGTCCAAACAAATTTGACCCCGGAGTTGAAATGGGAGATAAGTCGGATTGAAACCAATATGGACTATTTGCTGAGTCATTCCCGACAAATAAAGGATGCTGAGTTGATTGTCTGGCCGGAGTCATCCCTTACTTTTGATTTAATCAGAAATGGCTATTACCGGGATCTTTTCGGGCAGAACTTGGCCGGACTGCCAAGCTATCTTCAAACGGGTAGCCTGGCAATAAAAGAAGGGGAAGAGGAGTATCGGCGTTATAACAGCAGTTTTTTGATTTCACCTGAACTTAAAATAGCGGGTAGGTATAATAAAATCAGGTTGGTTCCTTTTGGGGAGTATCTGCCGGTAGGACGGTTGCTAACATCCTTCTTTGGTTTGCAATTATCTGATCAAAAAGCCGGTCAGGAGGCGGTGCTCTTTTCTAGCCCTTTTGCTAGCTGGAAAACATTGATCTGTTCGGAAATACTCCATCCGGTTCTGATGAAGATGGAGATTGAACAGGCCGATTTTGTAGTTAATCAGTCCAATGAGACCTGGTGTCGGCAAGGCAATTTACAGGAACAGATGTGGACCGCGGCAGTCTTTCGGGCGGTAGAGAACAGACGAACGATCATTAAGGCCGGTAATTATGCCTATGGGGGCATTATTTTACCTTCAGGTCAGGAACTGAGCAAGGCTTTTTCCCGTGAAAAAACAGTGATTACCGGACAGATACCGCTGAGTAGAGAAGAGACCCTATATCAAAAATGGGGTGATTGGATCGGTTATCTTTCACTGGGAATAATGGGCTTACTGCTCTTATTAAAGCGGCTGTTTCATCATTTTACCAGTATTTTTTAACATTTGTCCTTCCTCAGGAATAATATATTGGTGGTGACTAAAATTATCAATCAATAGGATGATATGATTGAGGGAGGCCGATTGCAATGTGTGGAATTGCCGGATGGATTGACTGGCAAGGTGATATTACAGAAAAAATCGGGATTTTAAGGAAAATGAAGGACGTATTGTCACATCGGGGTCCTGATGAAGCCGGGGAATGGTATTCCAGGAATGCCGGTCTGGTACATCGAAGGTTGATTGTGATTGACCCGGCCGGGGGAAGGCAACCGATGATCAGGGAGCTAGCCGGAAAGCAATATGTATTGGTTTATAATGGTGAACTTTATAATACTGAGGAGATCAGGGAAAAACTGTTGAAAAAGGGGCATACTTTTAAGGGGCATTCTGATACAGAGGTTTTATTAATGGCCTACCTGGAATGGGGTGAAGATTCTCTTGAGCATTTGAATGGTATTTATGCCTTTGCGGTCTGGGATGAACAAGAGCAGTCCCTTTTTCTGGCCAGAGACAGGCTGGGGGTTAAACCCCTTTTTTTTGCCAGGTTGAAAAATGGCCTACTTTTTGCTTCAGAGTTGAAGGCAATTATTGGTCATCCCGCGGTGGAACCGCGACTTACTCAGGAGGGGCTGGCCGAAATTATTACCATTGGTCCGGGCCGAACCCCGGGCCGGGGAATTTTTGCCGGGGTAGAAGAGCTTAAGCCGGGTTATTATTTAACATATAATCAGGGCGGAATCTCGTTGCAAGAATACTGGAAGCTGGTGAGCAAACCACATCAGGATTGTCTGACCGATACGGTAGAAAGAGTTCGGGAATTATTTGTTGATAGTGTCGAGCGGCAGCTGGTCTCGGATATGCCGATCTGTACCCTTTTATCGGGAGGGCTGGACTCCAGCGCAATCAGTGCGGTGGCCAGTCCCGCCTTACGTGAAAGGGGTTTTCCGCAGCTTCACACCTATTCTGTCGATTATGAAGGAAATGAGCAATTTTTTCGGAGTAATAGTTTTCAGCCTGATTCCGATCATTATTGGGTAGAACAGGTAGCTCAAGCGATCGATTCCCGGCACCATCAAGTACTACTTAGTAATGAGCAACTGGTCAAAGGTCTGTCGGCAGCAGTTTATGCCAGGGATTTACCGGGAATGGCCGATATTGACGTATCACTATATCTCTTTGCCCGCGAGATTAAAAAGGATTTTGTGGTGGCTGTTTCGGGTGAATGTGCTGATGAGATCTTTGGTGGTTATCCTTGGTTTTATCAACAAGAAGCCCTGGAGGCAGAGTTCTTCCCCTGGACCAGGTTTTTAGCGGAAAGAATGAAGCTGTTTTCCCCGGAAGTGATTGCAATAGTTCAACCGGAAGAGTATATAAAAAACCGCTATCGAGAAGCCCTGGCCGAGGTCCCTCTCTTGTCCGGCGAAAATAGAGCGGCAAGCCGGATCAGGGCAATGTTTTATTTGAACTTAACCAGATGGATGGCCGGTCTGCTGGAACGGAAGGACCGGATGAGTATGTATACCGGTCTGGAGATCCGGGTGCCATTTTGTGACCACCGTTTAGTTGAATATACCTGGAATATACCCTGGTGGATGAAGAACTACGGTGAGCAGAGAAAGGGAATCCTCCGGGCAGCATTACGGGGAATCCTGTCCGAGCGAGTTAGAAACCGACCGAAGAATCCCTATCCGCGAACGTTTAATCCCGCTTATTTTAGGGCAACCAGGGATTGGTTACGGGAGATTCTGACCAATCGCTCGGCACCGTTACTGAAGATTGTTAATGAACAACAGGTTAAACAGTTGACGGCTTGGAGCCAGGATTTAGATTTACCCTGGTTTGGGCAATTGATGCGTTTGCCCCAGCTTTTTGCTTATTTAATCCAGTTAAATATTTGGTTGGAAGAGTACAATATTTCTATTCTCTGAGTTTCTCCACAGTCTCCGGATCAGGATTAGCATAGATTGTCTGGTAGTTTTCATAATAAACCAGTCCTGGTTTAGCCCCTTTTTGTTTCCGGACATTTTTGACCTGGGTATAATCAATGGGAACGTTTTTAGCATTTTTACCTTTACTGAAAAAGGCAGCGATAACGGAGGCTTCCTCCAGTGTTTTGCCTGGTATTGCTTGAGCACTGTTGTTACGGATGATCACATGGGAACCGGCTAAATCCTTGATATGTAACCAAAGATCATTTTTAGCAGCGATTTTTTTGATTAAATGATCATTTTGGCGGTTATTTCTCCCGACCAGGATGGCAAAACCTTCTGATGATTGGAATTTAAGGGGGGGTAAGGGTGCTTCTTTTTTCCCTTTGCCCCTCTTTTTTTCACGGATATATCCTTCGGCAATTAGTTCTGCTTTAATTTCCGCTAATTCCTGTTTGTTTTCACTTTGTTCCAGATCATGATAGACCTGTTCAAGATACCTTTCTTCATGACGGAGACGAAGCAATTGCTTCTTAATATGGGTGATGCTTTTGCGGGCTTTGTTATATTTTTTAAACTGTTTTTGGGCATTTTCGGCGGGGGTTAGTCTGGGATCGAGGGAGATGGTGATCGTTTTTTGCTCAGGATCAAAATAGTCAATAACCGCTACCTGTTTAGCCCTTTTTTCTAACCGATAGATGTTGAAGGTAATTAACTCCCCGATTCGTTTGTACTGTTCGGCATTACTGGCCTTGCTCTTTTTCTCCTTTTCTTTCAATTGCTGTTGGCGGTTTTTCTGAAGATAGCCCTGGATTGTTTTTAGCAGCGGCCTTTTGCTGCTTTTCAACATATTTTGATAAATCTTGTGTTGAAAGTAATAGTCAAATAAATTGCCGGTATCGGTGAAAGGGAGGATACGATCCTTTTCTCCCTTACTACTGGATAAAGGAAAAGCAGCGATAGATTTAATATCTCCTTGGGGCTCCATGGCCAGTGCCGGTTGGAAATTTTCTCGCTTAACCAGCTTAAAGAGGGTTTGAAAGCTTTCCCAGATCTGTTCTTGCTCATACTCGGTCAACTGAGCATAGCTGACTTCCGGACTAAAATTGGCCCGGGCTATGATCTCTTTAGCCAGCAAGGGGCCGATTCCGCGAAAATGATTCAGAATGGCTTGAGCAGCAGGCTGATCAAAAGAGGCCGGTATTTTACGGAAAAAGTCAGCTTTATTGACTAGTAGGGGGTTTAACTTATCCTGTTTGGGCGGATATTTATAAGCAATTCCCGGATATAACTGTCTTTCCCGGCTATGGCTGCCTGTAATCCTTTTGATCGCATCAAGAACTGTTCCGGCCGGATTGACCAGGATAATATTACTATACTTCCCCATTATTTCTACCATTAAATTGTAGTTGTTTTCGTTAAGCCGGAGCTGAAGCTTTAAGATCCTTTCAAATTCCGGTTGTTCGACCCCGGTAATAATCGCCCTGAGGAGATATTTCCTCAGCAGCATACAAAAATCGGGGGGTTTAACCGGATTGCTGAATCTCTGTTCAGTAAGATGGATTCGAGGATAACGTGCATTGGCCGAGATTAACAATAGCAAGTTTTTATTGCCTTTCCGGAGCGTAATAGTAATTAAATCTTCTTCTGGTTGGTATATTTTATCAATTCTTCCTCCGATAATTTGACCGGATAGATCTTTGCGGATAGCGGCTAGCATAATCCCGTCGATTGACATATTGACCCCTCCTCTTGGATTGGCTGAAACAAGTAACACCTATAGTTATCCCCTTTACTTAGTATAGAATATATCTGAATTTGCGTCAATTAAATTGTTCTTTTTGTCTGTTAAATCGAATAGAGATATTATGACAGTAAGCTTTGAGCACAGGGGTGGTTAAATTGTTCGGGGAAAGGGAGTATTATCTATTAAAACAGGAAGAATTATTGGATCTTTTTACTGTTTCGGCCGAACGGGGATTATCGGCGCGGGAAGTCAGAAACAGGCAGCTTAGTTCAGGATTGAATATTATAACCGAAAAAAATGGCAAAGGTTTATTATCAATTTTTTTTAGTCAGTTTAAGGATTTCATGATTATTGTATTAATGGTGGCAACCCTTTTATCCCTTGTTATGGGAGAGTTTGGCGATGGAATTACGATCTGTGCGATTATTGTTTTAAATGGGATCATGGGTTTTATTCAGGAATTCCGGGCTGAAAAGTCACTGGCTGCCCTGAAAAAATTGGCTGCTCCACAAGCCAGGACATTAAGAAATAGTAAAATTGAAGATGTTGATGCGACTGAACTGGTACCAGGTGATGTAATTTTTCTGGAAACAGGGGATCGCGTTCCGGCCGATCTCCGGATTTTATCGGCCAGCGGCTTACAGGTAGATGAGTCCCTTTTAACCGGGGAGTCGTTACCGGTAAACAAATCAGATCAGCTGTTATATGCCCGTGGTCTGGAGATCAGCAATCAATTAAACATGTTATTTATGGGGACAACGGTTAACCGGGGCAGAGCAAAGGCGATAGTCGTTAATACAGGGATGGATACTGAAATGGGCAGAATAGCTGAATTGTTAGAAAGCCAGCAGGAAACATTGACCCCCCTGCAAAAACGCTTAAAACACTTGGGTAAATGGCTGGTAACTTTAACCCTCTTAATTACTCTGGTGATTGTACTGATCGGGATTGTTCAAGGCCAGTCGATTTATCAAATGCTACTGGCCGGAGTTAGTTTGGCGGTAGCAGCTATCCCGGAAGGACTTCCCGCCATAGTGACTCTGGTCCTGGCCCTCGGTATTCAAAAGATGATCAAGAATAATGCGATTGTTCGACGG
>JAKSCG010000009.1 GCA_022360715.1 Halanaerobiales bacterium
AATATTCTTGCGATGGTAGTTGAAAACAAAACTGTCGAACAAGCCATTGCAGCAGGTTTTTTATCTAGTGGCCTATTAGATGAAGGGGTTAGTGTTGAATCAATATTGGAATTTGCACCTGACGGCACTCCTGACAGTGACGGTGTTATCAGAGGATACAAAATAGTGTGGGAATGGCATTTGTGGGACCATCTTATCGCAAAAGAATATGCATCTGAACACCCAGAACTATATCGTATAGGAACTTCCAATTATCCCTTAAACTGGAATCATGGCAATGGCATCGACTATAGCGAAAAGCTCAATCAGATTGCCTTAAGCTTTCGAAACGGAAGTGAAATAGTAATTATTGAATACACTGGAAACCTTGAAAATGGTACTGAAATTGCCGAAAGCCATTCTGGAGGTAGATATGGTAAAGGCGGAGATTTGCTATATAGATGGGGAAATACCGCAGAATATGGACGAGGTGATGTACGCCTAAGCTATAGTCAGCATGCTGTTAACTGGATTCCTGATGGTTATCCCGGAGCGGGCAATTTAATAATCTTTAATAACGGATCGAGAAATATACGGGAGTATTCGACTGCTTGTGAAATTGCTTCTCAATGGGATGAAACCACCCAATCGTATCCTGATATAAGTTCGCCAGATACACATTGGGGGCCGGACTCCTTGGTCTGGGAGTGGAACGGAGATAACAATTACAATATTTATTCAAATGACTCAAGTGGAGCACAACGCTTAAAAAATGGTAACACCCTTATGGCATTTGGTATATATGGCCTTTTATTAGAGGTCACACCAGACCAGGAGGTTGTCTGGAAATACAAATGCCCTGGCCACAGCAACAGTGCACTTTGCTATAATGCCAATATTGAATATCTCCCCGATGGTTGCGACGCAAGGGTGTTTAAGGTTAAAGAATATGAACCTGATTATTCTGGCTTTGCAGGAAGGGTTTTAACTCCAATAGCAAATTCCATTGAATTGTACGGTGGTAGTTGTGGTGAATTAGATGGGCCACCTCACTTGGTTGATTACTGTTCAATAAATGGTAATATATGCGGGCAATGCAAAGTCGATATGGTAGACTTTGCAAGATTAGCTGAAAACTGGTTAGATTCTGATTGCGGCACTTGTAATGAAGCAGACCTTACTGGCGATGAAAAAATCGATATTAATGACCTCATCATTCTTGTGAAAGATTGGCTTGTAAGTTTATAGCATTGTGTACTATATATAACTGTTCAATAACAGAAGAGTGGCGATAAAGTACTAATAAGTTGAGACTAAGTTTGACATACGGATCAAAAATCCGGTGCCCTTAATAAAACCATTATTGACAAGAGTTTAAAGTG
>JAKSCG010000165.1 GCA_022360715.1 Halanaerobiales bacterium
AAATTCAATTACAGTTGTTTCAGGAGCAGGAGAATCTATTGACTGGGAAGTAACTTTAGAACCATTTGTGTCTGATTTGGAAGGCACATGGTACATTGGAGAACTGGGAGTGTACTGCAACATGTTTACCTGGGAAAGCTGGGGTTGGCACAAGTATGAACTGCTAACCAATTATTTACCGGCAGCTCAACCTGAACTGGATAATGTAATCACCTTTGAAGTGGAAGGAGCTGATGCAAAAGGGAACCCTTACGGGATATTTGAGCATAGCGCCGGTGAAGATGCTGTTTATGGTGAATTCACTGACGAAGCAAAAGGCTGGGATTTTACTGATAGATTCCGTAAAATACCTAAAGGAACAGGCACATGGCTGCGCGATTTTGAAAGAAATAAAGTTGTAATTACTGACAGCAACAACAAAGTGATTGAAATGGATCTGGAATTAAATTCAGAAACAGGAGAAGTTACTTTGAAAGCAGAATTACCTTACTTGGCAAACCTGTTTAACTGGAGCGATACCGACTGGAATTACGAGGAATTGGCACACATGTCCAATCCAATGTGGTACAAACTAACCAAAAACCCTGTTCTACAAACAGGCAACATCATTAACTCTTTTGAAGTCGTTGGTCAGGTTGGAGACGCAGCAATAGATGCTGGTAATAAGCAGGTAACAGTCACGATTGAAGATAATGGTGCAGATATATCAGCCATTGAAATTACCAAACTGGGAGCTTCATATAAGGCAACTACAAATAAAGAAGTTGGGCAAACTTTGGATTTTTCTGTTGATAACACGGCTCAAATTCTTGTTACTTCAGAAGCCGGGGAGGAAGCTACCTGGACAATCAAGCTACAAATTGATTTGGATGTAAGTGATGTCTCTATTGCAGGAACATGGACAATTGGGGAAATTGGAGTTTACTGTGACTTGTTTACCTGGGAAAGCTGGGGCTGGGATAAATCAGAAAAAGTTACCAATTACTTGCCCAATGCAAGTACCGAACTTGACAACACTATAACCTTCACCGTAGATGGTAAAAATGAGCAAGACCAACCATATGGCTCATATGAAAACAATGCCGGAGCTGATGGAGAGTATGGAAACTTTACATCTGAAGATACAAGTTGGCCGGAAACGGATTTCAACAGTCGTTTAAGAAAAGTTCCAACGGGTAG
>JAKSCG010000230.1 GCA_022360715.1 Halanaerobiales bacterium
CCCATTATTTTAGGAATTTTGATTTTAAACTGGCGGGCCCGCGATTTAAACATGTTTTTAACCGGGGAAGAAGAGGCTTACTATCTAGGTGTTGATGTGGAGTTAATAAAAAAAATTATCCTCGGGATTTCGACCCTGATTGTTGCTATCTCGGTGGCCTATGGTGGTATTATTGGCTTTGTTGGCCTGGTAATACCGCATATACTGCGGTTGTTAATCGGTAATGATTATCGTTATTTACTGCCTTTGAGTTCGTTGGGCGGGGCTATTTTTTTATTGTTCAGCGATACGATCGCCCGGACAATCATTGCCCCGATTGAAATACCGATCGGGATCATTACTTCGGCGATTGGCGCGCCCTTCTTTATCTATTTATTATTGAAAAGGAGAAAAGTCCTGTGACGAGGCGTTGAAGAGTCCTGCTTTCGTTTTTAGGACAGAAAATATGTGTTCGAATGAGGTGTTAATAGTTGCTAGGATATATTAGAAACAGGCTATTCAGCCTAATTATAGTCTTAATCGGGGTAACGATGCTTTCCTTTATCTTTTCAAATATATCTTCGGTTGATCCGGCTGAGGCCTTAGCCAGACGGAGTATGCTCAGTCCTACTCCCAAGCAAATTGAGGAAATAAGAAAGGAAATGGGATTAAATTTACCGATATATCAGCAATATCTTAACTGGTTGTGGGGAGCACTCCGGGGTGAGCTGGGAATTTCTCTTTTAACCAGAAATCCGGTTGCAGCCGATCTGGCTGAAAAATTACCGGCTACTTTCTTAATTGTCGGCCTGGCTTCTTTATGGATAATTATAATAACCGTCCCGCTTAGTATCTTGTCAGCGCTGAAAAAAGGTAGTTTTTTTGATCATACACTGAGAATGATAACTATTTTTGGTATTTCAATTCCCAACTTTTGGTTAGGCTTTATTTTGCTGGTGGCTTTTGCGATCATGTTACCATTTTTTAAGGTAGTCGATTACGGGAATTTTAAAAGTTTAATCCTGCCTTCTTTTACTATTGCTATTCCGATGGCCGCATCTTCGATCAGGCTTTTAAGAGCGACAATCCTGGCTAATATGAATAAAGACTTTGTAATATATGCTAAAGCCAGAGGCATTTCCAACAGCAGGATCATTTGGCAACATATTTTAAAAAATTCGTTACCGCCGATGATTACTGTTTTTTGTCAATATTTGGGATATATGATCGCCGGAAGTGCCATTGTCGAGACGGTTTTTTCCTGGCCGGGAATTGGTAGTCATCTGGTCAATGCGATCATTGGCCGAGACCTACCGACAATCAACGGTTGTGTTTTAGTTATCGCGGTGCTCTTTGTTTTCTTTAATTTGTTAGCTGATCTGGTAAATAGTATGATTAACCCCAAAATGCTTAACGAAAAGGGGGAGTTTTAATGCTTAAAAAGGTCTTCAAGAGCAAACAGGCGGTGGCCGGCTTATTAATAATTTTGATCGTTGTTTTTATTGCCATTTTTGCCCCCTGGCTCGCTCCCAATCAACCCGAAGAGATTAATCCGGCTAAAAAATTTACAGGAGCCAGTTTAGAATATCCTTTAGGGACAGACCAGTTAGGACGATGCATCTTTTCCAGGCTAATTTATGGAGCCAGATACTCCCTGGGAATCGCTGTCCCGGTACTCTTGGTTTTAGCAGTGATTAGTCTTTTGATCGGTACAATACCGCCTTATCTCGGGGGAAGATTTGATCAGCTTTTTGTGGTAGTCAGTGATATATTTATGTCCTTCCCACCCCTGTTGGTAGTTTTATCTTTAGTTGGGGCACTGGGGCAGGGTATTTTAAATATTATGATCGCTGTGGTCTTTTCGATGTGGGTGTGGTTTGCCAAAGTAGTCAGGAGTTACGTTCTTTTGGAAAGAAAGCAAGGATACATCATGGCCGCCAAAATTGCCGGTTGCAGTGATCTTAAAATCATTACCCGACATATTATTCCCAATATATTACCGGCATTGCTGGTCTATTTCAGTACCGGTATTGCCGGCATGATTTTGATGATTTCGGGCTTTTCCTTTCTTGGCCTGGGTATTACCGCCGGTGTGCCGGAATGGGGGGCAATGCTCAGCAGTGGTAAAGCATATTTATATTCCCATCCCTTATTACTGGTCTATCCGGGTCTTTTTATTCTATTTACCGCAACCGGATTTAATTTATTTGGTGAAGCACTGCGGGATATTATCTCACCGGAGGAGGTCTAGCAGATGAAGAATAGTTTAGAAATCAAGGATTTAAATATTAGTTTAGTCGGAAATAAAAATCCACTTGTCCAGAATCTTTCTTTTGATGTCCGGAAAGGTAAAATATTAGGGATTGTTGGTGAAAGTGGCAGCGGAAAAACACTAACCTGCAAGGCAATCATTAAACTCCTGAATGAAAAAGTATTTAAGGTAAGCGGTAGTATAAAGCTGGACGGTAATAATATCCTCACTATGAGTGAAAAACAGAGCAGGGCAGTGATTGGTAAAGATATCTCCATGATCATGCAAAACCCGATGACTGCTTTTAATCCTATGATGAAAATTGGCCAACATATTGTTGAGACAATTAAAGCTCATACCGAATTAACGAAAAAGCAGGCCTATGCACTGGGAAGCAGTGCCCTGGAAGAGATGAATCTGCAACGGGTGGCTGAGATTATGAACAGCTATCCCCATACATTGAGTGGTGGTATGTTACAACGGGTTATGATCGCGATCGCACTGATGCTTGAACCGTCTATAATTATCGCTGATGAGGCTACAACAGCTCTTGATGTTAAAAATCAGGCGATCATCCTGGAACAATTTCAAAGAATGCGGGACATTGGAATTGGTTTACTGGTAGTAACCCACGATTTCGGGGTGATTGCCCAGGTAGCTGATGATGTGCTGGTAATGAAAGCGGGAGAGATTATTGAGCAGGGTAGTGTCTACCAAATCTTTTATAACCCTAAGACTGAGTATACCAAAGAGTTGCTCCAGTCCAGGTTTTTAGTCGATGAGGAGCAATTATGCTTAGTGTAAAGAACCTGGCCAAACAATACACTTGTCGAGATAAAAAAGGAAGGAAAACAATCGTCAAGGCAGTTGATGATGTTTCATTTATACTGGAAGAAAAGAAGAGTTATTCACTGGTCGGAGAAAGCGGAAGCGGAAAAAGCACTTTAGCCCGTTTACTGTTATATATCGAAAAACCGACCAGTGGGCAAATTAAGATTGATCAGCTGGATTTAGCTAAAATGAGCACAAGAGAGTTGCGGAACAAAAGGGCGGATATACAAATGGTGATGCAGGACGGACAAAGTTCACTTGATCCCAGTTTAAAGATCTATGATAGTATTGCCGAACCGCTTCGAAACTTTCTCAAGATCAGTAAAAAAGAAGAGAAAAGAAGGGTGGAGGCCTTAATTAGCAAGGTAGAACTACCTTTAGCAGTGCTCGATCGATTACCCCATCAACTCAGTGGCGGACAACAAAAACGGGTCACGATCGCCAGAGCAATTAGTATTAATCCCAAGTTTATTGTCTTTGATGAAGCGGTCAGTGGCCTGGATGTGACCGTAAGAAAGAAAATCCTGGATTTATTATTAAGGTTAAGGGATGAGAGTGGGAGTTCCTATCTTTTTATCACCCATGATATTGATGTGGCAATGTATATGGCCCGGAACATATTGATTATGAAGGATGGAAAAATTGTCGAACAGCTCGAAAATATTAGCTCATTGACTGAATTTAAACATGATTATTCTAAGGTGTTAATTAGGTCTTTGCCCCCGCGCACACCGGGGCACCGACAGGTAAAAATATAACTTGAAAGACAAATGGAGGTATATAATGAAAAAAAAGATATTTTTAGGGATGGCAGTACTAATGATTTTAGCATTAACTGTAGGCTGCTCCCAGGACAGGGCAGCAATAAATAATCCGACCGATGATATTAAAGAGATTACTTTGGGCGAAAGCTGGCGTTTTGAACAGTTTTTAACAGTGATGACACCAGCCAATAGCAAAAATTACAGGTTTGCCACTTATTTGGCTAATTTTTACGAAACCCTGGTCAATTATCAGGATGGGCAAATTATTCCCGGGCTAGCCGAGTCATGGAATATTTCATCAGATGGACTGGTCTATACTTTTCATCTCAAACAAGGGATCAAGTTTTCCGATGGGGCAG
>JAKSCG010000005.1 GCA_022360715.1 Halanaerobiales bacterium
ATTTTGAAATCCTATCAAATCAGGACTTTACACTCCCAGGAGACAACGCTGGAAGATGTCTTCATCAAAGTCACCGGAAGGAGACTGGCTTAATTATGAATAAATTGCTCAGTACGATTAAGTGGGATATGAGATTTCAACTCAATAACGGCCTTTATCTGGCCGGAATTGTTTTATCGGGCGTATATATTGTGATCATCAGTCTATTTCCGGCTGAGTCAATGCAATATGTTTTGCCAATCGTCTTACTTTCAGATTTATCAACAATGGGCATGATGTTTATGGCCGCAATTTTATTTTTTGAAAGGGGTCAGGGGTCGATCCATGCAGTAGTGGTTACCCCGCTGACAACTAATCAGTATCTTCAATCCAAAGTAATTTCTTTAACGATTTATGTGGTTGCCGTATCATCAATTGTCGTAATAGTTGTATCGCTGTTAAAGAATATGCCGGTTAACTACCTATTGATGCTGTTAGCGATTATAATCATCGCTGTTGCTTATATACTGGGTGGGTTTGTCCTGAGCACCTATTTTAAGAATTTTACTGATTTCCTCTTCCCGTTGGGGATCATTTTTGCCTTATCCAATCTCCCCTTGCTCTGGATATTTGAGATCGAAGCATTAGCGCCATTACAAGGCCTTATCTATCTGATTCCTTCCCAAGGGATGGTGATTCTACTTCAGGCAATTTTTACTGCTAAACCCTGGTATGATTTGCTTTATGCGATTGGCTATAATTCACTTGTGATCCTTTTATTGTATCGGGCTGCGATCATTAAATTCAACCGGAAAATTATTGGGAGGAGTAGTGATATTGATGGGTAAGTATCGGAGTTTAATTTGGACTCAAACCAAAAGGATCGGGAAAGACAATCTCTTACTTATTTTGTCGGTATATCCGCTGATTTTGGCAGTTGTGGGAAAGTACCTGATACCCTTTTTAAGGGAAGCTTTTCTTGAAAATCTCGATTTGAGTGAACATTATCCGGCTATTTTAGTCTTTTTTATTCTGGCTAACCCCTATATTTATGGCTCATTGGCCGCGTTCACTCTCTTGGATGAACGAGAAGAAAATGTTTTACAGGCGATCCGGGTGACCCCGTTGAAACTCTCCAATTACCTCGGGGCTAAAGTATTGTTTTTTGTAATTGTCTCAATTGCAACCGGTGTGTTGATTACCTGGTATATTAATTTAGTGACAATTGGTCTGGGGGAGTCTGTAATGATTAATAGTTTAATGGCCCTGTCGGCACCATTATCAATGCTTATGATCAATAGTTTTGCCAAGAACAGGGTGGAAGGCTTTGCCCTGGTAAAGGGCACCGGCTTTATGATCTTATTACCGGCGCTGGCCTTTTATGTTCCGGAAAGGTATAGTTTACTGGCCGGAGTTATCCCGGGTTATTGGCCGGCGATGGCGATTAATAAGTTGAGTAATCCTTCATTTGGCTTGATGCCATACTGGGGATATCTCCTGGTCGGTTTGCTCTACATTCTGCTCTTAATAATGATCTTGTATCACCGGTTTAGTCGAAAAATATCATCGTAATCAAAGCAGGGAAGAGCCCCAAATTACCAATATAATTAGGGGCTGCTCTTACAAATCTTAATTGACTGGCTTGTTGGTTTAATTTTTGATAATTCTCATCGAATTAATAATAGCCAGCAAGGCTACTCCGACATCGGCAAAGACAGCTTCCCACATCGTGGCGATACCGAAGGCCCCCATTAAGATAACTATTCCTTTGACACCGAGGGCCAGCACAATATTCTGCCAGACAATCGCCTTGGTCTTACGGGCAGTTTCAATTGCCGTAACCAGTTTAGCCGGTTCATCGGTCATCAGTACAAGATCAGCTGCTTCGATCGCTGCATCAGAACCCAGTGCCCCCATTGCAATCCCCAGGTCAGAACGGGCCAGCACCGGGGCATCATTAATCCCATCTCCGACAAAGGCTAATAGGCCCTGCTCATTAGCATTCAGCATTTCTTCTACTTTGCTTACCTTTTGCTGAGGGAGGAGTTCGGCATAAAAGCTATCCAGGCCGATTTTTTCGGCAACTGTTCGGGCTACCTCCTGGCGGTCACCGGTCAGCATAGTCAATTTTTTGATTCCGAGCACTTTTAATTTACCAATTGTTCTGCTCAGTTCAGGTTTTATTTGATCAGCAATTGTAAGATAACCGGCATAAGTACCACCGATCGCCAGATAAATAATGCTGCCTTCTGCTTCTACCGGTTGACATTTAATACCTTCCGCTGCCAGTAGTTGCTGGTTCCCGGCTAAGATAACCTGACCGGCAACATTAACCTTGATGCCCTGTCCGGCTATTTCCTGATAGGATTCAATTTTTTCCATCTCTATCTCGCCGGAAAAAGTCTCTTTAATCGAATTAGCGATGGGGTGATTGGAATGGGCTTCAGCCAGGGCGGCATGACTTAACACATCGTCTGCGCTAAAGCCGTTAACCCCTTTAATCTGATTTACTTTAAAGACACCCTCGGTCAGAGTTCCGGTTTTATCAAAAACTATGGTCTTAACCTGATTTAAGGCTTCCAGATAGTTTCCGCCTTTGACCAGAATCCCTTGCCGGGAAGCACGACCGATTCCACCAAAAAATCCCAAGGGGATCGATATGACCAACGCACAGGGACAGGAGACCACCAGGAAGATCAGGGCCCGGTAAAGCCAGTCGACAAAGATTGCCCCCGGAACAAAGAGGGGTGGAATAATTGCGATCGCCAGGGCGGCATAAACCACCAGTGGGGTATAGTAACGGGCAAATTTGGTAATAAACTGTTCGGTTGGGGCTTTATGAGCAGCTGCATTCTCTACCAGCTCGAGAATCCTGGCTACTGTAGATTGATTATATTCCTTGACCACCTTGATCGTGAGCAAGCCATCTTGATTAATTACTCCACTTAAAACAGCATCGCCCGGCTCGACCTGGCGGGGAACGGACTCGCCAGTCAAGGCCGATGTATCAAGCATGGCCTTTCCTTCAACTACCTCACCGTCCAGGGGTATCTTTTCCCCTGGTTTAACCACAATCAGGTCCCCTTTTTTTACAATTGTGGGGTCAACAATCTCAATTAGATCGCCTTTCTTCATATTAGCGTAATCAGGTCTAATATTCATCAATTCTTTGATTGAACGACGGGAACGGTCCACCGCCTTATTCTGAAACATCTCTCCGATCATATAAAAAAGCATAACTCCTACTCCCTCGGAGTATTCAGCAATAATAAATGCTCCCAGGGTAGCAATTGTCATTAAAAACTGTTCATCAAAGACCTGTCCCCGTATAATATTACGGAAGGCTCCTACAACTACCGGACCACCAATTATCAGATAACTGACTCCAAAAAGAAGCCATTCTAAATAAACCGGATATTTACCACTAAAGGCCGGTAGCTCATAAAAGATAATACCCAGGATGAAAAATAAAGTGCCGACAGCCAAACGCCAGAGTTCAGTCCGATTCCCTTTTTCGCTGTTAGCAGTTGTTTTTTTACTTGGAGCCAATGGTGGGAGCACCTTTACTGCAGGTTCAATCGCACCGACTAGCTGCTGTACCCTCCCAAGCAGACTTTGCTCAGTTTGGGTCGTGACCACAGTAATTTTCCCGGCGGCAAAATTTAAGCTGGCTTGTTCTACCTGCGGTAATTCTTGGACTGCTGCTTCAATTTGGGAAGCGCAATAGGAGCAACTTAAATCCTCCAGTAAAAATGTTTCTTTTTTCCCGGCTTTAGTTAAGGCTATTTCTTCCATACATAATGTCCCCCCTAAGTTTAATCAATATATGATCAACTATTCATATATCGGTTTAAGTATATGATAATGTCGCCACTTTGTCAACTATTTTACAGTCTTTTTTGTTATGTACAAGCAATTGGCGCTTATTGTCACGATAAAGTGTTTGAAAAAATTACTTTACAGAAAAAGTGTCTTATGATATACTCGAAAATGAGAATCACTATCATATTTTCATCAAATGTATGCCAGGCATACAAAGGAGTTGGGGAGATTGATTAATCGAAAAACTATATTATTACTTATTTTAAGCGTGTTGTTAATTGGTTTGGTGGGGGGACAGGGAGAAACAATGGCCAGGGAAATAGTCGATTTAAACGGCAATCGGGTTAAGTTGCCCCCGGCTGAGGAGTTAAAGCGGGTGGTAATTATCTCTCCGCCGATTACATCAATTTTTTTTAGTGTGTTAAATGATCCCGGAAAAGTTGTGGCTGTTCACCCCCGGACAATCTCAAATGCTAATCCGTTGCTCCTAAAGCAAGCCTTTCCTAATCTACAAGACCTGAATACAACCTTTGTTAAAGGATTTAATGTCGACATAGAAGCAATTCTTAAGCTTGAACCCGATATTATTTTTTACTATGGGCAACAACAGAGCAAAAAGCTGGAGCTTTTACAAATTCCGATGGTAGATTTTATGAAAAGAAAGGACAGAAACCCACTTACAGTTACTGTTGCCTGGGAAAGACTAATGGCTGAGGTCTTTGCCACAGAAGCCAACTACAGTATTGAAAAGGAGTGGGAGGAGTTAAATCAAAGATTGGCCCAGTTTTCCGGCATACTCCCGGAAAATAAACTGAAAGGTATGCTCATTTTTAACAACAGCGGGGGCAAAGTAATGGTCAGCGGGAATAATACTTATGGGGATTATTGGTTAGAGATGAGCGGTCTAGTCAATGTAGCAGATGATCTTAGCGGGGAAAAAGAGGTGAGTATGGAACAGATCTATCAATGGAACCCCGATATTATCTATATTTTTATGGGTGAACCTGCGACAAATTACATCAATGGAATTAGGGGGCAGAGCTGGGCGATGGTCAAGGCTGTCCAGGAACAAAAGGTCTATGACGTTCCCAAGGGGATGTTTTCCTGGGCAGCACCTTGTGCCGATTCTCCTTTAATGGTGCAATGGATGGTTACCAAGAATTACCCGACCCTTTTTCCAGCAGAATTATTTAAGGAGCAACTCCGTTCTTATTATCAAAACCATTATCAGCTCACCTTATCTGAGCAAATGATAAGATCTATTTTGGGACCAAAGCAAGAAAGTGAAGAGGGTAATGAATAAATGGCGTCATAAGGGATATTATTGGTTATTGGTTTTATCCTTAATTTTACTGGCGCTTATTTCACTAACAATTGGAAAATATGAGCTACCGTTCAGAGATGTAATTCGATTGGTAAGGAGTGCCCTGTTTAGTCAACTTCCGGAAGACGATATTTCGGCTTTTGTTCTCTTTTCGATCCGATTGCCCAGAATTATTATGGCTATCCTGATCGGTAGTGGTCTGGCCGTAGCCGGTGTAGGGATGCAGGCTGTCTTTAAAAATCCATTGGTCTCGCCGCGGGTTTTAGGTGTATCAGCCGGAGCAAGTTTTGGGGTATCCCTGGGTATATTGCTCTTCAACGATCCGATTTTGATCCAGCTGCTGGCTTTTGGCGGGGGGATGGTAGCAGTATTATTGACTTATCTCCTGGGCCAGAGCAATCGCTCCAATACGGTGATTATGTTAGTCTTAGCCGGAATCATTGTTAGTGCTGTCTTTACCTCTTTATTATCACTGCTTCAATATAATGTCGATGTAGATACAGAATTACCCTCAATTATTTATTGGCTAATGGGGAGTCTGTCCGGGATTAAAATGGATGATGTAAAAATGGCTTCTTTCCCGATCATACTGGCGATTTTATTACTTTTTTTGTTGCGCTGGAAACTAAATCTACTGACTTTATCTGATGAAGAAGCTGAGTCTTTAGGGTTAAATGTCAAGCTTGAGCGGGGATTGGTGATTATTGCTGCGACCGTGATTTCAGCTATATCGGTCTCAATGTGTGGGACGATTGGCTGGGTCGGCTTGATTACCCCCCATCTGGGGAGGATGCTCGTCGGAACGAACCATCAACGATTAGTTCCGGTCGCTATTATCATCGGAGGAATCTATTTGTTGTTGATTGATAATATTGCCCGGTTATTAACCAGTGCGGAGATACCATTGTCGATCTTAACGGCATTAATTGGTGCACCGGTTTTTGCCTTATTGCTCAAAAAAACAGGGGGAAATTGGCGATGATCTTTCGAGTTGAGCAGGGTTGTTTTAGTTATCAGGAGCTAGTGCTTTTGCAGGATATCAACCTGACAGTACAGACAGGAGAGATGCTGGCGATCCTGGGTCCGAATGGAGTAGGGAAAACTACCCTCGTTAAATGTATGTTGGGTTTTCTGTCCTGGAGTAAGGGTGAAAGCTTAATTGATGGTAATTCGATTAAGGGTTATTCCCGGAATCAATTATCAAAAAAAATTGGCTATGTACCACAGCTTAAAAGCTTCCCTTTTTCTTATACGGTGGAAGAATTAGTGCTGATGGGTCGCAATCCTTATATTAATTTCTTTTCCCAACCGCAAAAAGAGGATTATTGCCAGGTCGAACAGGTGCTGAAAGGGTTTAATTTACAACATCTACTCCGCCGAGAGATCAATCAATTAAGCGGAGGAGAAACTCAGTTGATTTTGATTGCCCGAGCCCTGGTAGCCGGACCCGAGTTATTGGTCTTGGATGAGCCGGAATTAAATTTAGATCTGGCTAATCAGCTCAAAATATTTGAAACCCTGTCTAAGCTGGTGGCTGAAGAAAAGATTGGCTGTGTGATCAACACCCATCATCCGATTAATGCCCTGCAATATAGTCAAAAGTCATTACTGTTAAGGGGAAAGCATGATTATCTTTACGGGGAGACCAGGGAAATTGTTAATCAGAAGAATTTAGCCCAGACCTATCAACTCTCCCCAACTTATTTTAATATCTTTAACCAAAAGTTATTTGGATAATGAGCGGGAGGGATAAGTTTGACAATTTCATTGCCGGGTTTTTATCAGATGGTCCAGAATTATCAAGAGGCCCAACTCTTATTTGTCGGAATTAAACTGGAGATATTTTCATATTTAGCAGATTTCACCAGTCCGGCAGTAATAAGCAGCAAAACCGGTTTTAACGAAAGGAATCTAAAACTTTTCTTAAATAGTTTAGTTGCGATTGATTTGCTAGAGAAAGAGGGTGATTGCTATAAAAATAAACCGGCAGTTAATTCTTATTTGAATAAAAATCAGCGGCTTTATTTAGGGGAATATATCTTATTTCGGGAAGAGATGACTTCCCTGGCCCGGGTGGAAGAGTTGGTAAGAAACGGACCGGATGAAGAGATAGTTCAGAACAACCAGGGAGTGGAGTTCTATGATTTTTATAAACTGGCCCGGGTTTCGATTAACGAAATGTATACGGGAAGGATTCAGTCATTGCTAAAAGCGGTTAAGCTGTTGTTTGGGAAAAAAGATTCCTTTAAATTGCTTGATTTAGGAGGAGGCTCAGGAATTATGGCGCTGGAATTGCTTAAAAACTATCCGGCGGCGACAGCTGTGATCTTCGAACACCCAACCGTAGTCCGCTTACCGGAAGAGTTAGTTGCCGTTAAGGGACTGGCGGAGCGGGTTACCGTTTTAGCAGGGGATTTTACTGTTGATGACCTGGGAGCTAATTACGATTTGATCATTGCTTCCGGTATTCTTAATTTTGCCAAAGATAAGCTGGTTGACCTGGTCAAGAAATTACAAAGAGCCTTGCGGGCGGATGGTTATCTCCATCTGATTGTTCATCAGGTTAATCAGGATTATACCGCGCCCCGTGAAGCAATTGTCGGCTGGCTATCCAGTCATTTGACCGGCCTTGATCTCTTATTAAATAAGCAAACGATCGATGATGCTTTAGCGGACGGTGGCTTTAAATTGCTGGATCGAGCTGCGGTCGCCGGTATAATGGACAATTTGGTCGGTGATTTTTACATCAAGACTTGAAAAAGCTTGGTTGCTTATATATAATTGGCTCATGAGAGAAAAAACAAGAAGAATTATGGGAAGTTTTTTAAATTTAATTGAAGTAGTGGCCAACGGGAAAAGAGCTGAATTAGATTTTGGCGATGAACTGGTTTTTTACCGGGGAGAAATTCATATGATTAAAGTTATCGGTGACAATCCCGGAATTTATGTTTCAGAAATGGCGAGATACTTTAATGTTACACGGGCAGTGGTATCAAAAACCGTGATCAAACTGGCCCGGAATGGGTTTGTCCGTAAAGAAGATGATACCACCAATAAAAAACTGACTTGCTTATATTTGACCGCAAAGGGTGAGACGGCGTATCAAGCCCATGAAGCTTTCCATTTAAAAAATGACTACCCTGTTTATCAATATTTATCCGCTTTAAATAATGAGCAGTTAGATCTTATTTTCGATTTTATGGAAAAACTAAATAAAATGGTTAAAAATCATTTTTAAATCAACTGTTATTCTTATATTTTTTACCAAACTTCTTAAAATTATGTTGACAAATTACTGCCAAGAAACTATAATATAATTGGTATTGAAAATAGTTCTCAATTAAAAAATAGAAAAAATTGTTATGTTAAATAAATATTTATCAATTGTTTGGCCCACCGGCCTATTTATTTTAAAATTAATTGATAATGAATTTCAATATCAAAAACCCTTTTCAATCTAACTGAACTACCGGCAGCGGGGGTGAAACTTATGGGTGAATTAATTTTAGTACTGGTCGGTGTTTTTGCATTATGGTACCTGGGCAGAAGAATCAAACAGCAGTTTAAAGGAGAAGGCGGTTGTGGTAATAGCTCATGTGAGTCAAATCACTTGAAAAGTCAGCCGGATTCCAAACATGAAGATCAAAAACGGGAGAAATAAAGGATTATGGTAACCATGCAAAATAACATTGATCGTTTTATTGAAGCTTTAATGCTGATTGTCAACGCCGGGGCTAACAAGACCTTTAATCATTCGGCCAGGGTTTCGGAAGTAGCAGTCAAGATTGCTGAAAAGATGGGTTTAAACCAAGGGGTAGTTGAACGGATTCAAATGGCAGCCTATCTACATGATATTGGGAAAATAGCTATTTCTGATCAGATATTAAATAAACCGGGGAGATTAAAGCGCAGTGAGTTAAAAGAAGTGCAAAAACACCCGGAGTTTGCCTATAATATTCTGGAGCGATTACCGCTGTTTAAAAAGGTATCACGGATAATCTTACATCATCATGAACGGTATGACGGGTTGGGATATCCGAAGGGTTTAAAGGGTAAAGTAATCCCACTGGAGGCAAGGATTATTGCCGTGGCTGATGCCTTTGATGCGATGACATCTGATCGGCCCTATCGGAAGGCCTTAAACTATGACCAGGCTTATTCGGAGATCAATGATCATGTTAATGAGCAGTTTTGTCCCTTAGTGGTAGAATGTTTTAATCAACTCAATTTTGCTGATTTGCTGGAAAATATGAAGGGACAGCAAATAGATAACTTTGCTCATGTTATCGCGGTTGAACATGAGATCTTAAGCCATTCTCGCAAAATCATCTGAGTAGAAGATTAACCAGGGGAGGAGTGTTATGTTATTAGTTATTGTAGGTGGTGATAGTCTGGGTAAGATCGA